>KV797101.1 GCA_001809325.1 Neisseria sp. HMSC077D05 | reverse complement strand
ACGAAACCCTCAACCTGCCGGTTGCCGTCAACAATCCCGCAGGCAGGATTACCGCCTATACCTACGACGGACGCGGCAACCTCATCAGCATCACCGACCCCGCCGGTTACACCACAAGCTACGGCTACAACGCCCGATGGCTGCCCGAAACCATTACCGACGCCTTAGGCAAAACCCGACACCTACACTACGACACCCTCGACCAGCTCGTCTGCTTTACCGACTGTACCGGCGAAACCACCCGTTTCGGTTACACCGAATACGGCGATC
>KV797100.1 GCA_001809325.1 Neisseria sp. HMSC077D05 | reverse complement strand
CGGGATTGGCCTATATCGACGATCAGGGCCGTTTGTTCCCGCTGCCGGAAGTCGATGAAGACGACGAGGAACCGGTCTTGTTCGAGAGCGAACAGATTTGGTTCAGCAAGAATCCTGACGGGCATTATGTCATCGCGTCGCTGGACGGTTCGATAGCGCTGCGTTTTGCGCCTTTGGCGGTGGCGGAAGACGGCTCGGACGAAGATTCCACCCTCTTCCCGCTGGTGGCGGTGGAAGACGCCAACGGCAACCATCAGCGTTTCGTCTATCATCCGCTGACCGGTCTGCCGCAGTACGTCATCGACGGCAACGGCCGGGTGTTCTCGCTGAACTTCGGCAATGTGGCGGATGAGCAGTCGCCCAAAATGCGGCTGCTGTCGGTGTCGCTGTTGGAAGGTTTGCCGGTCTTCGGCGAGGCGGTCCGGGTCGGCAGTCCGCTGGTCCGCTA
>KV797099.1 GCA_001809325.1 Neisseria sp. HMSC077D05 | reverse complement strand
CTGGGCAAAGACGGTCTGAAAGCAGGCGATGTCAACATCACTGCCGACGGTATCAACGCAGGCGGTAAGAAAGTGACCGGCGTCGCCGCAGGCACCGTCGCCGCAGGCAGCACCGATGCCGTCAACGGCGGACAACTGCACCAAGTTTACGAACTGATCGGCAGCAACGGCGGCAACGTCAACACCGCACCGCCGTCAGTCGAAGCAGACGGCAAAGCAGGCTTGGGTAATATCAAAAACATTACCCTCGTGGACAACAGCACCAACCCGAACGTGACCAACGTTACGAACGAGACCAAGATTGCCCAGTCCAACGGTTACAGCCTCGTGACCTACAACGTCGAAGACCAAGGCATGTACGTGACCAACAACGTCATCGAAGCCGTAGGCCGTATGAACGAACAAGGTATCAAGTTCTTCCATACCAACGACGGCGAAGTGAACCCCGACGTACAGGCACGCAACAGCGAAGACTCCAGCGCGAGCGGCGCATACGCCACGGCAGTCGGCTTCCAAGCCGCCTCCAAAGGCACCAACGCCATCGCCATCGGTAAAGGCGCCAAAGCCAACGCCGAGAACACCATCGCCATCGGTACCGGCAACATCGTCAGCGGCAAAAACTCCGGCGCCATCGGTGACCCGACCGTAGTAAGCGGCAACAGTTCTTACTCCATCGGTAACAACAATAACGTATCCGCCGACAACGCCTACGCACTGGGCAGCAACATCAAAGCCACGGTCAACGACTCCGTCTACCTCGGCGACCGCGCCCAAACCCAAGGCATCCATACGGCTGATGCGGCCAAAGGCGAAGCCTACACCTACGGCGGCCTGAACGACAAAGCCGTGGCAGGCAAAGCAGGTTCG
>KV797098.1 GCA_001809325.1 Neisseria sp. HMSC077D05 | reverse complement strand
TCGTAATCGAGACGGTAGGTTTCGCCGTTTTCGTTGGTGAGGACGGTCAGACGGCGGGCTTTGTCGTAGGCGTAGGCGAAGGTATGGCCCAGCGCGTTGGTGCGTTTGAGCGGCAGTCCGTCCACTGCGAGTTCGTAGGCGGTTTTGGCACCGAGTCCGTCGATGTGGGCGGTCAGACGGTTGAGGCGGTCGTATTCGAAGGTTTCGTGACTGCCGTCGGGATAGTCGGTACGGACGGGGTTGCCTGCTGCGTCGTAGTGGTGGCGGGTGGTATGGCCCAGCGCATCGGTAACGGTTTCGAGATCGCCGTATTCGGTGTAACCGAAACGGGTG
>KV797097.1 GCA_001809325.1 Neisseria sp. HMSC077D05 | reverse complement strand
ACGACAAAGCCGTGGCAGGCAAAGCAGGTTCGGCTGCCGCAGCGAACAAAGTCGCCGGCGTCGTCACCGTCGGCAACGGCACGGACGAAACCCGTCAGGTACAAGGTGTGGCGGCAGGTGTGGTATCGGCGGATTCGACCGATGCGATCAACGGCAGCCAGTTGTATTACACCAACCAGGCGATTAACCAAAGCGTGACCAACATTGGCAATTACGTGGTGAACATGGGTGACCAAATCAACCAACGTATCGACAATGTTGAAAGCGACTCTAAAGCCGGTACCGCAGCAGCAATGGCGGTCGCCGGTCTGCCGCAAGCCTACCTGCCGGGTAAGAGCATGATGGCGGTTGCAGGCGGCGTATACCGCGGTGAAAGCGGCTACGCAGTCGGCTTCTCCAGCATCTCCGACGGCGGCAACTGGATCATCAAAGGTACCGCTACCGGCAACTCGCGCGGCCACTACGGCGCGACCGCAGGTGTCGGCTACCAATGGTAATCTCGATGTAAAGCCTGTTTGAAGGCAAAGCAAAGGTCGTCTGAAAACCCGAAACAGGGTTTTCAGACGACCTTTTTCTATATCGGATGGAATGGGACGGGTTTGCTTTCTGAGCATTCTCAGTTTCGCAGACACACTATTCAAACAAAACATTAAAACCAAACGCGGTGGTTCGTTTTCAGACGACCTTGCAGCATATCCGACTATTTTTTGTGGCAAAATCGGGTTTGTGCCACATCGTCAGCCTGCCACTCGATATTTAAAAATATTCAAAGAGGCTGACGAAACAGATGAAACCAATGACAAGGAGAAACAGATATGAGCCGCATTTTATCCTCACTGCGCTATCCGCTGATTCAAGCACCGATGGCGTTTGCGCATGACACAGAGCTGCCTTTGGCTGTCGGCAAAACCGGCGCTTTGGGTTCGTTGGCGGGGGCGATGTATGACACCGCAGGTTTGGAAAAAGCATTGGCACGGATGAAGCAGGAAGGCGGCGGCCGTCCGTACAACCTCAACTTTTTCGCCCACCGCACGCCGTCTGCCGAACGCGCGCAATACGATGCCTGGTTTGCCGTGTTGCGTCCGTATTTCGAGGCTTACGGGCTGACGGAAAACGACATTCCCAGCGGCGGCGGACGGCAGCCGTTTGATGCCGACGCGTTGGCATGTGTGGAACGTTACCGTCCGCCTGTGGTCAGCTTCCACTTCGGCTTGCCCGCGCCCGAATACTTGCAGCGCGTTAAAGCGACGGGCGCAGAAGTGTGGAGCAGCGCGACGACGGTCGAAGAAGCCGTTTGGCTGGAGCAAAACGGCGCGGATGTCGTGATAGCCCAAGCGTGGGAAGCGGGCGGTCATCGGGGATGGTTTTTAAACCGCCATCCCGACAGCCAAAGCGGCTTGTTCGACCTGTTGCCCGCCGTCCGCAAGGCCGTGCGCCTGCCCGTCATAGCCGCGGGTGGCGTTTCTGATGCCGCTGCCGTCCGCGCCGCGTTGGGATTGGGCGCGTCCGCAGTGCAGGTCGGAACCGCCTTCCTGCTTGCAGACGAAGCCCTGATCAAACCCGCCCACCGCGCCGCCATCCAAGCCGCCCGTCCCGAAGATACCGTAGTGACCAACTTGTTCAGCGGCGGCGCAGCGCGCGGACTTTACAACCGTTTCATACGCGAAGCCGGTCCGATGAATGACGCAGCGCTACCGTTCCCCTTGGCAGGCGCAGCCGTCGGAGCATTGAAAGCCGCCGCCGAAAAACAAGGCTGCTATGACTTTTCCCCATTTTGGGCAGGACAAAACGCAGGATTGTGCCGCCCCGGCAGCGCAGCGGAAATCGTCGAGCGGTTGTGTGGCGGCATCGAGCGTTAGGACGGTTTGAGCACAGAAAAGGTGGACGTTGCAAGAAGGTCGTCTGAAAATTGAAAACAGGTTTTCAGACGACCCGTAGCGTGGGCTTTGCCCGCGAAATGAAGATAAAGACAACCATCCGATTCGAATTTTCAGGCAGCAGGTTCGCGGGCGAAGCCCACGCTACGGATTAGGTTTCTTCCGAGCTTGTCGATTAGTGGTGCCGGAGGTTTTCCATTTGCCGCCAATCAGGGGTTTGCGGGTAATGCGCAGCCTGCTGTTGGACAGATATCGCTTTTCCTGAACATAAACCGATTGCAGCCTTTTACCGGAGATGCCGCGGAAGCGTCCGCTCATATGGAACGCTGCGCCCGACTTGGTTAACGTTTTGATTTGTGCTTTATACTTATAGAAAACAAGAGGAAGTGATATATGTCTTTCTTTAAAAATAAATTAGGTATCTTGTTGGCATTAATCTATCTAATCGCATCAATGGTTATTTTGGGTGATAGTACAGAGGGGAGCTGGGGAGGTTTTCTTCTCTTCGTCTTAGCCTTTCCCTTTTCCATTTTGTCCTTATTCGTTTCCAATTATGTAAATGGCCCGTTAGCCAATTGGGTATTTATCTTTCTGAATGCAATTTGGTGGTTTTTACTGGGATGGTTAATCACTAAGATTTTTAGAAAAAAGATTCAGACAGAATAAATCCGGATTACCGATGACAGGAAGGTTTTTTTTGCAAAGATCTCCCGTAGCGTGGGCTTTGCTCATGAGATGAATACACGGACAAAGATAACTGATTCAGATTATTAGGTGGTGGATTTCGTGGGCAAAGCCCACGCTACTTGAGTCCCAAGCCTGTATTGATTGAATAAAGGTCGTCTGAAAACGAGGGTGAACGAGTTTCTCCAAAACTCAACTCTCAGAGTTTTCAGACGACCTCGTTTCGACTGGTAACCCGCTCCCTCTCCCGTCTGGCGGGAGAGGGTTGGGGAGAGGGTGGCTCTATGGGTTGTACGAATTTGATTTAACCTATAGTGGATTAACTTTAAATCAGGACAAGGCGACGAAGCCGCAGACAGTACAGATAGTACGGCAAGGCAACGCCGTACTGGTTTAAAGTTAATCCACTATAAACCCAAAAGGCCACCCCCATCCTAACCTTCCCCCGCCGGACGGGGAAGGGACAAGTTGTCGTTGCAGCAACAAGTAGCGTGGGCTTCGCCCACGGGATGAATGCTGAAATGAAAGCCCATTCGGCTGTTGTCTGATTTGGATTGTTAGATAGTAGATTTCGTGGGCGAAGCCCACGCTACGGGTTGGATTTCCAATTTAATTGAATAAAACCTACGTCGATTGCATAAAAAATTGAATCAAGGTCGTCTGAAAATCCCCAACCGCTATCACTCAAGCCGTATTCCTGTTTGTTGGGCATACGGCTTGTCGTTTTCCTGCCGGTTTATTTTTTCTGCCACGCTTGGCGGAGGTATTCGATGTGGTCGGGGAGGGCGTAAAAGGGGGTGTTGCCGTGGTTGGCGTTGGGGTAGAGGGTGAATTGTGCGTCTGCGCCGAGGTGTTGGAGGGTGCCGGCAAGCAGTTTGGCTTGGGCGACCATTTCCCTGCCGATTTGTTCGGGGCGGTTGCTGCGGCCTTCGTGTTCGCCGACGCTGATGCGGACGGCGGTGTCGGCGGGGAGGGCGGACGGGAGGAAGTCGAGGACGCGGCGGTCGTGCCACCAGACGGAGGGGGAGGCGAGCAGGTTGTGTTTGAAGCGGTCGGGGGCGGTGAAGAGGGAATAGAGTCCGAACAATGCGCCGAAGGAGTGTCCGAACAGGGCTTGTTCTTTGGGGTTGACGGGGTATTTGGCGGCAAGGGCGGGGGCAAGTTCTCGGTCGAGGAAGGCGGCGAAGCGGTCGGCTTGTCCGTATTGGCGGCGTTCCGCTTCGGTGGCGGTTTCGGGCAGTGGTGGTGTGTAGTCGAGGGCGCGTTGGGTCAGGTCGCGGACTTCGCCGTTGGGGTAGCCGATGCTGACGATGAGGCAGGCGGCGCGGCTTCGGGTCATGGGGTTGATGAGCAGGGATTGCGCCATGCTGAGGGCGGCGGGGAAGAAGGCGTCGCCGTCGAGGATATGGAGGACGGGATAGCCTTGCGGGGGCGGGCTGCCGATAGCGGCGGTTTGGATGCGGTAGTTGCGGCCGGTGTGCTTGGAGCGGATGTGGGTTTCTTTGGCTTGCAGCAGGCGGGCGGCTTGCCAATGTGCGGTGCGTGAGGTCATGGCGGGGTTGTCGGTTGTGTTGGTGGGGTGTGTTGTGTGTGTTATCGGGTTGTCGGATGTTTCAGACGACCTTTGGGCTATATCTGCCGTTTTCTCTATGTCAAACATGGGACATGAATGATAAAACCGGACAGGTGGTGTGCCCTGCCTGTCCGGTCTGTTTCCGTAATGTGTTGGTCTTCTGGTTTTTGGCGGTGATTTGTTTTCCTTTTGCTTTTCCCGTTTTTAGAAGTCGTAGCGGAGGTTTGCCATCAGGCTGCGCTCCGAGCCGGGAATGTTGAAGGTGTTTGCGCTGCCGACGCGGGCGTAGTAGTGGCGGTTGAAGATGTTGTCGGCGTTGATTTGCAGCTTCAGTTTGGGCGTGAAGCGGTATGCCGCCATGGCGTCGAATGTGGCGTAGCCGCCTGCGCGCAGCCCTGCCGCCGAGGAGATGCTGCTCATCGCGTTCACGCCGCCGCCGAGGGTCAGCTTTGGCGTAACTTCGTAAGTCGTCCACAGGTTTGCGCTGTGTTTGGGCATCAGCAGGAAGATGCCGTCGTCGCGGGCGTTGGCGGCGGTTTTGATTTGGCTGTGCAGATAGCTGTAACCTGCGTGGATTTGCCATTTCGGTGTAATCGCGCCGCTGATTTCGGTCTCAACGCCTTCCATCACGCGTTTGCCCAAGGCGGCGTAACGGGTGTTGCGGTTGTTCGGGTTCAGCGGTGCGGCGGCGTTTTTGTCTTTCAGGCGGTAGAGGGAGACGCGGGTGTTGAGGCGGTCGTCCATGTAGCTGCCTTTGTAGCCGACTTCAAACTGGTTGCCTTCCCGCGCTTTAAGCAGGTTGCCGTCGGTGCCGAGGCTGGTTTGCGGCGTGTAGAGTTGGGAGAAGCTGGCGTAGAGGCTGTTGTTGTCGTTCAAGTCGTAAACTGCGCCTGCGTAGCCGGTGAACTTGGTTTTGCTGGCTTTGTGCAACTCGTCGCCGTCGCCCGCTTCGATTTTGTAGTGTCCCAAACGCCAGCCGCCAATGAGCGACAGCCTGTCGACCGGATGGAAGACGGATTTGCCGTAAACGCCGAATTCGTCAAGGTTTTCGGTAGCGACGGTATGGCTGTAACCGCGCGCGCCGGCACGGGCGTTCTGCATCAGGTTGACATAGGGAACGGAGCGGAAATCGCCCAAGGCGACATTGCGCGCAACGGCTGCACGACCTTGTTCGTTGGTGCTGCGCAAGCGGTTGTAGTCCGCGCCGACGACAAGTTCGTTTGCGGTGTTGCCCAAGGCAAACGGACGGCTGTAACTTGCGTCAACCGCGAAGGCTTTCTGTTTGATTTCCGTACCTAAGCCGGTAACGTCCGCCTTATTGTCGGCAGAAAGTTTTTTGGCGGCGAAGGTGTAGTTGGAGTCGGCATCGCGGTCGGAATAGCGCATACCGATTTTGCCGTAGCCGCCGTCGTCAAAATAATGTTTCAAATCGGCGAACACGTCATGGCTGTTCATTTTGAATTTGTTCCAATCCGCGCCGACAAAAGTGTGGTTGGGCAGGGACAGCAAATTGCCACTGCTGCCGACGGGCAGGCCGTTATATGGCGCGAGGTGGCGTTGTTGGTAGAGATAGCCTACGCCCAAAGTCGTGTCGGGATTGATGTCCCAATCCGCCGCCGCGTAGAAGGTTTCGTGGTGGTTGTTTTTCTCGGCAGGACGGGGAGACGCGCCCGAAGTCTGCGCCATCACACGGCCGCGCACGCTGCCGTCAGCGTTCAGGGGACCTGAAACGTCGGCTTCGGCTTTATATTGTTTGTGCGTACCGAACCCTGCCGCTGCATGGCCTTGGAACTCTTTGGTCGGGCGTTTGCGCACCAAATTCACAATACCGCCCATCTCGCCGCTGCTGTCGAACAAGCCGCTCGGGCCGCGCATCACTTCGACGCGGTCGAAAGCAAACAGGTTGGGCAGCGTGCCGTTGATACTCTGCATCTGCGCAGGCAGACCGTCGATGTTGTATTCGCTGTATTCGTAACCGCGCGCATAAACTGACGAGCGTCCGTCGTCATTGCTCAACACGCGCAGGCCCGGCGTTTTGCGCGCCAACTGGTCAAAGGTATCGACGTTGCGGTCTTTTACCTGCTGATTGGTGATGATGCTGACAGATTGCGGAATTTCGCGCAAAGAAGCGGGGATTTTTGTGCCGACAGTGGCGGCAAACGAGCTGTAATCGCCGTTTTTCTCGGTGGCAATCGCGTTATACGAACGCTGCCCCTTCACATGGACAGTATCCAGCTCGACCGTTTCGGCGGCAAATACAGTGGAAGATAAAGCGGCCACAACAGCGGCAGCGGTCAGATTGGGTCGGAACATCAATTTCTCCGTTCATTGTACAAATGAGAATGGTTGTATTTTATAAGTTTAATATCTGAAATTGTAGAAAAAAACTATCGTTTTCCCGACAATCTCTTGTGAATATGCGACAAGGTCGTCTGAAAACTTTAATTTGGTTTTCAGACGACCTTGTCCGTTTTGCCTGCAAATTTTGTTTGAAAGGTTGTTTTGTAATTTCGATACAAAATTCAAAAAATTTCATTTTCATATGAATTGCAGCGGGTAAAACAATAGCGATATGGCAAAGGGGGAAGACTCGGCAGCCCCTTTTATCAAACTCGTTAAAATGATTTTATTTCAATGTATTAAAAACAGAAAAATCCTGAAAGAGGTCGTCTGAAAACAGCATGCATGGTTTGTGATGTAAGTCAAAGAGGAATGTAACAAAATTACTTATAGTAATCGTAGTGAAAATTTATCGACTTTATTGCCACCTTATATCAAGGAGATACACCATGAACGCATCAGCCGACAATGTCGTCAGCCCCGCCGTAGCCGAGGTCAACAGTTTGGTTGAAAAGGGTTTGCGCTCGTTGGACGAGTTTCGCAAGCTGAATCAGGAGCAGATTGATTATATCGTTGCCAAAGCCTCCATTGCCGCGCTGGACAAACATGGTGTACTCGCCATGCACGCGGTCGAAGAAACGGGACGCGGTGTATTTGAAGATAAGGCGACCAAAAACCTGTTTGCCTGCGAAAACGTCGTGCGCCGCCTGCGCGATTTGAAAACCGTGGGCGTCATCAGCGAAGACGATGTAACCGGCATTACCGAAATCGCCGATCCGGTCGGGGTCGTTTGCGGTATCGTGCCGACCACCAATCCGACTTCCACCACCATTTTCAAATCCCTGATTGCGCTGAAAACCCGCAATCCGATTATTTTCTCGTTCCACCCTTCCGCCCAGCAGTGTTCCGCCCACGCCGCCCAAATCGTGCGCGATGCCGCGATTGCCGCCGGCGCGCCGGAAAACTGCATCCAGTGGATTGAAAAACCGTCTATGGAAGGCACTTCCGCGCTGATGAAGCATCCGGGCGTGGCGACGATTTTGGCGACCGGCGGCAATGCAATGGTGGAAGCCGCTTATTCCTGCGGCAAACCCGCGCTCGGCGTCGGGGCGGGCAACGTGCCTGCCTATGTCGAAAAAACGGCAAACATCCAGCAGGCGGCACACGACATCGTGATGTCCAAAGCGTTCGACAACGGCATGATTTGCGCCAGCGAACAAGCCGTCATTGCCGACAAAGAGATTTATAAAGAGCTGGTCGAAGAGTTCAAATCCTACGGCGTGTACTTCGCCAACAAAAAAGAAAAAGCCATGCTCGAAGACTTCATCTTCGGCGTCACGGCAAACTGCGCCAACTGCGGCGGCGCGAAACTCAATTCCGCCGTTGTGGGCAAACCGGCAGCGTGGATTGCCGAACAGGCAGGGTTTAAAGTGCCTGAAAAAACCAACATCATCATCGCCGAATGCCGCGAAGTCGGCCCCAACGAGCCGCTGACCCGCGAGAAGCTCTCGCCCGTACTGGCGATGCTTAAAGCAGATTCCACCGAACAAGGTTTGCAGTTTGCCGAACAAATGGTCGCCTTCGACGGCTTGGGACACTCCGCCGCCATCCATACCGCTGATCAAGAATTGGCAAAAACCTTCGGCACCCGCGTCAAAGCCCTGCGCGTGATTTGGAACTCGCCCTCCACCTTCGGCGGCATCGGCGACGTTTACAACGCCTTCCTGCCGTCCCTGACCTTGGGCTGCGGCTCTTACGGCAAAAACTCCGTCGGCGGCAACGTCAGCGCAGTCAACCTGTTAAACATCAAAAAAGTAGGCCGTCGGAGAAACAACATGCAATGGTTCAAAGTACCCGCCAAAATCTATTTCGAGCGCGATTCCATCCAATACCTGCAAGACATGAAAGACTGCGAAAAAGTCATGATTGTGACCGACCGTTCGATGGTCGATTTGGGCTTCGTCGATAAAGTAACCCACCAGCTCCACCAACGCAAAAACAAAGTAACCATCCAGCTTTTCACCGACGTCGAAGCCGATCCGAGCGTCCAAACCGTCTATAAAGGCACCGATTTGATGCGCAGCTTCCAGCCCGACACCATCATCGCGCTGGGCGGCGGCTCGCCGATGGACGCGGCAAAAGCCATGTGGCTCTTCTACGAACAGCCCCAAGTCGATTTTGAAGACCTCGTCCAAAAATTCATGGACATCCGCAAACGCGCCTTCCGCTTCCCCGAGTTGGGCCGCAAAGCCAAATTCATCGGTATCCCCACCACATCGGGCACCGGCTCCGAAGTCACGCCGTTTACCGTCATCAGCGACGGCGACAAAAAATACCCCATCGCCGACTACTCGCTGACCCCGACCATCGCCATCGTCGATCCCGCGTTTACCATGACCGTTCCCGCCGGCGTAACCGCCGACACCGGTCTGGACGTACTGACCCACGCCGTAGAAGCATACGTTTCCGTGCTCGCCAACGATTTTACCGACGGCCTCGCCCTGCAAGCCATCAAGCTCGTGTTCCAATACCTCGAACGCTCCTACAAACACGGCGCGTCCGACCCCGAAGCGCGCGAACACATGCACAACGCCTCCACCATCGCAGGCATGGCGTTCTCCAACGCATTCCTCGGCATCAACCACTCGATGGCGCACAAAATCGGCGGCAAATACCACGTTCCGCACGGCCGCGCCAACGCCATCCTGCTGCCGCACGTCATCCGCTACAACGGCACGCGCCCGCAGAAAACCGCCACCTGGCCGAAGTACAACTATTACAAAGCCGACCTGAAATATCAGGAAATCGCCCGTACCTTAGGCCTGCCGTGCGCCACCCCGGCCGAAGGCGTAGAATCCTTCGCCCGCGCCTGTCATGAACTGGCGGTCAACGTCGGCATCAAAATGTCGTTCAAAGAGCAGGGCATCGACGAAAAAACCTTCATCGACGGCCGCAAAGAACTGGCAATGCTGTCCTTTGAAGACCAATGCACCCCCGCCAACCCGCGTCTGGCATTGGTTGCCGACATGGAGGAAATCCTGACCAAAGCCTATTACGGCGGATAAGGTTCGTTTAAACCGTAAAGTGTAAGAAAAAGGTCGTCTGAAAACCGTATTTCGGGTTTTCAGACGACCTTTTGATTTGTTGCTTCTACTACTCAACTGCTGTTATAGTGGATTAAATTTAAATCAGGACAAGGCGACGAAGCTGCAGACAGTACAGATAGTACGGCAAGGCGAGGCAACGCCGTACTGGTTTAAAGTTAATCCACTATAATACTGAATGCGTCAGTTCAAATCAGAGATACTCATGTCGTCATTCCCGCACAGGCGGGAATCCACTTGAGACCTTTGCAAAATTCCCCAAAATCCC
>KV797096.1 GCA_001809325.1 Neisseria sp. HMSC077D05 | reverse complement strand
TAGCGGACCAGCGGACTGCCGACCCGGACCGCTTCGCCGAAGGCGGGCAAACCCTCCAGCAGCGACACCGACAGCAGCCGCATTTTGGGCGACTGCTCATCCGCCACATTGCCGAAGTTCAGCGAGAACACCCGGCCGTTGCCGTCGATGACGTACTGCGGCAGACCGGTCAGCGGATGATAGACGAAACGCTGATGGTTGCCGTTGGCATCTTCCACCGCCACCAGCGGGAAGAGGGTACTGTCTTCGTCCGAACCGTCTTCCGCCACCGCCAAAGGCGCAAAACGCAGCGCTATCGAACCGTCCAGCGACGCGATGACATAATGCCCGTCCGGATTTTTGCTGAACCAAATCTGTTCGCTTTCGAACAATACCGGCTCTTCATCGTCTTCATCGACTTCCGGCAGCGGGAACAGACGGCCCTGATCGTCGATATAGGCCAATCCCG
>KV797095.1 GCA_001809325.1 Neisseria sp. HMSC077D05 | reverse complement strand
TCGGGACGGAAGGCGAGTTGGGCGGGTATGGCAGTAAAGGTGTGGGTATAGGCGGTATCGCGGCTGCCGCTGTGTTCCATGCCGAGTACCAGCCAGCCGTCGGGTGCTTCGGGGAAGGCGGTATCGGTTTGGAACACTTTCATCGGTGCCATGGAGACGACGTTGCCGCTGCCGGCTGCGACGGTTTGGCGGCAGAGGACGGCTTCGTTCAACAGGGTCGTCTGAACTTTGGCTTCGTCGGGGGTTTTGGGATGAAGACCCCAGTTTTGCTGTTTGCCCAATAAAACGGTATTGTCGGCTGACTCTTCGGATTGTTTGTTGTCGGTTTCGGCAAAGAGGTCGGTATCGGCGGTGCGGTAGTTGTAGTCGACACTGCGTATGCCTTCGATGATGGGGTTGTGGCGGATGCTTAAGTTGAACAGCGCTTCGGTACCGACGCTTTCCAATCCGGCATGGGGGCGGTAGGAAACGGGCAGGCTTTGGTCGCGGAAGTAGTGTTCGGGACTGTCGCCGAAGACGACCACGTCGCCATGTTGCTCATGCTGTTCGAAGGCATACCAAATGCCTTCTTCCTCACACAGACGGTTGATAAAGTCAAAGTCGCTTTCAAGATACTGGGTCACATACTCGCGGACAGTGTAGCTGCGGCTTTTTTGGAAACGGTAGTC
>KV797094.1 GCA_001809325.1 Neisseria sp. HMSC077D05 | reverse complement strand
ACGAGATTGTTAAAGAACAAATGGTTCAGACGGCCTCAAAGAAGATTGTGAGGTCGTCTGAAAAACAGGAACTGTGTGCGTGTGTACCGCACACACATTACGTTGAGATTAGAGGCTTCATGCGGGATACGGCTTGCTAACACTCGCTGCGTAAGAATTTGAAGTCTCATACAGGCTACAGTTTGCTACTGAAGTCATCTATTAAATATATCAATTTTTGTATATCAGATTTATTCAAAAAATTAGAATTCTTAGATGATAAGTCAAGCATTAACTGTGCTATCCAAAAATCTTCTTCATTTCTAATTCTGTTTTTCTTGATGATACGTAAAAAATTTCTATAAAAAAAATTTTCAACTATTTCTTTTGTTTCATTATTACTTATTTCTTCATTATATATAGCCAAAGCCACCTCAAATTCCTTTTTCGTCAATAAGTTCTTAAGTATCAATGGTATTTCACACAGCCCTTGCAGTAATCCATTTTGTAACTTATACAATGGAGTATTTCCATCTTCAATAATTTGTTCATATTTAGAAACGCTAAAGTCGAAGCTATATTTTAATGGTTTAAGTTCAACAGGATAAATATCATACAATCTATTGATTATAAAGCTGTAAGTTTTAATTAGATTATAGATGCTTTGTTTAGTAATCTTTACTACCATAGTCTCATTCTCGCAGGGGAATTATCAGGCAAGGCTCCAAATTCTGCTGTAGAAGCCCAGTTATAATATGGTCCATTCGGGTTCCAAGCAGAAACCCCATTAATTTTATTTCTAGCAGTACCTCCAACACTTTGCGCACCTCCATGAAAATCAATCAACTGTTGCTCCCTGCCACGAATAGCTTGTGGACTAGTGGAATATTTATCCAACACGGGCGGTGAGAACCCTTCCGCATTTAAATGTTTTTGTTGTAACCCTCTTCTGTGTACTAAATAATTAGAATCTCCTATACCATGAGTTCTTCCGCAATAAACTTGTCCTGTAACAGGATGTGTTCTAGTGTAAGTAGCATAATAAAACGGTTCTTTATTAGGAGTATCTCCTGATAGTGATAAAACAACATCAAGAAGCCCCGCTCTACCAATTGGTTTAACTTTAGAAGTTGATAAAGTTACATTTTTAGGAGGACTTAATACTGCTTCCCCTGCAAGTCCTAATGGATCAATCCACACTAAAGCATTATTACTAAAAGTATAAGAATTCGCCCCACCCAGCAACCCAATCGGATCCTGATTCACAAACCGCCCGACCTCAGGCTCGTAATAGCGCATCAGGTTGTAATGCAACCCGGTCTCTTCATCATAATACTGGTTTTGCAGTCGGAAAGGCTGGTGCGCGTTCCGATAGACGCATTCGTCCTTTTTCAGATGACTCCAGGCGGTGTATTCGCCGTACCATAAGAGATTGCCGTAGATGTCAGTCATCTCGCGCGGTATGCTGACTTGGTCGTTATGGAAATAGGCGAGGTATTGTTTGCCGTCTTTGGCGTTGTCAAAGACTTGCGCCAGCGGTTCGTAGCTGTCTTGGTCGGTGTAGATATAGGTGTAGCTGCCTTTGTAGGTGTACTCCTGCAATAGGCGGCTGCCGTCCCAGACGAAGTGGGTGCGTTTCGGTTCGGTACTCGTCCAGGCGAGTTTGTCTTGGCGCTCTTTGGAAAGGCGGCGTCCGAACGGGTCGTAGGCGTAAGTCCAAATCTCGGTGTTGCCGGCGGGCTTTTTGATTTCGGCGCGGAC
>KV797093.1:478-2280 GCA_001809325.1 Neisseria sp. HMSC077D05 | reverse complement strand
AAATCGTATTGGTAATATTGGTTTTCGCCATTGGGCAGCTGGCGGTAGATCAGGTTGTTAAAGAACAAATGTTTCAGACGACCTCAAAGAAGGTTTTGAGGTCGTCTGAAAATATCGAATCTTACTTTTTGGCTTTTTTCTTAGGATTTAATTCTTCTCTACGTTGCTTATAAAATTGCCAATATTTCCTATCTCGATATGAAAATGGCTGATAACGAAGTTCATTATACGCAAGTTGAAAGTATTTATAGGCATTGTCCATATCACCAAGCTCAAAATATATTGCACCTGCATCACAAAATATACTTGCATCAGGCTCTATTTCTCTAGCTTTTAAGGCAAGTAGTACCCATTCTAATGCTGCTTTGTAATCCCCTTTGTCCTCATAAACTCCAGAAATACCATTAGCGACTGAAGAAGTTGGTTCGACCCAATTTATCTTAGGTTCAGGAATTAAATTCCATGCTTTTAGTTTGACAGCTAATCTATCTTCGATACTTGTCAAATCATTTGATAAACAAATTAGATCATTAATTTCATCATTTAAATCTGAATTTTGCTCTTCTAAATACATAACTATTCCTTTTATTTCTTAAAATATTTAGCAATTAACAACCTTTAGGTACTTTACCATTTCTTGGTTTTCGAGGTTTCTTATATCGTGATTTACTTTTACCACCACGTGAACAATTTCCTGGTCCATATTCCAACCTATAGTTATCAGGATTTAACATCCAATCCCTAACAGGCTTGGATTTAGCTCCATGATAACGACCACACCTATTCCAATAGTCGACGGCATCTTCTGGGTTGTGTCCCATATGCGCTCCTCGTAAAGAATATTCTTTACCATCCACATCTTTAAATTTTGCATCTTTGGGAATTTGGGAGGTACGAGTTAAAGCATCTATTTGTTTTTCTGTAATACCTGTAATTAAATTATCACGAAGCATACGCTTCATAACAGCACGACCAGTTGCTGAAACTTTAGATGGTGTTCTACCAAGATAAGCATTCCTTCTCCACAAACCTAATGGGTCATTCCACTTTTGTATATTATCAGCAAACTGATATAGGTTATCTCCACCAATTAATCTAATCGGATCTTGATTAATGAATCTACCAGCATCTGGTTCATAGTAACGGAAAAAATTATAGTGCAGCCCGGTCTCTTCATCGTAATACTGGTTTTGCAATCTGAACGGCTGATGCACGTTCTTGTACACCCGCTCGTTCTTTTTCAGACGACCCCAGGCGGTATATTCGCCATACCATAAGAGATTGCCGTGGATGTCGGTCATCTCACGCGGGATGCCGACTTGGTCGTTGTGGAAATAGCTGAGGTATTGTTTGCCGTCTTTGGCGTTGTCAAAGATTTGCGCCAGCGGTTCGTAGCTGTCTTGGTCGGTGTAGATATAGGTGTAGCTGCCTTTGTAGGTGTACTCCTGCAATAGGCGGCTGCCGTCCCAGACGAAGTGGGTACGTTTCGGTTCGGTACTGGTCCAGGCGAGTTTGTCTTTTCTTTCCTTACTCAGTCTTCGCCCGAACGGGTCATAGGCATATTCCCAAATTTCGGTATTGCCTGCGGGCTTTTTGATTTCGGCGCGGACGAGTTGGTTTTCTAAATCGTATTGGTAATATTGGTTTTCGCCGTCGGGCAGCTGGCGGTAGATCAGGTTGCCCAATGCGTCGTAGGTGTATTCGATGCTGTTGTATTCTTTGAGGCGGTTGCCGCTGGTAAGATTGTTGCCCTTCCCTTCTGCCGCTTTGTCGGAAAGGATGTTGTGGGCGGGGTCGAAGGC
>KV797093.1:0-378 GCA_001809325.1 Neisseria sp. HMSC077D05 | reverse complement strand
TTAGGGTTGGCAGGTGATTTCAGACGACCTTGAGTTTTGGGGTCGTCTGAAATCGGAGCGGTCGTTTTGCCCTCTCCCCAGCCCTCTCCCACGGGAGAGGGAGTAGATGTTGGGATGTCGAGGATGTTGTGGGCGGGGTCGAAGGCGAAGGTTTCGCTGCGGCCGGTTTGGCTGTTGCGGGCTTCCTGAATGCGTCCGATTTTGTCGTAAACGTAATTAAGGACGCCGCTTCTTTGGTCGGCGCTTTGAATCAGGTTGCCGGCTTTGTCGTAGGCGTAGCGGCGGTTAACGGCGCCGCCGGCCAGCGGGTTTTGTTTGCCGCGGGGTGTTTGTGTGCCGCTCCAGACGGTACGCTGGCTTTTCAGACGACCCATGGGG
>KV797092.1:7115-24603 GCA_001809325.1 Neisseria sp. HMSC077D05 | reverse complement strand
ATACCGACGCTTATCTCTGGTGTCCGCACAAGCGGGAAATGGCGGAAAAATTGGGCCATAAGGTATTGCCTCTTGCACCTTATTCACCTGAGCTCAACCCGATTGAGAAGGTGTGGGCGAATATTAAGCGGTATCTGCGAACCGTATTGTCTGATTACGCCCGATTTGACGATGCGCTACTGTCCTATTTTAATTTTAATTGAATATAAATTTCGCTTCTTCAAGCCACTGCAAAGCTTTATGACGATCAAGCTCCTCACGCTCCACATTACTATCACCTCCCGCTAGACAGTGCTGGCATACGCTACCACAATCGGCGGGACAACTCAGACGGTCTAAAGCACGGCTCAGGATACCGTTGATATCATCTACGGCAGACAAGACGAAACCAGCTCCTCCTGCAGCTTGGTCGTAAATCTGAATCAAGCAACGAACTGTACCTGTTTCCAAATCCTTATCTTCACGCACAGCATAGCCCATTTCAGTGGTTTCTATGCCCAAACAGGCGGCAATTTCATCGCGCACGGCTACGGCAATCGTGCGGGCGGCAGTCTTGTTTCCACTGTCTAGCCATGCTTTTGTTTGCGGGTTTTTCAGGGCAATTTCCAATACATCGGTCTGGATAAGGTGGCTCAGGTGGATGTTGCGCTGCACATTGCTGTTGGGGCAGTCTTTGTTTTTGCTGCCCATATCCAAACCACCACCCAAAGTCTTGTGGTAATCGCCTGAAAATACGGTTGGCAGTTCGTTATCTTCGGTCATGGAATCCGCACGCCCGCATCTCATGCAGACGGCAAAACCGTTTTCATGTTTACCGCCAGAACGGAACAGCACTTCGCCACCGCTGCCGTAGCGGATTTCGCCGCAATCGGGCTGCGGCAGTGCAGTGATTGTGCCGTTCAGTTGTACTCTGGGCACGTGGGTGGGAACAAATGTTTGGCTGGAAACATCGTTGCCGCTGTCTTCGAAAAAATCGGTCAGAAAGCCTGCTGGAGTCAGCACAGTTTGTTGTTCGGTAAACGGAACAGCTTCGCCGCAGCAGTAACATCGGATGTCGTCATGGCTGTATTTGTAACGTGCCACACCTGATGTTCCACAGTTTTTACAGCGCCATGCGGTGTCGAAACGTTGGGCTTCGTTTTTGCCCTGTTCGTCTGATTTTACGCGCAGATTGATGCCTGCCGAACGATACACGCGCCCGTCTAATACAATTTCCGAACCGGGCGCGTATTCGCGCAGGGCAATATCCAAGCTGCGGCTGGGGTTTTCTTTACGGACGAACAGATTGTCTTCGCGATTCTGTCGTTCGCGGCGTAAGTCTTCCATTTTGCGGATTTTCATTTCCACTACGTCGGTAGGGAAACCGTAGCTGGGCAGAAAGGCATTTATTGCCAGATGGCCGAGTAAGTTTTCATTTTCATGCAGTTTTTTCTCGCGGTTTAGGGCTTTTTTGTATAAATTATTGTCGGTTTGATTAATTTTGTAGTTGATGCTGCGGAAATCAGCCTGCCAGTTTTCTGCCATCTCCGTCAGCCGTTGCACGGCGCGCTCTTTGATATGTACCAAAGGCACGTCCGCCAAAGCGGTGCTTGTCGTGAGTTTGGCAATGGCTTGATCGGCTGTGCATTGCGACGAGTTCATCCAGTCGCAAAACTCCTGCCAAACCTGTTTTGTCGGGTGGAAAAACCATGATGTATTCAATTTGGTACTGTCTTTGCCCGTGTCACTGCGTGTGGCGAGAAACTCTGCCAGCAGGAGTGAATGAGCATGACGGCTGACGATTTTTGCCGAGCTTAACGATACTTTCGGCGCGGCAATGGCCGTAGTGAATGCCCATTCCGGATTGGCAAATACGCGGCGGTTGTGCGGATCGTTTTTACACAATGTATAAGCCACCGCCGCTGCTTCGCTGCGTCGTCCTGCACGACCAGCACGCTGCAGGTAATTGGCAGGATGCGGCGGTACGTTATTCATTACTACCGCCGCCATACCGCCGATATCCACACCCATTTCCATGGTTGTAGAACAGCTCAATACGTTGATTTTGCCGTCTTTAAACATTTTCTCGTATGTTACCAGTTGTGCGGATGCAAGCTGGGCAGAGTGTTCCGCTGTGCGGTAGTAGAAACCGCCTTCTATGATTTTGTCACTCAAATTGCTCCACAAGCCTTTTTGGCGCAGGCGACTGACATCTTCGTCTTGTGCCAGCAGGCGGCGCATTTGGTTACGGCGTGTTTCAGCAGTAGCATCCTGTTTGAAGCGGTAATAATCGGGCAATTCGATTTTGCTGCAAAATAGCTTTTCAGACGACATTTCCTGCCAGTTGCGCGGTAGATAAGGAGACACGCCGCGTAAAGTGGTGTCGATTAGGCGGTGGCTTTGCGGACACAGCCACATTTCTTTTTCAGGTAGCCTGAACGCCATTGCCGAAAGTGGCATTTTCCAAGCATCAGCATCGGGGCGCAGGATGTTGCTGTCTATAGTGAGCTGTTTCCACGCTGTTTTCAACCACGAGTTGATTTTGTGTTTGGCTAAAGGGTTTCGAATATCCAACCCTGTAACCGCCTGCAAAATCTTGACGGCTCGAGGCTGCGGGTCTTTATCTCGAATTTGCGGCCAACCCCGTTTGCGCGAAGTCTGCTTTTCTCTGGTATCGGGCGGCAGCAGGGATTTCCCCGAAAAGCGTTTGCCCAACCATCGTTTTTTCTGCTCATCCAAATTGGTAAAGGAATTTTCACGGACGTGAAAATCCAAAAGCATTTTTAAAAATGCTTTCCAATCATCCAAATTCAGCGGTTTGCTTGGATTGTTGGCTTGATTCAAAACGCGTGTTTCCGCCCAACCGTCGGGTAACGTACTAATTTTGTCCAAATCGGGATAGTAAACCATTGCCAGGCCCAAGGTTTCCAAACTATTGGCATTGCGCGGGCGGCGGATAAATTCTCGAGCCAGCAGCAACTCTGCCAGTTTTTCTGCTCCGTTGCCACTGGGATCATCAAACATGACGGGATTGGCTTCACGATTGTAAGGCAGTAAATCTTGCGTCATCTCTGCTTTGTCGCGCAGTGCGTGGTACATATCATCCCAAGTAAGATGAGTTTTTTTACCACTCGAACCTCTCCATACAATTTGTCCTGCCAACGCAGGATTAGCTTGCATCAGTGTAACCAACTCGGGAGGCATGATCTCCGCTTTGCCTGTTTCCTGCACTAATACATCAAACACCATACCACGCAATTTAGAATATTCCGCTTCCTGCTGCATTTTCACCGCCATTCGCGCCGTTCCTTGGCGACTGTCTGTAAAAGTAATCAATCTCCGTCCGCGCGCAGGCAGCGATTGCGGGTTGTTTTCGGCGTCACTACAAAATTCCAATACAGTCGGCACGGCGTGGGTAACGTAAAACGGTGCGCCCAAATACTTCTGATGATAAAACGGTGTTTTTCGGCTTTCTTTGCCGCAGGCGGAACAGCAGGCATGCAGGGAGAAATCCAAAGCCAACTCAAAAGTCTCACCCTGCCGTACGCCGATTTCGGCAGTTGTTTTGTCGATTTTCTGTGCCGTATAGTTTTCAGACAGCGTATCGGCTGCAGCGGCAAGCACTTTGTTGTGAGATGTGAATTGCAAGCCATCTGAAATTGGGTTAGAGCCGTCCACGCCGTCAGTTCCGCTGTTTTCTTCATCATTGTCTACCGGCTCGGGATTGAGTGCGAACTCATCGGTGATGCGGGTGTCGTGCTGGTGCAAAATACCGTTGCTCTCCTGCGCCATTAGGTGCGGCGTACCGCAATCTTGGCACAGTACCAGTTCGTACACAGGAGCGCCGCAATCACATTTGGCGCGGCGGTTGAGATAAACCTGTCCGAATTCCCAATCCTCCAGATACCCTTCTTTTACGCTGCAATGGCGGTCAGCACATGCCCACAAACCGTGCAGCATGGCTTGGAACAGATGTAGGCGCAGCTTCAAAAATGGTTCGGCATTTTCAGACGGTTTTGTCTGAGTCATGACATCCAGCCAGGCCAATACTTCGCGTTGCCGTTCATAAAGGCTACCTGAAAGCAGATGTGCTTGCGTTGCCTGTACCAATTGGTTCAACGTATAGGGCTGAGTGCTTGCTGTCAGGCAGTTGCGCAAGGTGGTTGCGGTTGCACTGCGGCACAGTGCGGTAAAGCGTTCGGTTTCATTTGTAATGGATACGATGTCTGTCAGACTCTGTCTGCCATCGGCAACTCCAATCGGTAGAAAGTCTCTGTTGCCGGAAACCACCAGTACCTGCTCCTGGGGCACACCCGCCAAGTCAGCGAGGTAGCGGCGCAGTTCGTCTGCCGCTTTGTCGGAGGCGATGGTGGCGGATGTGGCAACAAAGCGGATATCTTCGGGTTGCTTGCCAAAAGCGTGCACCACACGGCGTAGCAGCAAAGCAATTTCCGCCGCCTGTGAGCCGATATAGCTGTGCGCTTCGTCCAAGACAATCCAACGCAGCGAACCCGCCTGACGCGATTTTTCCAATATCGGCGCGTCAGCTTGGCGCACCAGCATGTATTCCAGCATTGTGGCGTTGGTCAGCAGGATGGGTGGTGGTTCTTTACGCAGCAGTTCGCGCGACAGGACTTGGTTGGGCTGGTCTTTGTCTCGCGGCTCGGCACTTTCTTTGGTGTTGCCGTTGTAGAGGCAAAAGCGGATTTTGTTACCGAAGGGCTTCGTCCATGCGTCCAAGCGTTCCTTTTGCGAATTGATTAAGGCGTTGAGCGGATAAAGAAACAGAGCCTGAACGCCAACCAGCGCTGTGTTTTCCTGCGTTTGTCGGCGTATCAGGTCTTCCAATATCGGAATCATGAAACATTCAGTTTTGCCAGAACCCGTACCGCTGGTAATGATGGCAGACTGGGGTGTATCGGCCAAAAGATGCCGCCATGCTTGCAATTGGTGGATGTAAGGGCGGGCAGTTTTGGGGAAATCATAATTGTCGGCTTTGGCCAACACATCGGTAAGTTTTGCAGAAAACAGGTTTTGCTCTGCCAAATCGGCAAAGGTGCAGTCCGCACTTTCCCAGCCGAAAGTCTGTTCGACGACGGGATCGGCAAGAAAGCAGTTTTCGTTACCCAATTCGTTGTTGATCAGTTGGCGCAGGTGGCCGCGCAATTTATCATCCGTAATGTCCAATACACCGATGGTGGCTTCCTTGATGCGGTTCAGGCTCTGCTCTATCAGGCCGGACAGGGTTTGCATGGGGTCGGTATTCATTGTTATTCACTCATCAAATGGCAGCTCAGGGTGGCGCAGACGTAATCGAACCATTCTGCGTCCAAAGCATAAATACGGTAAAAAGCATCGGCAAACTGCGCGGTTGTCATTTCAGACGGCCTGATGTCGTTAGGACGCGCCTTGCCGGTTTTAACACAGGCGGTAAAAACGGGTAGCCAGACGGCAGCACGGTCAAAATGAATTTTAGATAGGCGGCGTACTTGGTCGAAAAATGAGCCTTGTTGTTTGTCTAACCATTGTTGCAATCCGTCTGAAAGCGTTTCAGGAATCCGTAAGTTTTCATTTTGACGCAATGCATTGTAGTGGCGGTTGTAGCGCGAATCATGTTGCTTGTGAAAAATCTCCCAGATTGTTCCCTCTACCACCATCATTTCCATTTCAGAAAGAAAGCCTCTAAACACATAGCAGTGCAAAATCTCATCATGGCACAACACATTTTGAGGAATACAGTTTTTGGTTAAAGGAGCATCATCGGGATTCAAACCTGCTGCTGCAATTTTGGCGCGGGAATACGGGCGGTAAGCATCTACGGCGGCAAACCAGTCTTGTATCGCTAACCATTCCCACACCACAGCCAGTTCGTTGCGTATCCGCTCGCAAAACACACCATCCAACCCTAAACGTAAAACTGCCAAAGCCAAGGTTTTCGGCTGTTGTGCTAAGGCCTTCCATGTTTCAAATACTGACAGTGGCAGATGGGAAAAATGCTGTTTCAGGCTCTCAAAATACCACCAGCCTGCATGCTCGGGATTCCCCGCCATTTCTGTAATGATATGGCTGATGGCTTCGGGATTGTGTATTGGATGGAAGGCGCGGGCAGCAGTATGCAGGGAATGATGTTCAGATGGCTCAGTAAATTCTTCGCCGCTGTTGTCAAAGATGGCGGGGTGGAATTGGACGGGTGATTCGGACGCGGGGTAAATCAGCCATAACCCCGCATCATAGGACATCAGGCTGTATCTGCCGCCAACAAATTCTGTACTTTCGGGTAGCCGTTGCGCGCCTTTTTCGGGCGCGTCCAACCGCATGATGCTCACTACTGCTTCGGGGCTGGCATATTCGTTTGCCACCTGTTTTTTGATAACGAAACTTTCGCGTAGCGCATCGGTTTCTTCCAATCCTCCAAAACGATGAAATTGGTTGTTCCACACAATCAGGCCGTTGTAGCGTGACAATACCAGCCGTATCAGCGGTTTGTCTGAACCCATACGGTGTACGGTAATTTCCACCTTGGCGTCTTGGCTACTGCTACACGACAAAAGCTGCAAAAGCTGGGGCTTCCATTGGTCTAAGAAAAACTGCTGCACCGAACCACCTGCTGGCAGACGTTCGGTGATAGAGATAGGGCAGCTATATGTGTTATCCGATAACTTGAAAACCAGCTCCATGCTGGTCGATGAAGACGAATACACCATCAGCCACTTGCCTGACAGTTGATTGATATTCAGACGACAATCGTCGATTCTGCCATTTTCATCATAAAGATACGCACCATCAAACGGCAGCGGCAGCTTCAATCGTGCTGCTTGGGTGGAGTTGCTGCCAACGGCAAGAATAATGTGGGATGGATAATTACTGCCCTCAGCTTGGCAGGTAAATCGGGAATGGATTTGTATGATATTGAGATGATCAGCAAAGGCAGCAACGGAAACATTCTCGGAGGTGTCAACATTTAAAATGGCGGGATGTTTGCCGCTTGCTGCTTGCCAAGTATGGGAAAAGTCTTCAGGCAGGACAGTGATTCTGCGCCGCAACAAACAGATTTTATCGCTGTAAAAGGCTACCTGAAATGTACCATAATAGTTCGGGCAGATATTTGATTGGGCTTTGCCGTTGATTTTGATGTGTGTTAGTGACAGGTCGGGTGGCATTTGCAGAGTAGGAAAACCGCGATACACGGGCAGGCCGTCCGTATTCTGATAACGGTAAAACAGCCGACCGCGCAAACTGGTTTGCCCCTTCGTATCCGCACATATAGCAACGATAATTTCACGTCCGTCTTCATGCCGCGCTGCCAGGCTGCCCGAACACTTGAACCACTGCTCTTGCAAACGGGTGACTTTTGCGTTTTCAGATAGTTTGAAACCAAAGGGCAAACGAATCAGGAAATTCTCATCTTTGCTGCGTGTGTATTCGTTGGTGGAAAACAGTTGCCAACATTGATCTTGGCCAAGGCAAAACACTAGTGGCGCATCTTCGTCAAACACCGTGTCTTCGAACAGCTTGGTATAAATCAGCCGCCCACCCGAAAACACACGTATAGACAAAGGCAAACCAGGCTGCTTGCGGACAAAAACAATCTGTTTTTCCTGAGGAAGCTTGAACACCAGTCCGTTACCTGTATCGCTGAAAGAGGCAAACGCCGTCGCCCCCATTTGGGCAACTGGCGTTTCTCCCTCAAAAATCTGCCATTGCAAAACCGTTTTGCCCTGATAATCCTGAACAGGAAAACTAAATTTTTCAGGCAACCCAATTTTAGTATGCAAGCACCAATTTCTCTCCTTTACATAATGTCGACAGGAAAACTCTTGCCTTGCCACTTTTTGACGTTCGTCTGCTGCATTGCCCAACCAGCGGTTGATAACTGCATCTACCTGATTCCCATCCAAAGCAAAAGGAAAATGACCGCGCCAACCACTATCTGCCTTATCTAGGTATTCGACCGGATTGAGTTCATTCTTCAGGTCAAACCGTTCAGCGAGTTCGGATAAGGCCTTGACTGTATTAGCAAATAGAACAACAGCCGCAGCATCATGGAATACTTGCGCCAGTCTATATACTCTTTCAGTAATATACTCTTCCAAAGGACGAAAAGTTTCCACACTCTCCCGATACTTTTTCAGGCCATAATCAATAACATCATGAAATGCGTTATTGTCAGCCGCAAGCATTTTTAATGGCAGCCCACCTTCGGCAATTAATGTACCAAGATAACGCGTATTACCGACATTATCATGTTTCCATTGTCTCTTCCAATATTTCAACCCAGTTTTCAAATGTTTGTAACGCTGCTGTTCATTATCAAATCGCGTACCTGTTGCATTATCGAAAAATGCCCAATTCCATTCGCCACCTGAATATTGACGCCGATAAGTTTCACTGACCGCCATACAATAACAGGCACACCATTCTTGATAACGTGGCTGATAAGAAGAGCCCGATCTTAAGGAGGGATCACGACGCAATAATGCGCACAGTTCACGGTATTCATGTTCGGTAACGGCATAAGCATAAAGGGGTCTGCCATCCGGTGTAGGATTAAGCGGGTCTCGGTTTAAAAAGAAAAGTGATAACCAGTTACTAAAAGGGGTTGCTGGCTTAGTTTTCATGGTAACGATTTGTGGTTGACTTAAGTAGAAATTATATCAGTACACACGTACATTTGGTTTTCAGGAGCAGCATATAGGTCAAATTTGATAAGAATAAATAAAAACAACATGAGACCTTTGCAAAAAAGCTCTTCCCCCGTCAACCGAAACCCAAAAACAGGTTTTCGGCTGTTTCCGCCCCCAATCACTCCTGATTTTACCCAAATACCCCCTTAATCCTCTTCGGATACCCCATAATAGGGCATCTGTGTCACCTTTTAGGCAACAACAGGCACGCTTAGTCTTTTAGCCGCTTTCAACAGGTTCAAACACATCGCCTTCAGATGGCTTTGCGCACTCACTTTGAGCAGACCAAAATAGGCTGCCCGGGCATAGCGGAATTTACGGCGCAACGTACCAAAGCTTTGTTCGATTACTGTCATTGGAAGAGAAAAAGTAGCAAGCCGGTACAGAAAAATTCCAGCCATGGTTTGCCAGGCCGGTGTACTAGGGTTCGTGTTGGAAAAATTTTTACTCAAGTTTGGGTCACATTTATTTTTTTCACGAAGTGTTCTACTACGGTCTGCATAAAAATAAAAAGATGAAGGACTGGTCTGCAAAGAATTATTTATCATTGGAGGAAGAGACTCTGAAAAATATGAGCGATATATGAAGATTTCGGAAAAATTTTTCTTGGGAGGTAAAACTTTTATTGTTTTGCCTCCCGAATTTTTTGAAATTATAGATTTGGGAAAAGTGGAGCTATGATATGTCCTAGAGATTGCTTTTTTTGTTTAAAGCGCATACTTATATTTATATATACTATATAAGTACCTATTATAAGAATATATATATCATATATAGTATATATACATCGGTGATTTTGGAAATTTTGGCTGACTTTTCCCATAGGGTTTGACACGATGGTCATCGGATTGTCGAGACGGAATTCGGTAAGACGCCCGTCGGCATACTCCGAGTTCGGTCGTCAACCGAACGAGGGCGAAGCTGATTTTATGTTATCGGGTTCGGCTCGACAGCCTTCGGGTTGGTAGGTGGGTTGATGACAAAAAGGGAAATAGTCGAGTATGCCAATATGGAGATGTATGCAAACTGGCGGATGGAGCGTTAGTTATGTCTGCTGAAGCAATAAATTCATCCTACGCTGTACCAATGACCAATGGGGTTAACCAAACCAACCCAAGAGCAGATTCGCGAGATGTATCTGTCCACCCAATAATAAAAAGGCCACCCAATCAGGGTGGCTTGTTTATTGGCTGGCGATTTGGTTAATATTGGTTCCACCAATAATTATCAGGATTGTAGTTGGGATTCTAGGATACCGATGATGTTTTAGAAGGGCGGGGCTGAATATCTCTGGTTGAATGTAGATAGGTTATGGAAAGGATGTTTGATGCCTTGCACCTCCTTCATGAGCGCATTGATATCACTACGGGTAGAACACAGTATCCGTTGCTGTTCTGTTGAGCGTACTTGAAGTAGGGAGGCCTGCGTACTGTGCTCCATGAGCTCCCCCTCCTTAGTGCCATCTGAACCCCGTCAAAAACCCTCTGCAGCTGCGAAAGAGCATGTTCTGGTTTCAGCAGTGGTTCGGATGTGCCTTTGTCGGTCAGCTTGCCTAACTGGAAAGAGCGGTTCTTTTTTTAGTCGGGTTAGCGTATCTGTAAGCATCATCAGCTACTTCCTGTTATGCTCGCTGATCGCTTAATGCTGTTAACTCTTCACGCACCTTTTGTACCGCCGGAGAATCTACCGTGTTATCTAGCCCGGTCTCTATTGTTGATTATCTGCCTAACAGCCAGAATGAGCGGCGCATCACACCCGAGGACTATGTCCGCCTGTATAACGAGGAGTGTATATGACGGCTGTTTCGCGGTGTGACCTACGGCATCATTACCACACAAAATAAGATGTATTGCGCAAAAATCCAGTTTAAATTAAGATTCCGTCTTAAGTTAAACTGGATTTTGTTATGTATTACCCACGTCACCTGCAATCCGTCCTGCAAAAGCTGTCCGCACAATTTCCCGCCGTATTGCTGACCGGTGCGCGGCAGGTCGGTAAATCTACGCTGCTTCAGCACATTGCGCCCGAATACGGATACCTTACCTTAGACGATCCCTTACTGCTCGACCAAGCCGAAAACGAGCCGCAACTGTTTTTATTGAACCACACGCCGCCGCTGATTGTGGACGAAGTCCAATATGCCCCCGAGCTGTTCCCCCTGCTGAAAATGGATATAGACCGGCGCAAGCAGAACGGCCTGTACCTGCTGTCCGGTTCTCAGGCTTTTGAGTTGATGCAAAATGTCAGCGAAAGCCTGGCCGGGCGCATTGCGGTATTGAAATTAAACGGATTGTCGTGGCGCGAAATGCGCGGCGATGATTTTCAGACGGCCTTTGTGCCGAATGAAGGCTATTTGGCTGACCGGAAACCGGTATTCAGTTTGCCCGAACACGAAAATATCTGGCAGATTATCCACCGCGGCGATATGCCGCGCTTATACGAGCAACCCGCAACCGACTGGCAGGTTTACTATGCCTCGTATGTCGCCACCTATATCGAACGCGACGTGCGCCAATTGGTCAATGTAGGCAGCAGCGGCGATTTCACTCGGTTCATGATTGCTATTGCCGCCCGCAGCGGGGAATTATTGAATTACAGCAGCGTGGCCCAGGAAATCGGTGTATCGGTGGATACCGTCAAGCGTTGGCTCACCGTGCTGCAAACATCGGGCATCGTCTATCTGCTGCAACCCTATGGCAACAACCACCTTAAACGCGCCATCAAAACCCCGAAAGTCTATATGCTGAACACCGGCCTGATGGCCTACCTGACCAAATGGCTGACGCCGGAAACCATTCAAAACGGAGCCAAGAGCGGGCAGTTTTTTGAAACCTTCGTGGTGGGTGAAATCATCAAATCCTTCCACAACCAAGGCCAAGAACCGCCGATTTATTTTTACCGCGACACCAATCAAAAAGAAATCGACCTACTGATCGAACACCAGCAGATGCTGTATCCCGTTGAAATCAAGGCTACCGCCAATCCCAATAAAAAAATGGCCGCCGCTTTCAACTTGCTGCGCAACACGCTGCCGGCAAACGAATTGGGCATCGCCCACGGCACGATCATCAACCAGTACCCGCAAAAAATCTGGTTGGCAGAGAATTTGGTTGCCGTGCCTGCGGCCTATGTTTGAGGCTACCTGAAACTATTTTCGAGCTAACGCTTTATCTTTCTTTTCACGACACGCTCGGCGAAAGCTTCCTCATTTTCTGTTGTTGAGCCGATGAAATAATCTTGGTCGTAGCGGTAAAACAGTTCATCCAGAATCCGTATCGGGTTGGTCATACGGTCATCTCGCAGGTGTAACAGATCCCGTTCGCGCAGGACGTACAGCTCATGCCCTTTGGCCATGCGGAAATATTGCCATAAACTCATTACCTGCAAAGGCGGCAGACCATCATCTTCGGTATCACTGACATACAGCCCGTATAGCTGCAACATGGTGGTCAAGGCCATCATCGCTTTATTATTGTCCGAACCGGAATATTGTCTCCATTGTGCTAGCTTAGCTTTGGCAATTCGCGGAATGACGCGCACATACTCGATGTTTTTTTCGGGGTGTGAGGTGGTTTTGGGTGCCAGTGCTTCAGGCAAACCGGATCCGGGCAATACTGTCTGCCAAGCTTCACCCCAAACCGGTTTTTGTTTCGCCTGCGCGTATTCTTCCAGCCGGATATAGATGTCTATAGCCATGCGGACGGCTTCTTCAAATGAATAATCCCAAGTCCGTTCATCAGTTTGCATGGCTATGCCCGCAGCGGGATCGTATTGCTGTAGTCGTTCGGTTGCTTCCAGTTGGCAGGCACTTGCCCACATGTTTACCACGCGGTACAAAGTTAGGGGTAGCCGTAAGGCCAAATCTTCCCATTCTTCAATTTCTTCTGTTGGATTTTCAGGTAGCCCGACCGGATAAAACACGGCGGGGAAAAAACGTCCTCCGTATGCAGGCTGGCTGAAAACAACTTGCGGCCTGTTGCCCAAACGTACTTCGATCTTACCCAGCTGTGATTCGGGTGCTGCCAGGATGTTGAAAGCGTCTGCTATTTCCTGTCCATCAAGATCGTAGAATACAAAGCCGGCATGCTGCAAAAATAACACGATCGCAAAATTGATAAACACACTGGAACTGACATTGTAGCCGCTCATGCGCCGCCAGCAGGTTAGTGCCGCCCCCATTTCCTGCTTCAAGTTTTCATTGGAAAAACGGCAGGTAAAACGGAAATTGTTCCAGCCGTTGATGACGGGTGCTTCTATAAAATTAAATGTATTGTCATAAAATTGGTACTGCTCAGCCGTTTTGGCGATGGCAGCTTCCACGGCCCAAGTGATACAGTCGTTCATGGTAATGGCCAAGCCATCTGAATTGTATACCCCAAGCAGATCGGCCGCCTTCTGCAGGCAGACCCTCAGGATCTCGTTTAACAGGATCTGCTCACTCCACTCTTCCGTCATGGTGGCAGCCGCCTTCTCGGCCTTCGCTGCCTTGCGCATTTTTCGGGCAGACCAAGCTGCCAAATGCGCTGAGTCAAATACAACTAATTCTTTCTCTGATTCTTTTTGTTCAATCATTTTCCAAGAGTCATCTACGGATAACAGAACTGATTCTACTGTAAGTATCTGTACTAAACAAAATCATCTAGTAGGATTTGTAGAACCCTGTTAATAACATTCATAAATTAAACTTTTAGATATTAATTGACAAATTAAAGCGGTTTTGATATTTTCCCTACAAGTAATTCCTGGATGACTTATTTACAGATTATTTAAGGAGCCACCATGGCCTTCTCTAACGATATCCGGGTTCCTGATGTGCAGCGATGAAGAGTTTGAGTGTGTGTACGTACAGGGTAAAAAGGCTTGGTTTTAAGTCCTCATCTTGATATTCAGGCTACCTGAAAATTATGAGGTAGCCTGAGAACCCCTCTCCCACCTATGTTAATTAGAAAGAAAATCATGAAACGTAACCCCTTATTGGCTGTGAGCGTATGCAGTTTATTGCTGGTTGCCTGTACCGCTGCAGATATAGATAACTTTTTCATAGGTTTGGGTGGGGCACTAAGTGCCAACGGCGGCAGCACGGCCTCACAATGTGCCAAATCCGATTTAAATATAAAGCTTGGCCGGCCAAGTTGGCGGTATGTAGGTCGTTTTGTAGGTGGTCAGGCGGGGGTAGATAAAAGTTATGATGCCAACTCTATACGTATTGTTGATAATAATCCTAATATCATAGCGGTTAGAATGAAAAATCAATATGTAGTACCGGTAAACGGAGGCCTAGGAGTTAAGATAGATAGGCAGGAATCCATTCACGTGTATTATTGCAAGGAAAGAAGTTATGAAGCAGTGCGCATGAAGAACTTTTATAGAAACAGATTGGTAAGTACACGTAATGCAGGTACTAAAAGCGATGAGACAGACTTACGCAGCCCTTATTGGGGATACTCAAACAACCCCAGTTGCGGGGCCCGGATGAGATATGGTGCGATTACTGAAAAAATGCTTCATATACTCTGTGACAGTTGAGTTTACTTTTATTCTTCAGGTAGCGGCTAATTTCTACATACTCCCTCATTCACAAGGAACCCATTATGCAAAAAATTCTTCTTTCTACATTACTGCTCACCACCGCCTTGGCCGCCCAAGCTACGCCACAAACCTGCGCCGTTCCGCTGCAATCAATGACTATCGAAGGATTGAAGCTCGACGAACCGGTTAGCTCCTTCCAACGCCGTTTCCCGCAAGCCCGCCGACATGCCAGCAATTCGCAATCCGGGCAGTTTGACACCGAACCCGGACAGCTCCGCCTCTCGCCCGATGTGCAATCTGTGGCATATATCAACTATGCACGCGGTCAAATCAGTGCCTTCTCGCTCGTTTATGACGATCTCGAAACATCCGTTGCCGGTCTTGCCCGTGCATGGACGGGGCGTTATGGTTTACCCAAAACAGGTTGGCAAAGAGGTCGGCAGCAATATGTTTACCGCTGTCGCGATTACCAACTGACGATTAAACAGGATTTCGGCATGGGGCGTGGTACAATGGGCGCGACATTAACGCTACAACGCCGTTAAGCTTTATCGTCAGCTACACAGAATTCCGCTTCCTATATAATAGAAGCGGATTTTTTCAGGCAGCCTGAAAACGGTTACCCAAGAAATACCCCATGCCCGCCAACCCCATCCCATCCGAACATCCCCACGACTACACCCTCTCCCCCTGCATGCTCACCGACTGGACCTTCACGCGCTACCACACGCCCGGCAAATCCGAGTATGCCGTGGTGTACGGCACAGTCGCCCAAGATGGTTCGGGACGCTTTGCCGCAGGCGGCCGAATCCGCACCTCGCCCGTTACCCTATGGGCTGCACCGCTGGCACATACGCACAACTCGGTGTACTGCCTGCTGGAAGGTGCAGGCTGCTTTTGCGACCTGCCTGCAACCTTGCAGCCTGCCATAGACAGTTTGGGTATTGACCCTGCAGAAGCGGCCGTAATCCTGCAAAACACCTTCATGCAGCCTGCACATGCCTTGCCTGAAACCGCCTGTTTCGGCGTTCCGGTGATGCGGTCGGCAGGACGGGGCGATTGTCCGGTCGTCATGGAGCGCCACATCGCCGAATTGCCGTTCTACCTGTTTTGGCGGGACAGCAGCATCGGTTCCGCCCAAAACCTGATAGACGGGCAAGCCGCCGTGTTTCTGCACGATTGGAACGCATTCTGCCGCCTGTTTGTCCGTACCGGCAGACACCGCGGCCAAACCGGCCACACAGGCAATCAAGCGGAAGACGGCCAATACAGCTATTTCGGCCTGCCGATTGTGCATATGCCAGAACAGGATAATGCCCCTGCCGTATCGGAAGCCGACATCGCCAAACTTCCGTTTTACACCTATTGGCGCACTGCCTGCGCTTCCGATATACATCCATTAACAGACGGCACTTACGTTGTGTACCTTGCCGATTGGGAAGCCTTCTGCCGACGGTTGGTATTGACCGGCAGATAGGCAGGCAAAAAGTGCAGGCTGCTTTTTATCGCGCCAACCCCATTTCAGACGGCCTCTAAAGCAGCCTGCACCTTATTTTTCATTGTCAGATGACCAGAAACCGAGTATCCCATGCCTCAAACCTATTTCACCGCCGACTGGCACTTCTCCCATCCCAACATCGCCCGATACTGCCCGCAATTCCGCCTGCAAAGCGATAACACCGACGAGCTGAACGAATACCTGATCGACTGCTGGAACCGCGTCGTTACCCCGCAAGACACTGTGTACAACCTCGGCGATGTCTGCTTTGCCAAAAATCCCGCACACATCGAAGCCGTGCTGCAACGGCTTAACGGTCAACACCATTTGATCTACGGTAACCACGACTACCTAATTCGGCAAAACGAAGCACATTTCCTCAACACACGCAAAGCCGACGGTCATCCGTTGCTCTCGTCCGCCAGCCATTACCTGCGGCTCAAACTGCCCGAAATCGGCAATACCGCGATTTTGTGCCACTATCCCTTATACGAATGGGACGGCATCCACCACGGCCTATACCACCTCTACGGCCATCTGCACGACCGCATGGCTGCCGTCAAAGGACGCGCCCTCAATGTCGGCTGGGATATGCACGGCCGTTTCCTGACCGCACAGGATATTGACAGCTTCCTGCGCGACCTCCCTGCCGTGCAGTATTTCGATGACAAGCAAAACGTTATCGTTGGTAACAGTACGGAAGATGCAGCTGCAAAAATTCGGGCGAGATTGGCGGCATTGAATGAATGAATGAGCTTTTATTTTTAGAAATGAATTTTCAGGTAGCCTTGAATGGTGTAGGCTACCTGAAAAACAACCGGCAAAACAAAAGGACGGGTTTTCAATCCGTCCTTTCCGCATCAGCAATACCGCCAAGTGTCCTGCATAAAATGAATGATCTCGTTTAACAGTACAGGCGAAAGCGTAAACAGCTTGTCCCCTTTCTTCTGCTCCACTTCCAAAATCAACATACAGCCTTCCGACAATTTTCCCTGTCCGTCAAATTCCAATTCTTTAATTTTTACCGACCGGGTGATGCCGTTATCCGCGAAGTTGTTTTGGTATGCCTCGCCCGTGTGCCCGTAAAAATGGTAGGTAAACGCCAGCTGGTCCAACACACTGGCGATCTCTTCCGCGCCGTAACCTCTTTGGCTGTCGGCAAAACGTTTCGGGTGTTCTCTTCTTTGCTCGGCACTTTCCATTGGTGCTGGGCGATGAGTTGGCCGTTTTCGTTGTAGTCGAAGCAGGTGATGCTGTGGCGGTTGGCGGCGCGGACGAGGTTGCCGTCCAAGTCGTATTGGTAAGCAGTTTCCTGAACCCTGTCGTTGTCGCGGGCGAGGGTGTGGATTAGGCGTCCCAATATATCGCGTTTGAATTCGGTAATCCGCAGCGGGGTTTGGCGGTCGAGGTCGTCTGAAAGCGGGGCGGCGTCTTTTTTAGGGACGGGCTGTCCGCCCAGCTGCGCCATCAGTTTGGCGGCGAGGGAGGCGTCGTCGCCGAATTCGCGCTGCTCGACCAGCTCGTTGCCGGCGTTGTAGCGGTAGCCGGTGAGCTTATGGTCGAAGCCGCTTTCGGCAATCAGACGGTCGAGGACGTCGTAGGCAAAGCGGTAGCGCGCGCCGTTTTCATTGGTGAGGCCGACCAGGCGGCGGGCTTTGTCGTAATGGTAGCCGAAAGTATGGCCCAGCGCATTGGTACGTCGGGTCGGCAGACCGTCTTGGCCGTATTCGTAGGCGATTTTGGCTTAGATTGTTACGAAATAAATATTTCAGACGACCTTTGCCTATCCTTCTGCCCA
>KV797092.1:6546-7015 GCA_001809325.1 Neisseria sp. HMSC077D05 | reverse complement strand
ATTTAAATCAGTATCTGCCATAATAACTCCACCATCACCATAATCATTCGTAGAGCGTATCACTCTTTGTATATTTTTTAGTGAATTATCATGTTTAAGAATCCAGTTTTCCACCATAATATTAAAATCACAGTCTAAAAAATTAACTTGCTTATTAAAGCCACCTAAATCTAGCAAGTCAGAAAATTCCCCAAGAAACTCTAAATCCATTCCAAGCTCAAAATCAAAGAACAAAAAAGTATCATAATTGGGTATTAAAAAATTGTTGGGTAAAGAAAAATTCTGCCCAATAAAAATATCATTTATTTTTTTCATAAACATTTCCTTTGTAACTAATTTTAATTCGCTGTCTTAATCCATTGCGGAAAACCATTGCTGATGACCGACCACTTTCCATCCATACCTCTTCATGTATTTTGGGGATAAGAATTGTAGGCAAGGTCGTCTGAAAATTGATTTCAGACGACCT
>KV797092.1:4833-6446 GCA_001809325.1 Neisseria sp. HMSC077D05 | reverse complement strand
TAAAATTTTATGCTCAATCTCATTTTCAAAATTCAAAACCTTTCTGATTTTTCCTGCTTTTTGCTCAATATTAGGAAGGTTTTAGTCAATTGAAATTTTTTGGCGCATTTTTATGCGTCAAATTTCGTTAACAGACTATTTTTGCAAAGGTCTCTTGCTGTTTTTGTTGGGTCTAGACCTAACCTACACTTACTGAACGACGACGACTAGTTTAAATTGTCAAGTAAAGGAAACCCAAGATTTTTATCTCCATTCCAAGATAAATTTTCTTTTTTCCAATAATCAGAGTGAGACAGAATAACACCAAGTTTAATCATTGCTAAATAAATGGCTTGTAACATATCTTCACCAATTACTCTACCCTCATCTAAATAATCATACTTGCTTATTTTGTATCGACAAATATATGCTTTGTATTCGTCAGAAAAAAAAGGTTGATATATGGTAATTTCGACAGACTCCCCATTTTCTGTATGTAATTTTCTGTATCCTATGATTCCATGCATAATTTCATCCTTTTATTGTGTCGCAAATGTTCCGCCTATGGCGCTTAATGCACATACTCCCTCACCTCCTAAAACACAAAAAGCAACTACTCCTGTTCCAATTAAAATTGGAACAATATATTCATTCCAATGACTTTCTTTATATGTGACTAATGGAGGCATAGGTCTATTTGATATACAAGCTCCGTAACGTTCTTGAACACTTGCCCAGCATCTACTTCTTCGGGCTTTATCCTTTTCAGGTATTTGTCTACACGTTGCCTCATCTATTTCAGCTTGCTTATCGCATTCAGCCCGTTTTGCATCTGAACATTTTGGTAATAGTCCCCAAGTATCAGTCCATTTTAGAGTATTAGGTGCAAACTGGTACGAATTGCTTCCGCCCCACAACCCAATCGGGTCCTGATTAACAAACCGACCCGCATCAGGTTCGTAATACCTGAAGAAGTTGTAATGCAGCCCCGTTTCACGGTCGGCATACTGGTTTTGCAGGCGGAAGGGTTGGTATGCGGCATCCGTTACCTTGGTTTCCTCTTTCAGACGACCCCAGCCGGTGTAGTTGCCGAACCACAGCAACAGACCGTCCTTATCGGTCATTTCACGTGGGATACCGATTTGGTCGCAGTGGAAGTAGTGGGTCTGTTGTCGGCTTTCGCCGTCTTCGGTTGTCCAATCGCGGACTTGTGCTAAAGGTTCGTAGCTGCCCGGATCGGTGTAGATATAGGTATACCTGCCATCCGGGTGGACTTCTTGCAGCAAATGGCTGCCGTCCCAAACAAATCCGGTTTCCTCTTCGAGGCCGTCTGAAACTTCTCCGTCTTTCAGACGGCCTTTGCCTATCCTTCTGCCCAAGGCGTCGTAGCTGTACGCCCAAGTTTCTTTCGTGCCGTCTTTTTTGAAGATTTCGGTCTTAACCAGTTGGTCATGCAGGTCGTAGAAATAGTTCTGCACTTCGCCGTCGGCCAGTTCGCGGTGGATCAGGTTGCCGAGCTCGTCGTAGTAATAGGTCGTGCCGTTGTAGGTTTTCAGGCGGTTGTCGGGGATGACGGAACGGTCGTCTGAAAGCGGCGCGGTCGTTTTGCCCTCTCCCCGACCCTCTCCCACGGG
>KV797092.1:2743-4733 GCA_001809325.1 Neisseria sp. HMSC077D05 | reverse complement strand
GGGGATTTTGGGGAATTTTGCAAAGGTCTCGGCTTATTTTAGATTTTATTAAATAGTCGAGTTTTTAACAAATTGACATAAATCCTTCGAATGTTTTAGGCCAAGGTGCTCTGTTAAAACATTCCTTTAAGATTTTAGTGTCATTGGTCAAGTTATAAAATACTTCGAATAAATCTTTTCCTAGTAGATATATATCTCCTACAAAATCTGTTGCGTATATATTAAATTCATTAGGTAAATCTTCACTATATATATCCCAAAATAAATAATAACCTGACTCACTTTTAGCAAATGGTTCCATTCGTTTCATTAAATCTAATAATTCATCTGGATAATAGTCAATATATTCATTAATATTATTTATATATGTTGATTTTATATCTTCACGAGCATTTTGCCACGAATCATGAAACTTAGGATTTAGAGGGATGTAAATTAAGTAATTATCCAATACCCTTCCCCAGCCAAATTGTGCTGCGAAAGATTGATAAGAATAAGGAAATGATTTGCTATTTGCAAATTTAAATTCTTTCAAGTATTTTTTATCAGCCAATACTTGAGAAGTATTCAATATTTTTAAGTCATAATCCATGTTGTATTTTCCTATTTCAAAATTTTGTTAGTTAAGTTGATTTGAATATTTTAACTGGTAGTTGCTCTATATTGCGGTAAATCGAGGCTGATGGCTGACCGACTTTCCCATCCATAATTCCTCCGGTATTTTTGGATGAAAATTATAGAGAAAGGTCGTCTGAAAATTGATTTCAGACGACCTTAAGGTTTTGTTAGGGTTCAATTCAACCTGCGGCTACTATCATTATAAATAGTTAGAATAAATTTTAGGAATTTCTATTTTCAAAAAATCTAAAAAATTTTCTGCATATAAATCATGATTACCCGTGGATAAATCAAAGCAATAAACTTCTTCATTTGCCTTATTGTTTATAACTTTAAAATAAAAAAATCCTATATCATTAACTTCTAGAAAGAAAAGTTTATCATGATTATCTTTGTTATAATTAATGTTCCAGTTATAAGTATAGAAAATATCCTGATCAGCACCATCTCTATACTCAGGAGGAAATACTGTTTTGATTAGTTCGCCCCATAATGTTATGGAGTCGTAATTTTTAATAAACCATCGATAGTATTCAGGTAGTTTCAGATTAAATTCCGACTCCCCAGCGGCAATCCAACCTTCATCAATTGAATTATTTATTCTACATATAGAATTTGGTAGCTTATTAAGCATTTCGGTTATTTGTTTAATTAATTGAGTATCCATAAAAATCTCCAGTTTTTAATCACATGTTCTTCCAAAGTCTTTTGCTCTTTCTTTCCAGTATGCAGAGCGATAATTATCAAATTCAGCAGCTAATGTCGATGGGGTTCCATCGTTATTTCTTCTAAAACTCGGAAATCTTGGAAGAGTTTGTGAGCGTTTGTTTGGATTTCTTTGGAAAGGAATATGCAATATAGCTGTATATTTCGTATGTATTGTCCAAGAAACCTCTGCCAAACTACCGCGCTTTCCATTTCTTAGCACTTCTTGCTGGGTAAGATGATGTAATTCAACAGATTTACCATCTTTACCAATAGGAGCCATTCCTTCACACATCCTATCTAAATTAGTACCACATTTATATCCTGTTGGTGATGTAGCATCCTTCCAACTAACTTTTCTAGTAGGAGTAAATAAAGTGTCATTTTTATATACTCTTCTACCTAAAACTTCTGTTTTTGTCCATCTACTCCATCCTAATGCATCTATCCATTTTAGAATATTGGGTGCGAAATGGTAGAAATTATCCCCACCCATCAACCCAATCGGATCCTGATTCACAAACCTCCCAGCATCAGGTTCGTAATACCTGAAGAAGTTATAGTGCAGCCCCGTCTCACGGTCGCAATATTGGTTCTGCAATCGGAAAGGTTGGTGCGCCGTTCCCGTTACTCTGGTTTCCTCTTTCAGACGACCCCAGCCGGTATA
>KV797092.1:1066-2643 GCA_001809325.1 Neisseria sp. HMSC077D05 | reverse complement strand
CACAGCAAATTGCCGTCCTTATCGGTCATCTCACGCGGGATGCCTATTTGGTCGCAGTGGAAGTAGTGGGTTTGTTGGCGTTTTTTGCCGTCTTTGGTTGTCCAATCGCGGATTTGCGCTAAAGGCTCGTAGGAATCCGGGTCGGTATAGATATAAGTATACCTGCCGTCCAAGTGGATTTCTTGAAGCAGATGGCTGCCATCCCAAACGAAGCGGGTTTGGTTTTCGAGGCTACCTGAAACTTCTCCGTCTTTCAGACGACCTTTGCCTATCCTTCTGCCCAAGGCATCGTAGGTGTAGGACCAAGTTTCTTTCGTACCGTCTTTTTTGAAGATTTCCGCCTTAACCAGTTGGTCATGCAGGTCGTAGAAATAGTTCTGCACTTCGCCGTCGGCCAGTTCGCGGTGGATCAGGTTGCCGAGGTCGTCGTAGTAATAGGTCGTGTCGTTGTAGGTTTTCAGGCGGTTGTTGGTGATGGCGGAGCGGTCGTCTGAAGGTTATTTCAGACGACCTTGATATTTTGTTGGGTCTCGACCCAACCTACGCTTGCTGTTGGGGCTCGACTCAACCTACGACTACTTCAATCAAAAAGGAATGATTTGATTAACTCCATTACCGGAAGAAAAATATTTTTTATTGTGGTCTAGGGATTTTGACCAAAAATAACTTTTCAATATTCTATTAGGTTTAGTATTTAATTTTTCATCTAGCCATTTCATGCCTTTATTAAAATTCTTGTTGGCTTTTCGTTTTAGTTTCAAAAGCATTTTTTGTGTAAATTCATCATTGTTAACGCATGAAATTACGCCACAATATACTTTTGAGTCAGTTTCACTGTATTTATGAACTGATAAAAACTTCTCAAAACATGTAGGCTTCTTTTTGGTATTTTCTGTTTGATAAACAGCTATATTATATATAAATGAGCTTTTTGTATTTGGTTTATTATCAATATAATTAACCCATTTTTCATTTATAGGATCATAAACAAATAATTCATTCTCTGTAATAAAAGTATTTAAAAAATTTATGAAATCATAATCAGATGAGCAAATATTGCAATACATAAAATCTCCAGTTTAATCACAAAGCTTAGGTTGACATTTACTATTGGTATAAGACCAGAAGGTAACTTTTTCATGTGTATCAGGCTGTCCCGCTAAGGCTTTTTCTAAATCTTCAATAGCCTCCCTTTCTCTCAGAATTGGTCTCTTATGACCTTTTCCAACATTACCATGATGAGTAATTCCAGAGCTATCAATCCATGTAATATCTGGTCTACGGGATTCCTTATGCCCTCCTGGAGTATCGATAACTCTTTCTGGTTTTCCTTTTCTGCCTCCTGCAACAACTTTACCACCACAGCGTTCAACTTCTTTAGCTAGAGCGCTAATAGTCTTATTATGCGCTCCACCTTTTCTTTTGGGACCACGTTTTTTAGGACATTTACCATCTTTTCTTCGACGACCATATCTGCACAGACCTAATACGTCCAACCATAATTGAATATTTGGTGCAAACTGATAAAAGTTATCTCCACCATATAACCCAATCGGATCCTGATTCACAAACCGACC
>KV797092.1:0-966 GCA_001809325.1 Neisseria sp. HMSC077D05 | reverse complement strand
TACTGGTTTTGCAGGCGGAAGGGTTGGTATGCAGTATCTGTTACTCTGGTTTCTTCTTTCAGACGACCCCAGCCGGTGTAGTTGCCGAACCATAAGAGGTTGCCGTCTTTATCGGTCATTTCACGCGGGATGCCGATTTGGTCGCAGTGGAAGTAGCGGGTTTGTTGGCGGTTTTCGTCGTCTTCGGTTGTCCAATCGCGGACTTGCGCCAGCGGTTCGTAGGAATCCGGGTCGGTATAGATATAGGTATATCTGCCATCCGGCTGGATTTCCTGCAAGAGGTGGCTGCCGTCCCAAACGAAGCGGGTGTGGTTTTCGAGATCGTTCCCGCTTAAATCATGCGGGAATGACGTTTCTGAAACTTCTCCGTCTTTCAGACGACCTTTGCCTATCCTTCTGCCCAAGGCGTCGTAGCTGTACGCCCAAGTTTCTTTCGTGCCGTCTTTTTTGAAGATTTCGGTCTTAACCAGTTGGTCATGCAGGTCGTAGAAATAGTTCTGCACTTCGCCGTCGGCCAGTTCGCGGTGGATCAGGTTGCCGAGCTCGTCGTAGTAATAGGTCGTGCCGTTGTAGGTTTTCAGGCGGTTGTCGGTGATGGCGGAGCGACCGTCTGAAAGCGGCGCGGTTGCTTTGCCCTCTCCCCGACCCTCTCCCACGGGAGAGGGGGTAGGGTATGGTTTGACCTTTTCCGTCGGGATGTCGAGGATATTGTGCGCGGGGTCGAAGGCGAACAGTTCGCTGCCCGCTTGGGTAATCCTGCCCAGTCTGTCGTACTCGAACTTGGTCGTGCCCGTCCGTTGGTCGGTGCTGTGGGTCAGGTTGCCGGTGCGGTCGTAGCCGTAGCTGCGTTTGACAGCGGTTTGGCTATAACCCGCCGCTACTTTGGTTTTTCCTTTGCCGCCCTCCGTCAGGTCGTTGAGGGTGGCGATTTGTTTTTTCAGACGACCTAAAGGGTCGAGTTCGTAA
>KV797091.1 GCA_001809325.1 Neisseria sp. HMSC077D05 | reverse complement strand
ACGAAACCCTCAACCTGCCGGTTGCCGTCAACGATCCCGCAGGCAGGATTACCGCCTACGATTACGATAAACGCGGCAACCTCATCAGCATCACCGACCCCGCCGGTTACACCACAAGCTACGGCTACAACGCCCGATGGCTGCCCGAAACCATTACCGACGCCTTAGACAAAACCCGACGCCTACACTACGACACCCTCGACCAACTCGTCAGCTTTACCGACTGTACCGGCGAAATCACCCGTTTCGGTTACACCGAATACGGCGATC
>KV797090.1:3180-9739 GCA_001809325.1 Neisseria sp. HMSC077D05 | reverse complement strand
GTGTTGCACTTGAAATCCGAATCCAAGGACCTATTTCATTGAAATCCGGCTACGCGCCCTACTCCGCCCAAATCACTGTTTCCGACGCATCGCGGCGCGGTTTAGGGGTAATGTCGCGCACACGGTAGCCGAAGGTTGCGGCGACGGATAAGCCGTAATTCTCAGGATCGAGCAATCCGGCTTCGGCAAGGATTTTTTCCACTTCGGCATACTCCATGCCTTCGATAGCGCAAGAATCGATGCCAAGCATCGCCGCGCCGGTGAGCATATTGCCCAGCGCGATGTAGGTTTGCTTGCTTGCCCAGTCAAACAAGGCGCGTTCGTCGTCGGCGATGGGCATATCGTGGGTTTGGAAACGGCGGTAGCGTTCAAATGCGCCCTCCCTCTCTTCGGCGCTCAGACCGCGTCTGTCCATCAGTTCTTCAAAAGCAGGGCTGTCGTAGCGGGCGTGTTTTCGTGCCAACAGGAAAACGACGTGGCTGGCATCCGAAATGGAAGCCTGCATCCCCCAAGCGAAGGGTTTGATTTTTTCGCGCAATGCCGCGTTCTGCACAACCACAAACTGCCACGGCTCGCAGCCGACGGAGCTGGGCGAAAGGCGGCCGAAATCAAGGATGGTGGCAAAATCTTCGGCACTGATTTTGCGCGCAGGGTCGTAGTAGCGAACGGAAACGCGGCGTTTGAAAATTTCGAGGGCTTGTTCGCGGGTCAGTATCATGATGATTCCTTTGATTGAGTATGAAAGGGGCTTCCTTTCGGACAATCAGAATGGTCAAACGTTCGCAACGTTTGCAGCGCCACCGGCAGCGAAACCGTTTGACGGTTGTGTGCAGAAAGGTAGGCGGCGTTAATCAGCTCCAGCGATTTCAAGCCTTCGCACCCGTCGACAACAGGCTCGGCCTTGCCGCGCAACACATCGACAACATTCCGATAATACAGCGGATGCCCGAAACCGTACACCGACGTGGTTTCGTAATTGGCGGTTTTGACCTGTTCGTCGTAATCGCGCTCGTCGGCAAAATTCCATTCCTGAATTTCGTTCACCGCCATGCCGCCGATGCGTACCGTGCCGGTTTCGCCCAAAATGGTAATCGAGCCTTCGAGGTTTTTCGGGTAAGTACACATGGTCACTGCCATCGAACCGAGTGTGCCATCGCGCCAACGGAGGTTCATCACGCCTGTGTCTTCGGCTTCAATTTTGCGGTGGGTCGCAATCATCGCCTGCACTTCCGCCACCGGGCCGATGAGCCATTCCATCAAATCGACGTAGTGGCTGGCTTGGTTCATGAACGCGCCACCGTCCAGCTTCCAAGTGCCACGCCAACCGCCTCCTTGCTCGTAATACGACTGCGGGCGCGTCCAAAAAACATTCAAATGCACCATATAGATTTTGCCGAAGCGTTGTTCTGCGACCGCGCGTTTGAGCAGTTGCAGCGTGGCATTGAGGCGGTTTTGTTTCACGACAAACAAGCGTTTGCCCGCTTTATCAGCAGCTTGAACCATAAGTTCGCCGTCAGTAAAGCAGGTAGCCATCGGTTTTTCGGTGACAACGTGAAAACCCGCTTCCAATGCCTCAACTGCCTGTTCGGGATGCAAGCCGGAAGGCGTGGTGATGACGATTACGTCGGCATCGGTTTCGGCAAGCATGTCGGTATAGCGGGCATAGCCTTTCGCACCGGTGTGCTTGACCGCCGCCTCAAGCGCGGCAGGATCGATGTCGCACACGGCAACGAGTTCGCAATCTTCTTGCAATACTTCAAACGAGCCGAAATGGTTGTTGGAAATACGGCCGCAGCCGACTAAGGCGAATTTGATTTTGCGGTTTTGAATGGTTTCAGACATTTTCAGACGACGTATATAGTTATAAAAAACGGAAAAAGATTATAGAGAAATCAGCCCTCAACCGATACCTAAAATCATGAAAAATTTGACGAAGCGGCAGGATATGGGTTTGCTTTTCGCCGTCTCGCCTTCTTTTCAAACACATGAAGGAATGAAGTTATAGTGGATTAACTTTAAATCAGGACAAGGCGACGAAGCCGCAGACAGTACAGATAGTACGGAACCGATTCACTTGGTGCTTCAGCACCTTAGAGAATCGTCTCTTTGAGCTAAGGCGAGGCAACGCCGTACTGGTTTAAAGTTAATCCACTATAATTTACAACAAATGCGTATCGTGGTTTATAATCCTCCTCTAACGAAACAGGGGTGCTGCCTGATGTTCTGGCGGCTGAGAAATACCCTTTACACCCGATCGGGATAATACCTGCGTGGGGAGTTTTCACGGATTCTGTCTTTCAGACGGCCTTTTTTGATATTAAGGTCGTCTGAAAAAGCAAAACGCTCCTGTTTCTTCTTTTCAAACGAGAAAACAGGAGCATTTTTATGACTACGCCAAAGAAAACCGCCAAAACTTCCGGCAACGAAGCGCGCGAGCTTGCCGACTTGAGCGAAGACATCGGCATTCGCTTCAAATATCCGAACTCGGAGCGCGTGTATCTGCAAGGCAGCCGCGACGACATCCGCGTGCCTTTGCGCGAAATCCGTCAAGACGACACCTACACGGCGCAAGGCACGGAAGCCAACCCGCCGATTCCCGTCTATGACACCAGCGGCGTATACGGCGATCCGGCGGCACACATCGACCTGAAACAAGGTTTGCCGCACGTCCGCACCGCATGGCTGGACGAACGCGGCGATACCGAAATCCTGCCCAAGCTCTCCAGCGAATACGGCATCGAACGCGCGCACGACCCGCAAACCACCCATCTGCGTTTCAACCAAATCACCCGCCCGCGCCGTGCGAAAAGCGGCAGCAACGTAACCCAGCTTCACTATGCGCGTCGCGGCATCATCACGCCCGAAATGGAGTTTGCCGCCATACGCGAACGCATGAAGCTGGACGAACTTTTCAGACGGCCTGAATACGCCAAGCTCTTGAAACAGCACGCAGGGCAAAGTTTTGGCGCGAACATCCCGCCCCACCCCGACCAAATCACGCCCGAATTCGTGCGCCGAGAAATCGCCGCGGGACGCGCGATTATCCCCGCCAACATCAACCACCCCGAACTCGAGCCGATGATTATCGGCCGCAACTTCCGCGTCAAAATTAACGGCAATTTGGGCAACTCCGCCGTAACCTCCAGCCTGACCGAAGAAGTCGAAAAAATGGTGTGGTCGCTGCGTTGGGGCGCGGACACGATTATGGATTTGTCCACCGGCGCGCATATCCACGAAACGCGCGAATGGATTATCCGCAACGCGCCCGTCCCCATCGGTACCGTGCCCATCTATCAGGCTTTGGAAAAAACCGGCGGCATTGCCGAAGATTTGACTTGGGATTTGTTCCGCGACACCTTAATCGAGCAGGCGGAACAAGGCGTGGACTATTTCACCATACACGCAGGCGTGTTGCTGCGTTATGTGCCGATTACCGCCAACCGCCTCACCGGCATCGTATCGCGCGGCGGTTCCATCATGGCGAAATGGTGTCTCGCCCATCATCAGGAAAACTTCCTCTACACGCATTTCGACGAAATCTGCGAAATCATGAAAGCCTACGACGTATCGTTCAGCCTCGGCGACGGCCTGCGCCCCGGCTGCATTGCCGATGCCAACGACGAAGCGCAGTTCGCCGAATTGCACACCTTGGGCGAATTGACCGGCAAAGCATGGAAACACGACGTACAAGTCATGATCGAAGGCCCCGGCCATGTGCCGCTGCAACGCGTCAAAGAAAACATGACCGAAGAGCTGCAACACTGCTTTGAAGCACCTTTCTACACACTCGGCCCGCTCGTTACCGACATCGCCCCCGGCTACGACCACATCACCTCGGGCATAGGCGCAACCAATATCGGCTGGTACGGCACAGCCATGCTCTGCTACGTTACCCCGAAAGAGCATCTCGGCCTGCCCGACAAAGAAGACGTGCGTACCGGCATCATCACCTACAAACTCGCCGCCCACGCCGCCGACCTCGCCAAAGGCTGGCCGGGCGCACAGTTGCGCGACAACGCCCTGAGCAAGGCACGTTTCGAGTTCCGCTGGCGCGACCAATTCCGCCTCAGCCTCGACCCCGAACGCGCCGAGAGCTTCCACGACGAAACCCTGCCCGCCGAAGGCGCGAAAATCGCCCACTTCTGCTCGATGTGCGGCCCCAAATTCTGCTCGATGAAAATCACGCAGGAAGTACGCGACTACGCCGACAAGCAAAAAGCCCAGCGGCAGGGTATGGAGGAAAAAGCGGTCGAGTTTGTGAAGAAAGGGGCTGAGATTTACAGTTGATAGAAAGGTCGTCTGAAAACCGTTTTCAGACGACCTTTTTCTATTTCCTGAACTCTTCCCTGACGATGTCCAGCCAAGCCCTGAGCGCGGGAGTGGGACGCTGGTGTTTTTTCCACGCCACGGTCAGTTGCCAGCGGATTTCGGGTTCGGTCAGCGGGACGGCGGCGAAGGTGTCGGGATTGATTTTGCGGGCGTAGTATTCGGGCAGAAGGGCGATGCCCATATGGTGCGCCACCATGTCGGCGAGCAGGTCCCATTGTCCGGTGCGGCAGACGACGTTGGGCGTGAAGCCTTGGCTGCGGCAGGCGGTTTGGATGGTTTCGTTAAGGGAAAATCCTGAGCCGAAGAGGATAAACGGTTCGTGTTGCAGGCTTTTGAGGCCGAGGGCGGCGTGGCGGGCTTGGGCGCGCGGCATAAGGACGACGAGCGGGTAGTCGCACAGGGTAATGCTGTCGAAGTCTTCGTGGACGGGGGCGAGCAGTTGTCCGGCGTCGAGTTCGTTGTTGCGCAGGGATTGTTCGATGGCGAGCGAACCTTGTTCGAGGAAGGTCAGTTCGATGCCCGGCCATTGGCGGCGGAAACGGAACAGGGCGTTGCTGAGCAGGTCGCTGCCGAGCAGTGCCAAACCCAGCCGCAGCGTGCCGCTTTTGATGTGGCGGTAGCTGTCGATGCGGGCGAGCAGCAGGTCGCGTTCGTGCAGGAGGTTCAGCGCATGGCGGTACACTTCTTCGCCGATGGGCGTGGTGGCGACCTGGCGTTTTTTGCGGCCGTTCTCTTTAACCAGCAGCGGTACGCCCAGTTCTTCTTCCAATGCCTGTATGGTTTTGCTGACGGTGGGCTGGGTCAGGTTGAGCGCGGATGCGGCGGCGGAGAAACTTTGCAGGCGCACGAGTTCGGCGAAACAGTGCAGGCTTTTGAAGTCCATTATTCCTCTTGGGCATGATTTTAGTGCAGATAATTCATATTATGCGTAAACCGCGTCCTTATAATCAAGCCTTCGTTTTGAATTACAGATTGATGAACCTTATGGATACGCTGACGCGATTTTTTCAGACGACCTTGCAGCTTGCCGTGGTCGGCTTGGTTTGGCTGGTGTCGGATTTGATGGTGCGCTTTGCCCATCTGCCTGTTTCTTCGGGCGTATTGGGGCTGTTTTTAATGCTTGCGCTGCTGGGTTTGGGCGTGATTAAAACCGGCATGGTCGAGCGCGGCGCGAAATGGGTGTTGGGCGAGTTGGTGTTTTTCTTTATCCCGATTATGGTATCCGTATTGCAATACCGTGATTTGCTTCTTTCCGAAGGTTGGCGGCTGGTGCTGACGATTGCGGTCGGCACTGCGCTGGTGATGATCAGCACGGCGTTGACGCTGAATTTCTGCTACCGCTGGAAACGCCGCCTGTATAAAAAACTGCACGCCTGATAGGGAATCAAAATGGATTATGCCGCGCTCGCCTGCTTCGCTTGGACCTGTTTCGCCTATTTCGTGGCGAAAAAAATCTACCGTAAAAAACCGCTGATGATTTTCTCGCCCGTTGTTACCGTTTCGGTCAGCACCATCGTCCTGATGCTGCTTTTGGGCATTTCCTACGATACTTACCACAAATACACGCAAGGCATCGTTTTCCTGCTCACGCCGGTAACGGTCGCCTTCGCCATCCCCATTTATGAAAACCGCGAAGTCATCCGCCGCCAGCTTCCCATCCTGTCGATAGCGATTATGGTCGGCATGTTCGTCGGCGTTGCCAGCGCGTTTTTGATGGGCAATATGTTCCATTTCGACAGCGAAGTCACCAACAGCCTGATGGCGCGCTCGATTTCAACGCCGTTTGCCGTCGTGTTGGCAAGTGAAATCCACGGCTCGGCGTCACTGGTATCACTGTTCACCATCATCACCGGCTTCGTCGGCATGATATTCGGCGATTTGTTTTTAGCGTTTACACGCATCCGTTTCCATACTGCCAACGGTGTCGCACTGGGCAACGCCGCCCACGGCTTCGGCACTTCCCACGCCGGACAACGCCACGAAACCGAAGGCGTGATGGCGAGCCTGACCATGATTTTGGCGGGGTTGTTTATGGTCATCATCGGCCCGAGCATGGTGCATTTGGTGGTTTGGCTGATGAGCTGAAGAGCAGTTTTACAAAGATATCGAAACGTCCTTGAGTTTTGGGGTCGTCTGAAATCGGGGCGGTCGTTTTGCCCTCTCCCCGGCCCTCTCCCACGGGAGAGGGAGTAGATGTCGGGATGTCGAGGATGTTGTGGGCGGGGTCGAA
>KV797090.1:0-3080 GCA_001809325.1 Neisseria sp. HMSC077D05 | reverse complement strand
ACCCTACGTCAGGACTGAAGGTTTTGTGCGGGGCTGCGGCTTGCTATAACTTACTTACAGAATATTTCATGTTAGAGGAAGAAACTCCATCTTCAAATTATTACTCACAACTAATTCTTTGAATTTATCAGAAAAAGCCCAAATTAAATCATCATTTATATCTTTTGCACAAAACTCAAAACCAGATATATTTCCCAAAAATACAGGTGGATAATCAATAAACTTCTCTCCATCTATTTCATAAAAATTTGATTTTTCCATATCTACTAATTTAGCAGTTAATTTAATTTTTCCAAGGAAAAATTTAAATTCATCATTCTTGATTCTAAGTTTAGCCGGAAAAAAATCTAATTCATTTTTTAATTTATCAGCTAATTTATTAATGAAAGTTTCAGAGAACAATAACATCTTAGGAATTGTTTGAATATAATCTGTTTTAGAAATATTTTTGGAGGTATATCCACTCTGAGCTATAAAAACTGCTTCATCTGTATAATTACCTTTATTGTAATTAATAAATTCCACGATTTCTCTATCATCTTGTTTTAAGTCCACATACGCATCTTCATTATCAACAGCAGAGAATATTTGATAAAGAGTCATCATTTTTTCTTTTTTACTATTACTTTTAGAAATTGGTGTAGCGTAAGTATATTTATCAGTCACAGACCTTTCTCACAAAAAGTCAATATCTGTTACGCTCATTTTCGGTAGAATAAATTGAAGGTCTTCTGAAAACCAAAAACCGCGTGTATTTCGCATATATCCTACATCAGCATTAAAAGTTCCATATGAAATACAGTTTACTAAGATTCATAATAGTCATGCCTGATGTGCAAAGCACCATACATCCTCATACCCTTCATTATCAATTACAAAACCAAATCCTTCCATTAGGGCTAAATACGGCATAACCATTGGAAGTAAAGATTCCAAATGGCTCACATGCAAAGGTTGAAAGAAATCATCATCAGAACTATATTCTCCACAGTAAATAAACCATGTAATTTCATCAAGATTATCCGTAACTCTCAGTTCCCTACGTCCAGATATTGGTTGTTTCCCGATAGTATCTATAGCTATAGCTATCATATCGTTATCAGAAAGTGGGCTAAAATCAGAACCATATTTAGCACAAATAGCCTTCTGCTTTAATTCCAATACAAATTTATTCATTAACTATATTTCCTCGCTTTAATTTTATAGATTACTCTATTTTTTCTTTCCATTTCTAGAATCTATTATATTACCCATTCTTCTTGAGAATGCACTTAATTTACCACCCTGACTATTAGAACAAGCCCCACAATGTAGATTATTTATCTAAAGAACAAATATTTCAGACGACCTCAATAAAATATTAAGGTCGTCTGAAAAAAGGTCATGTATACTCAACAACCCAATCAGATCCTGATTAAACAAACTGCCTAGTTTGAGACTCGTAGTCACGCATCAGGTTGTGATGTAGCTTCGTTTCTTTAGGCTGATATGTCAGTTAATCGCAGAGAGGGGATCTGAAATAATACCTGAATTATAGATTTAAAATTCAATGTAATCATCATTATCCATGTAATAATTTAGAGCATCAATAAATTGATCTTTTGTAAAATTTGGATACCGTTCATCTAAGTCATCGTAAATATCCATAAATACATCCCCACTACATAAAATATCCAATCCATTCTCATTTACAAAATCAGGAAAAACTTCTTTTCCATCCACTATTTTTGGACCGTTATCCAAATAACAAACCGTCTCTAAATCAAGGATACTCTCATCTTCATCAGAGGAAATATATATGTATGGAAATTTTGCAAATTTATCAGTATCTTCATCATTAAATAATCTAGCACAATCAATAATTTCTGATATGCTAATTTTTCTTCTAAAAAAATTATCTAAATTCATTTTTTGTTCCTTCTGTGGTTAAATTAACATTTACCTAATGGTTTACCAGTGCGACCGTTTAATTTTCCTCGCCGACCTGGTCTACCACCTCCCCATATACTTCTTCCGCCTTTTCTTTGTGGGTGATATAGACCATGATTTCTTCTATGGTCATTATAATCAACCAGTACCAACCTTTTTGTATCCTCATGATGATGCCATGTTAGTCCCTGTTTATTTTTACCTTTTCCCCAATTGGGACTTGAACTCATATCTCCAGATTTCATCCATTCTTTTAATTCAGGATAACGATTAAGCATATCCCGTTTAAATGATGGGTTAGATTCCATTTTTTTAATAAATGCCTTATTTGCATCATTAAATTGCACAGCATCACTTGAATATCTAATTCCTGAATCTAACTTATGGTCAAAGAAAATATGGTATTTCCCATTATTAGGTCGAGTAGCTAATCCTAACGGGTCAACCCAAGCCTGTACACTCGGAGCAAACCAATAAAGATTATCTCCACCCAGCAACCCAATCGGGTCCTGATTCACAAACCGACCCGCCTCAGGCTCGTAATACCTCATCAGGTTGTAATGCAGCCCGGTCTCTCCCAGACGAAGTGGGTGCGTTTCGGTTCGGTACTTGTCCAGGCGAGTTTGTCTTGGCGTTCTTTGGAAAGGCGTCTGCCGAACGGGTCGTAGGCGTATGTCCAGATTTCGGTGTTGCCCGCTGCTTTTTTGATTTCGGCACGGACGAGTTGGTTTTCTAGGTCGTATTGGTAATATTGGTTTTCGCCGTCGGGCAGCTGGCGGTAGATCAGGTTGCCCAATGCGTCGTAGGTGTATTCGATGCCGTTGTATTCTTTGAGACGGTTGCCGCTGCTGATGTTGCTGCCTTTGCCCTTCCCTTCTCCCGCTTTTTCGGAAAGGATGTTGTGGGCGGGGTCGAAGGCGAAGGTTTCGCTGCGGCCGGTTTGGCTGTTGCGGGCTTCCTGAATGCGTCCGATTTTGTCGTAAACGTAATTAAGGACGCCGCTTCTTTGGTCGGCGCTTTGAATCAGGTTGCCGGCTTTGTCGTAGGCGTAGCGGCGGTTGACGGCGCCGCCGGCCAACGGGTTTTGTTTGCCGCTGGGTGTTGGTGTGCCGCTCCAGGCGGTACGCTGGCTTTTCAGACGACCCATGGGG
>KV797089.1:1480-1836 GCA_001809325.1 Neisseria sp. HMSC077D05 | reverse complement strand
AAAAGGCAAATCGCCACCCTCAATGATTTGACGGAAGGCGGCAAAGGCAAAACCAAAGTCGCAGCGGGTTATAGCCAAACCGCCGTCAAACGCAGCTACGGCTACGACCGCACCGGCAACCTGACCCACAGCACCGACCAACGGACGGGCACGACCAAGTTCGAGTACGACAGACTGGGCAGGATTACCCAAGCGGGCAGCGAACTGTTCGCCTTCGACCCCGCGCACAATATCCTTTCAGACGACCTCAATCCCGTACCCGACAACCGCCTGAAAACCTACAACGGCACGACCTACTACTACGACGACCTCGGCAACCTCATTCACCGCGAACTGGCAGACGGCGAAGTGCAGAA
>KV797089.1:0-1380 GCA_001809325.1 Neisseria sp. HMSC077D05 | reverse complement strand
AGGTAACGGATAGCGCATACCAGCCCTTCCGCCTGCAAAACCAGTACGCCGACCGTGAAACAGGGCTGCATTACAACTTCTTCAGGTATTATGAACCTGATGTGGGTCGGTTTGTGAATCAGGACCCGATTGGGTTGATGGGTGGGATGAATCTGTATCAGTTTGCGCCGAATACTCAGCAATGGATAGATCATTTAGGGCTTGATGTTAATATCATTCGATCTGATCGCTCAGTTACATTTATCCTTGATATTTCTTTAAATGGAAGGAATGTAACCAATACTGATATAGAAAATGTAAAGAATGGGATTGAACGAAACTGGAATGCTGGAGGATGGAAATATGGTGGATGCAATATTAGATTCATTGCAAATGTAAAAGCAAATGACAGCAAAATGGCTAACCAAATTACTGCCGAACCTATCAATGGTAGAAGTTATGTAAATAAAGCTGGAGGAAATAGAGGAGTTTGGTATATGAGGGATCCTAATGTCTCATGGGTAGCCGCTCATGAGGCTGGCCATCTAATGGGATTAGGTGATAGATACAAAGATATAAACGGGAAAAGTATTCCTCAAAAAGGATGGGAAAACAATATCATGGCTGCACCTAACAAACCTGTTGAACAGAGAAACATAAACGAATTAATACCATTTACAACAAAATGTGCCTGTAATATTTTGGAATACATGTAAACAATATTTTTATATTTATATTAATGGGATTTAAAATGAAAAATATACTACTCTCTTTTGGAATAATTTCTATAATACTTTCACTAGCCTGTACTTATAGAGAAAAATATTATTTCAATCAGGAAAATAAACCGAGAGAACTAGGCCAAGAATTATCAGGTTATCCTTTTGATTTTATAGTATTGAGAATGAAAACAGAAAGTACTAATAATATTGATGGATATGTAAATTTATGGATAAAAAATACCAACGGAGAATCTGAAGCTCTTGAAGCAATTCTGACTAAAAAGCAAATAGACTACCAAAAGAGTAGCATTTATTATACTATTGATAAATTTGAACATTTTAAATTTAAAGATGTGCAAATTGAAAACAAAGAAGGTAGGATCTATCTAGATGGGCGTAATTTATCTGAAATTGGGAATGCAACCTTGTCTGAAGATGGGAAGCTAGAGATGGGAACATTTTACCGAACCTTTCATTAGAGTCCACAATCTGTTGCCAGCAAGCGAGGTTGGGTCGAGACCCAACAAAATATCAAGGTCGTCTGAAATAACCTTCAGACGACCTTTCCCTATACGCTTACCCTTACCTGCTTCAACCACAACGAAAACGGCCAACTCATTGCCCAGCACCAATGGAAAGTGCCGAGCAAAGAAGAGAACGCCCGAAACGGCCTGCCCGA
>KV797088.1 GCA_001809325.1 Neisseria sp. HMSC077D05 | reverse complement strand
GGCGGTCAAATCGCCGTAGCCAAAATCAACTTCAGCAAACGGCAGCCGTGCACCGCCGTCGAGGGAGGCGATTTGGTAAAGGTCGTCTGAAAGTCGGTTTTCAGACGACCTCGTATGTTAACTGTTAATGAGATTGTTAAAGAACAAATGGTTCAGACGACCTCAAAGAAGATAGTGAGGTCGTCTGAAAAACAGAAACCGCGTGCGTGCGTACCGCACACACCCTACGTCAGGACTGAAGGTTTTGTGCGGGCTACGGCTTGCTAGAAAATTACTTTTTCACAGCACGAATTTTTTTCAACCCATTCTCCAAAATAGTAACTTTCTCGGGAGGAGTTCCCCTATCCAAAGCATTCCACCAGTTATTTACTGGTTTAACAAATAATTGAAAACCTTCATCCGTTAAATTTGATTTCTTAATAATTAAATCCTTTTTTACTGATCCATCTTGATTAAAAGGATTTATATCTACCAACAAATCATTTTCTATTAAAAATTTCATCAAAGACAAAGACATTTTTTTTATTGCTTTTTGGTAATCAACATCTTTACTTCCTGAAATAAATGCATCAAAATCAAATAAAACTATATCATTTACTTCCATGAGATTCCTTTCTATTTCAAACGGATAATTTCAGATAATTCATCTACTTTAATTAGGGATGTCCCATCTCTAACATAAACACCCCCAGAATTTCTAATCCTTAATTCTTTAGCACGTTGTGCTGTCTTAGATGCAGTCAAACTAGTTACTTCCTGAGCATGTCCACCACCATTTTTACCAGCCCCCTTAATCACAAAATCAAGCTTACGAGATTCACCCGTTACAGGGTCACTGACAATTTCGCCCTTTTTATTTCTCAAGTGTTTCTGACTCAATATACGGTCAGCCCCATATTGGGCATCTAAGTCTTTTTTATGTAAGGCTTCGCGAGCATCACCATCTTTTTTATTTTGGATACATTCCCCTTTGCCCGCGCTTTTCTTCTTAGATTTCGGTCCAGGTTTTTTCCTAAATGTTCCGTTTTTTCTATGACCATAAATTTTTAAACCAAGTGGATCGATAAAATCCAATACTTGATTACCAAATGAATATAGATTATCTCCACCAAACAACCCAATCGGATCCTGATTCACAAACCGCCCGACTTCAGGCTCGTAATAACGCATCAGGTTGTAATGCAGCCCTGTCTCTTCATCGAAGTATTGGTTTTGAAGTCGGAACGGCTGATGCACGTTCTGATAAACGCATTCATCTTTTTTCAGACGACCCCAGGCGGTGTATTCGCCGTACCACAAGAGATTGCCATGAATGTCGGTCATCTCGCGCGGTATGCCGATTTGGTCGTTGTGGAAATAGGCGAGGTATTGCGCTTCGTCTTGGTTGTTGTGGAAGACTTGGGCTAAGGGTTCGTAGCTGTCTTGGTCGGTGTAGATATA
>KV797087.1:375-1476 GCA_001809325.1 Neisseria sp. HMSC077D05 | reverse complement strand
GGGGGGATGTCCAACTTTTGGGGTGCAGTTCATATTTCAGACGACCTTATTAGGCTGTTGGGTCTTGACCCAACCTACAGTCACTGACACTTTATGCAAATATAGCTTGCATTTTAAAGTTCATCCAACACTCGGATGCTATCCGTGTCCTTAGTAGTTAGTTTTTTTATATCGACTTCAAAAAAACTAAGTTTCTTATTTTTGATTGTATAGTCATACATTTTTTTGTGGGTTTTGTCAAAAACATATCCTGTATATGAGTTGGCAATCTTCTGATTTTCAATAAAATCCGTGATAAATAAATTATCTTTTGATACATTTAACTCTGTCAAAAGTTGTCTAAACACATCAGGAAAATCTATTGAAAAACTCTCTGTTAACTCTTTTATATCCTGAATAAAAATATCATTTGGCATTTCATCCAATTCTATCGGCTTCATATTGGACTCCTTTAATTTTAAATAAATTTAAAAATATTAAATACTAACAGTGTCTACTCTTAATTGGGGTTATGATACGCCTCAGTATCCCTGCTCTTCTCGCTCCTTTCTCGCATCTGCCACACATTGGTTTTGTAGCTCCAAGAGATTTAATTTTAGCTCCTCTTTTTTTCGCTTCTCGTATAAGTTGACGTTCAGCATCATTTAAGTGGTTGCCATCTTTCCCGCTTCTTCCTGCTGAATGTAAATTTTGTATTATTTCATCTGCACCCGCAAGACTTTGTTGCCTTCTAGAAGGCTTTGATGACAGAGAAGAGCCTGCTTGAGCAATCCATATTTGAGAGGTTCCATCAGCAAGTGTTACCCTTGCCAAGGCTAACGTAGTGAAACCATCTCTATTTTTTTCTGTCAAATTATCAGACAATTTATCAATTCTTCTTGCAAGATCCTCATCATTTTTTCTATTTGGATTGGGTATACATGCTAACCCTAAAGGATCAATCCAAATCTGAATATTAGACGAAAACCGATAAAGATTATCTCCACCCCACAACCCAATCGGATCCTGATTCACAAACCGACCCGCATCAGGCTCATAGTACCTGAAGAAATTGTAATGCAGCCCCGTCTCACGGTCGGCATACTGGTTTTGCAGGCGGAA
>KV797087.1:0-275 GCA_001809325.1 Neisseria sp. HMSC077D05 | reverse complement strand
GGATACCGATTTGGTCGCAGTGGAAGTAGTGGATTTGTTGTCGGCTTTCGCCGTCTTCGGTTGTCCAGTCGCGGACTTGTGCCAGCGGCTCGTAGGAATCTTGGTCGGCGTAGATATAGGTATACCTGCCGCCCGAGTGGATTTCTTGCAGCAAATGGCTGCCGTCCCAAACGAAGCGGGTTTGGTTTTCTAGGCCGTTCCCGCTTAAATCATGTGGGAATGACGTTTCTGAAGCTTCTTCATTTTTCAGACGACCTTTGCCTATCCTTCTGCCC
>KV797086.1 GCA_001809325.1 Neisseria sp. HMSC077D05 | reverse complement strand
AGCGGGAAGGGGATGGGTGTGACAGGAGGAGCGGGAGGGGGCGCCCAACAGAAATCGGGGAGGATAAAGACGACTCTAAAGTCGCTGTCTTTGCGGGCGATTTTATTGAATGCCATGGCGGCTTGCTCCTGTTGGGGATGGGGTCGTCTGAAATTGTTTCAGACGACCTTAATGTTTTGTCGGGTTATGTAAGTTATTAATTTAACGGAGTGAGTAAATCAGATAAATCATATTTCCAGTCAAGTAAGTGATATTCCCAATTTGATACTAGACTAGACGTAAGTCTATTATGTTCTGTAATCTTTTGAGAAAGAAAAAATCCAGTATCTAGCTCTTTCCAATAGCATAGTTGCCATTTATTTAATTTTTCCTCGTTAATTATATCTTTTATGTATATTTGCGATTTAAAATTTTCTAGAACTTTATTTGAATAACAGTAAAAATTTAAAATCTCATCGTTAAAATCATCACCTTTAAATTCGTATTCTATCAGATAAAAATTTTCCCAATTTACATGAAATAAATTTTCCCAAATACTTGCTCCTTTAGGAGAGAGAAAACACCACCCTTCTTTAATTAAGATTAATCCGTCTTTTATCATTGCGGTAAGTTCATTTTCAACATCTTTTGTTGCAATTTTCAAGTGAATTGGTGTGTTAAAAAATTCTTTCCAATCTTTTCTTATAAAATCAGAGTATTTGGTTTGCATTAGCCATAGTGAATCCAATATAAAATACCTGGTAATTTTTGATGTATAAAGTGATTTCATGGAATCATTCTAAATAAAATTTTTAAAATAATGCTCATTACTTTCTTACTCTATAGTTCAGAGCAAACACACATGGTCATCTTCATAAAGTTCCTTCACATTCATGATATCGCCTTCTTTCCAGAGAAAGGGGCGTCCGAAAGATGGATGAGTAAAGGTTTAGAGTTTCAGACGACCTATGTGTGGTTTATGCGTGTGCTGCCAAAGATGGCGGGATTGGGATAAATTCATCCTGCGAACCCCGACAAGCTTGGGCGGCTGCGATTTGGTCTGCCCGTTCGTGTCGGGCGATGAATCTGAGCTGGCATGCCGCAATTTCCAGTTCCTCCGGAAAAGATGTGCGGTAGCTGCAATCAATGCGGCGTTGTTCTACATCGACGAGAATGGTGTCCAATACCATGTCTTTGCACAGTGACGAGTTGGTTGCCGTATGGGCGTGGACGAACACGGTTTCTACCGGCAAATCAACGGTAAAGCGTTGGTTGGGTGCTTGGAAGGAATGCACCATACCGGTAAAGGTCAGTTCGTAAATATGGTTGGGTTTCAGATGGGGAAGCTGCAGCGAGGGATGGGCGCCGTTCCAATAAGCCATGGAAAAATCTTCAGGCAGTAGCGGGGCACGGTTGGCTATCCATTGCGCATCGGCAGTGCCGGTATGTTTGGCTCGCAGTGCGAAATAACGGGGCATAAAGCCGAAGCCTTCGGGCGCGGCCTTATCGGACGGATCTCGCACGGGGTGTGCGGGGTCGTAGATTTGATGCGCTTTCAGCGTCCGCTTGAACCCGTTTTTTTTAAGTTCGGCCTTCGGATAGTAGCCGATACCGATGGCGTTCTGCTGATAGCCTGTGTGGTCGTCTTCGACTGCGCTGCCGCCAAAGGCAAACTCATAGCGGATAGGTAGGGAAAGGATAGGGTCGGGTTCGCTCAAAGACCATCCTGCCGCCTCCCGCACCCAGTAACGTTCCCCGGTAAGCGCCAGGCTTTTTTGGTAATCGCCGATACTTACGGATACGGTAAATTGACGAGAGGGAACATCGTCGGGTGCATAGGCGGTGGCATTGACGACCAAGTCGGTTTTGGGCTTGTAGAGGCTGAAGTCGCTTTCAAACTGAGTTGAGGTTTGCGAGGGATCGCCGTAATAGGTATCGGCAAATGTGAGCGGCGTTTGTTTACGGGCAAACGCAAGCTCCGTTTTTCCTGTTTCCGGGTCAATTTCAAACTCGTAGCTGACTTTGGCGACGACTACATCATAAGCCCGATCTGTTTGGTCGATGTTTTTAAACTGCTGCGTATGAAAGCAGGTAAAGTTCTGCAATTCAAACATGGCGTATCTTCTCTAGTTGATATCGACTTTTTTGCCGTCGATATCCACTTCCTTCGTACCGACGATTTTGATCGATTTGCTGACGATGCTGATTTTGTTTTTATCAATCAAAATCATGGAACTACCGACTTGTATGGTAATTTTCTTGCCTGCGGACAGGGTGATGTTTCGACCCGCGTTGAGACCGATGTTCATACCGGCGTTGAGACCCATCACCAAGCCGACGCTATGCATTTCTGCACCGACGACATTGGTCATCCAGCCTGCACCGACGTTCAGCATATAACCGGCACCGATGTTGGTCATCTGTCCGATGCCGACATTGTTCATACCGTTCAGGCTGACGGTTTCCTGTTTGTTGCCGCCGATACTGCTGACTTCGTTGGCAACAACGGTCTTGTTGCGGTTGGCGCCGACTGTCAGCGCTTGGTTTTTGCCGACAGCAACGTTCTGGTCTTGTCCGACAGTCAGCGCTTGGCTCTGACCTATGCCTACTTTTTCGTTCAAGCCGACAGAACGGCTGCGGTTTTTACCCACGTTGACGCTTTGGTCTTTACCTACGCTGGTACTTTGGTTGTCACCCACACTAATGCTTTGGTTTTGGGTAATGCTGGAGGTCTCATTTTGACCCACCGATTTTGTGCGGTTTTGGGTAATCGAAGCCGTTTCGTTTTTTTGGACGGTTTTCGCCCGATCACCTACTACTGTAACGGTTTCGTTGTTACCGATCGTGGTGGTACGGTCGTTGTTGACGTTGCGGGTTTCATTATTTTTAACCAGGGAGGTCAGGTCTTTTTGCGCTTGGAAATTGACCATCTCGGAACCGGCAGTATCGTTGAACATCAATTCGTTGAAGTTGGACAATGGCGAATTGAAACTCTTGCTTTTGATACCGGACTGCTTGGCCGCGGCAGGAAAGCCCCATGGCGGCGACATTGCGCTGTTGTACAGACGACCCAATACAATCGGTCGGTCGGCATCGCCGTTGATGAAGTCAACCAGCACTTCTTCACCGATACGCGGTGTGTTGATAGAGCCGTATCCCGCACCGGCAGAACCTTGCGTTACCCGAACCCAGTTGGAGCTGTTTTCATCCATTTTGCCGTAGCGGTCCCAATGGAATTGGACTTTAATATCGCCATACTCGTTGGTATAAACCTCTTCTCCGGCAGGACCCGTTACCGTCGCCGCCTGTGTACCCAATACTTTGGGTTTCGGCGTTTTAAGGGGAGGGCGGTATGGGTAGGATTTGGGCAATACGCGGAATGAAATTCTGAATTTGCCGATACGGTCGCCGGTAGTATAGCCGGCTTCTTCAAAATCATAATCTGCTTTCAGAATGGTGTATTCGGTATTGGATGACGAGTGCGGGTGCTTACTCAGGGTAAACGTATAACCTGGAGCCACTGTCAAGGCAGTACCCGAACCGGTAATGATCTTGGTTTGGCTTTTCAGATCTTCACTGCGTACCTGACTGTAGTTTTGCGCTTCGGATACATCGCTAAAGCCGGTATAAAAATCATAATGTTCCATAGGAACAGAACTGAAATCGTGAACCGAATCAGAAGATTTCATTGGGACTTTGGCATTTTTATAGTTGTATTCTTGAGTCACGAACTGACTGGATTTCAAGGCATCCCGTTCTTCCCATACATCGATATAGGCGATGTTGGGTGCGCCGGGCGCAGTATTTTTGGAATGGTAAGGAATGTTGGGAGAAGGAATGGCTTCTAGAGTACCGACATCATCAGCGATGACGAGCTCGTGCGAACCGTTGCTGTGGGTAAAATAATAGTAGATGCCTTCCTGTTCAAACAGGCGGTTTAGGAAATTAAAACTGTTTTCCTGATATTGGACACAAAATCCTCTGGTACGATAGCCTTTTTGGCATTTTACCTGGAAGGGAAAGCCGAACGGCGACAAGACTTCATTGGCAATATCCAGAACGGACTTGTCGACAAATACCCTGCTGTCCGTATTTTGGGTGAGATACCACATAAACGGACGGGCTGTACAGGTGTAGGCGTGATAGTCTTCTTCGTCTTCATCTTCGCCGATATAGCCGAAGTCGGTAACTAAACCGTTCAGATAGCGCGGGCTGCCTGCTTCTGTGTCAATTTCCAATGTTATAGGCTGACCGATAATATCCTTGCCTTGTAAATTGGAATCTTTGGAAACCAAAGTAATATTAAATTCAAAAAGGTTGGAAACAAATTCTGTTCCAAGCATTTTTTTGAATAAAAGTTGTGATCCCAAAGGTGTATGAGCAACGACTGTTCTATTCATTTCGGGAAATTCCTTGTTGACATTAAAAACCAATTTCGCTTGAGTGTCGGTTTTTCTATTTTCAATCATGCATAGGGTTGCGGCAGAAGCATGTTGGAATGAGTGGTTTCAGACGACCTGCTTACATTCTCATTATGACCATCAAACGCACTGAAAATTCCTTAATTTGTTTAAATTAAAGGGATTAAAGGCTGTGGACGTAGTAAATTCAAGTACAACGTTTTTTCCTTGGATGTTGTATTCGACAACGGTAGTGTTTCCTGTCTGGCGAATGATTTTCCCTTTTTCAATCAGGCGGAATATTGACCACGGCCCGGTTGAACTGATACCCGCACTATTGATTTGAGGGGAGGAAATATCTATTTTTGCCAAGGCGTTTTCTTCTTTTGAAGGCCAAGTAAAGGTTGCAGGATTGACTGGACCGTGACTGTATACATAGCTTTTCCCTGCATAAGAAACATTCACACTTTCCAAGCTGGAGTCAAGAATCAAGACTTTGACTGTAAAGTCAAAAGTGGGTGTTTCCGAGCCTTTGTCGAAATATCCTTGTCGGATTGCCGCTATGTCGTTCAGCCTGGAAAAACGGTCTTTAAATGCGCTGTTTTTGGCCGTTAATGTTTCCAGTTTCTCTGAACGCGCCAATACGGCGGCCTCACCTGATAAATTAGTAAACTTGCTATACATGCCGTTGGGACCAAATATGTTGGTGAAGCTTTCTAAGGCAACATTGTTTTCAGAACCTCTGTCAAAAGGGTAACCCTGTTCGTGTATTTCTTGGCAACTGTTTGTTACGGTTGCCAACTGTTTTTCCAAGGTGGACATGAGCTTTTCATCAACAATTTTGTCGGTGTTTTTCAAAATAATCTCAGAAAAGCTGTCTAACATTGGGCGGAAGGGCATAGGAAGACGGTTTACTTCAGCTTTGTATTTCACAAACGGATCATCAGGAGGCAAATCTACCCCTTTTTCGACTGCGACATTAACGGCAACCAAATAAACGTACAAATCATTAATGGCTTCAGTAACACTGTTAATTGCTGGAGGTTGATCATTTGTGGTTTCAGTTAAACTATGGAAATCCGCAAAAGCATCATCAACGGGAGTGGCCAGTTTTAAAGCAGACAATTCATTTTTTACATTAGCCTCTCCTTCAGCATCTAGGAGCTTTGACAGTCCTGCTCTATTCAACCAGTCGGCAATTTTACTGTCTGCTTTATCCGTTATCTTTTTATCAATGGTGAGCGTCGTATTGTCGCTGATACCTTTGATAATATTGACTAAAGGAGAATTTTTCTCTGATAGAAGCTTGGCAATCTGAATACTTTCTCGAGATGACTTGGGCGTAACCAATGACAAATCAGACAAATAGTTATTCCATGCCTTGATGTAATTGCCGAAATAAAGCTTTTGAGCATCTGAAAGAACAGAAGCTTTGCTTTGGCTTTGTGATGCATAACTACCCAATACCCAGTTGTCTTCATTAAAAAACTGTTCTGCCGACTTGACCATAGTAGGTAAGACTTTGGTAATGTAAGCCTCTTTGGTATAAATGAAGTTAATCGGTTCTTTTAAAGCTCCGCCGGTTTTGCGACGAAACAATAAGTGGCTTTGTACGCCGCCCATGCTTGAAAAAGAAACAGGTGTGATTCCTTCTTTGCCTGAGAGAGCAACTGTGTTGATGGTATCTTCCAGTACCATAGTGGCAATATCTCTTTGTGCAATTTCCTGCCTGCGGCGTTCTACCAATTCTTCATCGTAGGGTACGCTGGGAGTAATGCTTTGTTTGGAAAGTATTTGGTTTAAAGCTTTCTCAAGAGATTTTTTCTGTTGCTCGCTCATGCCTGAAGATTCTGCTTTAGACAAATTAGTCATCAACCAGTTTTGCATAAAAGCGGCATCAAAATGCTCTTTGTCATACATCATCAGATAAGCTTTTAAAGCATTGTAGCCATTGATGCCGTCTGAGCCGCTGGTTGTTCGCAGAAGTTCATCTAATTTAAAGCTGATTAAAGGCATCACATTGTCTTGAAGGATTCTGCGGTAAGCGGATTCACCAACGTCTTCCATTTGCCCGCCTTGGTAAAGCCCCATGCGATAGCTAAGAGGAGGAGAAGATAGATCGGGAATCTCTCTGCTTCGGGTCGTATCTTTGACATGTTCTGCAAATGTTACTGCTTTAAGCAGGTCGGGAGCTTCAGTGTATTTCTTCGCCTCTTGACCCAGTTTGGTTGCTTTATCGCCAACCTGCTCAAGATATGAGCGATTATTTGAATAACTGTTCAGCATCATGGCTAAGCAGGCAGCGACTATGGTGACAATAGCTCCAATTCCTAACCAATAGAGCATTTGTTTTTTGACAAACCAAGATTTATTTTCTCCCGCCAAGTTTGCTTCACTAAGGATGACATCAGAGAACAGCCTGTGCAGGAAAAAGCTTCGCTCGTTGTTTTGAGTTTTGGTTCGATCCGAATCCAAGTATTTTTTCGATAATTGGAAATCGTTTTGCAAGCCATCCAAGATGGGATTGAAATGTTGTCCCGTTTGGGTACCGCTTGAGAAATAAACACCTCTCCACGAGATAGGTTGCTCAAATTTTGAAGATTTAGATAATTCTTTAAATAGAGAAAGTACCGCCTGATTAAGACGTTCAAATTCTTCAGGGAAAGCAAAAGCCGCTGCTTTATCTTCAGAAGATTCCAATTGATGGATGGTGCCCAACATAGAAGAGCGCAGTTTATCCACAACTTCCGATAAAGCATTGGAAGCAGTGGCAATTGGAGTTTCCATTCCTTCGGTATCAGAAAGAGAAATACCCAAATATTGGTTTCTTTGTTCTTCCGTCAGATGATCGAAGAATTTGTCAAAACCATGCAGCAAATCCAGTTTGGTTATCATAAGATAAACAGGGAAATGTATACCTAATTTGGTATGCATTTCGTGGATTCTTTTGCGAAGTTCTGCAGAAATTTCGGTAATATTGGTTTTACCACCTAAAAGGTCGTCCACTCCTACGGTAACTACTACACCGTTGATAGGTTGTTTGGGACGGTAGCGCTTCAGCAGGGATACAAATTCCTCCCAGTCGCTGGAGTCTTTATTGCTGTGGTTGTCATGTAAAGACAATCTGCCTGCAGTATCGAGAAGTACGATTTCATCGGATAAAAACCAATCGCAATCGCGTGTCCCTGCCAAGCCGCTTACAGATGTTCCTAAAGTGCTTTCTAGAGGGAAGTTGAGACCAGAGCGTTTTAATGCTGTTGTTTTACCAGAACCGGCAGCACCTAAAACAACGTACCACGGCATTTGATAAAGATATTGCCCCTCTTCCAATCTTGCCAATAAACTATTTTTAGATCTGGAAAATTTTGCGTTTTTCAGTACTTTATCCATTTCGGCAAACTGACGGCTCATTGAGCTGACATCGCTTGCATTTTTTAAAATGGGTTCTTGTGCTGCACGAATTTCCTTCAGTAAGGCAGCGTTTCGACGTGATTCACGATATTGGCGAAATATGGCTTTAGCCAACCAAATGCCGATAATGGCTGCACACACGGCAAGGCGAATAGTCTTGTTTGCTAAAGGACGGATTTCACCTATGGAAATCAGTGGGCCGATAAACCATACCAATATAATCAGACCGGCGATACCCAGCATTACCCATAAAGAACGGGAGCCTAGAAAATAAAGAATTTTTTTCATATTTGTTTTTCCGTATCAATCCAATTTCAGATTATTGATGTGTACTTACATCACTGCTTGGCTGAGTAGTGGAAGTATTGGTTTTTACTTCTACTTCACTACCCAGTTTGGGGCCGGTTCCAGTTGTGAATAGGGTAATTTCAACCCTTCGGTTTTTGGCTCTATTTTCCAAAGTATCATTTGGAGCAACAGGATCGGTCGAACCACGTCCCTCTGAACGAATACGAGCTCCGCCATTTTTGATGTAATTCAATAAAATTTCTTTTACTGCATCTGCACGAGCTTGAGAGAGATGCCAGTTAGATGGGAAGTTCAAGCTCTGAATGGGCTGATTGTCAGTATATCCGGTCACTACGATTTGCCCTTCTACACTATCCAAAGCTTGGCTGACTCTTGCCAAAACAGGGTAATATTGGTCTTGAATTTGTGCAGAACCAGACTCAAAGAGACCGTCACCCAAAATAGTGACTGTACTTCTATCTTGAAAGTCTTCTACAGAGACTAGCTTTCTAGCAATTTCATTTTCCAATAAAGGACGTAGTCGGACAGTACTTTGTGTTTCTTGCTGTTTAGCCGTAACAGAAGGGAGTTTGAGATTGTTAACTTTTGTACTGGCAACATCAAAGTCATCACCTAAAGACCATTGCATTGCAAAATAGCCCACCCCCAAGACGACTGCCCCTAAAACACCTACAACCCATAAAGGAATAGAAAGCCTCTGTTTTCGCTGGATAGTATTTGTGATTATTGGATTGTGTTTGAAAAGATCGGCAGTTTGATCCGGTCGTTTACTATGAATTAAGGCGAGCAAATCTCTTTTGATTTTGTCGATTTCGAGTTCGCCGCTATTTAACACTTGATATTTGCCTTTGTAGCCAAACTGCAAACACAAGTACATAAACTCTAATAAATCAATATTCTTATCCGGATCCTGTTTCAAATTTTGAATAATCTCAAAAAAACGTTCCCCGCCCCATGTTTCGTCATAAAAAGATACCAACAGACTGTTTTTTGACCAGGTTTCATCTGCCCAGCCTGCACGAACAGCCAATTCATCTACGAATGTACATAGACAGTATTTTGCAGCTTGGATAGCGTCGTATCTTGCTCCATTTTTTTCAGCATTTTCTTCAAAATTATTGATTAAGAGAGAAAATTTGTTGATCAAACTGTCCGTAGACAATTGACTGGTAGTCTGCTGCATCGCATTGACTAAGATAAAAACCGGTTTGGCCGCCTCAATCAACGGGTTATAAATATTTGCGGTGCTGTGAGCAGCATTATTCTGGTTATCCATAATGAAATTCCAAATTGAACCAAATTAACTTAAAGACTTGATTGCCCAAAATTCAACATCTAAATTCGGAAAATTACCGGCTAAATGGAAGGCCATGCCTGATGAAGTATCAAACATGTCCCACAGCTCGTGCTTTTTGTCCAATTCAAAATAGACATAACCACTGTGGTATGGCAATTCTCGGGGTGCTACAGACAAAGCATGAACCCTGATTCCAGGCAGATGGTAAGCAACCAATTCTTTTACTTTCTCCACAGTACCTATTTTTACTACGCTCGGAATTTTTTGGCGCAATGCTTCGTTCGGCATATCGGCTTTGATAGCAAGGACAAATGAGGCTTTATCCAATAGGCTTTGATCTGGTGTTTGAGCAACGCGAGTGGCTTCATCACGCATATCCAGCGGAATCCTAATCGCACGTTGTTCAAGAACGATGGATAATGATTTACGCAGATTGAAAAATAATTTGCCAAAGCATGAGGCTAGGTCATTATGCTCATAGACAGGGATATCGCCTACTTTGCGAGAAGGCAGGAAGGTCATTAAATCAGCACATAGTTTGGATAAATTAATGAATAATTGTTCAGGGTGCGTTTGTCGTGCCCCTTCATTTTCATGATGCAAATATGCCAAATAACGATTAATGGTTTGAAGCATCATGAAATCCATAACTTCAACAGAGCCGCCAGTATTAGGATCGTTCACTGCATTGGCCAGACTATTGCTTTTTTGCATCAATAAACCATAAATTTCTGAAATATAAGCTTTCAGGTGTGGTTGTTTTTGGCTTCCGAGGCAAGGCGGGATATATGATTCATCTAAAATAATTTCAAAGTCTGCAGAGCTGGATCGGATAAGCGCAATGGGCAGGGCAGTTTGTCCACTGGTTAAGTCATTTTCTAAAACCAACATCGGATTAAGATCTGCCAGTGTTACTTGGCGACCATCTAATTCAGTATTTGTAGTGTCTGCTAGAGTTTTATTAAAAGCTTTGTAGCGACATGAGTCTGAAGAGTCCTGATCTGGGAAATAAATTTCATTATTTACAGAAGAAGGCAGGGTAACGGCAAGGTAGATTTTAGTGTCTTTAATATTTGCAGGAACTTTTAAACTCAAATTCTCAAGCTGTTTTTGAGAGAATAAAAATACAGAACCATCAGGAAAAACACCTTCTGCTTCATTAATACCGATTACCCCCCGTTTGAGGCCGTCTGAATTTAATACCAGCGAAGAGAATCCCCAAAAATGACCCTCTTGAGAAACGGCTAATTGGCGTAGACCGGATTCAAGGTAACGTTCAAATTGTTGGAAATGTTGAGGGGTAATAAAAATACCCTCCGACCAAACTACTTTTGCTTCTATTGCCATGCCTTTTATCCTTAATCTTTTAGTTATTATTTTTCTTCACGGAAAACGCCTTTGCTAAGGTCATTGCCGTATTTACGAGTTTTTCCATTTTCTTTAATTTTTTTATCGTCAGGGTGCCGTTCTTTATATTCTTTCAACAAGTCCTTCATTTCTGACTTTGATAACTGGGTTAATTTATTTTTGCCGACATTTACATAGAAATAATGTTTGCCAAACTGATACCATCGTTTCTTCTGCTTCAATAATACCAATTGCCATTGACTGTTATCCAAATCTCGATAACTTGCGACTACACCCAGATATTTCAGGTGGGAATCCATTTTGATCGGCAATATGGTAACCGTATCAGGATGCAGCATGAATTGGTTTTGCTGAATTAATTTATCACCTAAATTTTCTTTGGCGTTGTTAGTAAGTTCAAAATAGTTTGATTTTTTGAACTCCCCGTCAGAAGACAACTGATATAAATCCAATCTGATGGGAGAAGGTTGGCCAACTATATTAGGATTCGCATCAGGGGAAACTATGATTTGTACATCAATTTTTTCTCCGCTCTCATCAGATTCTTTAGGCGGTTTATGATCGGAAGCACATGAGCTTACCATTAAAGATATCATTAAGAACGATATATATTTTATTAGTTGTTTATGCATCTTAATTGCCTTCAAGTCCATCAGTATTGATTACGTCTGACAACAAATACTTCAATCAGTCATGCAATATATGACTACTGGAGAAATAAATAGGTTCGTTATAATTAATTAGAAAGACTAAATTTTTTTAATATTTTCTAAAATTATAAAGTATTTTTCTTGCGAGGTTTATATTTATATTGATAAGTAAAGTCATGGTTACTTACATCAATATTTACACTTAAAACTTGTTTGCCTTGAGTTGCACAAGTAAGCAGTTCACGACTGATTTGCGGTAAAACTGTATTGGTCAGAATCGCATCAATCATGCGGCCACCTGACTCAACTTCTGTGCAGCGCGAAGTAATCAGCTTGAGAACTTCTGGCGTGTAGTGAAGGTCGATACCGTGGTTATCTTTAATTCGGTCTACGATACGGCCTAATTGCAATTCCACAATTTTTGAGAGCATATCGTCAGATAACGGATAGTAGGGAATCACTTGCATGCGGCCTAGTAGCGCGGCAGGGAAAGTTTTCAACATGGGAGTACGCAAGGCTTTGTTTAAACCTTCCGGAGTAGGCAGCATTTCAGGGTCATCACACATATCCATAATCAAATCCGTACCCACATTAGTAGTTAGGATAATGATGGTATTTTTGAAATCGATATAACGGCCTTCACCATCTTCCATCCAGCCTTTGTCGAATACTTGGAAAAAGATTTCATGCACATCCGGATGTGCTTTTTCTACTTCATCAAGCAAGATGACGCTATAAGGTTTACGTCGTACAGCTTCAGTCAGTACGCCGCCTTCACCATAACCGACATAGCCCGGAGGCGCGCCTTTCAGGGTGGATACGGTATGAGCTTCCTGATATTCGCTCATATTGATGGTAATTACGTTTTGTTCACCGCCGTACAACGTATCAGCCAGAGCCAATGCCGTTTCGGTTTTGCCCACACCGGAAGGACCTGCCAACATGAAAACGCCGATAGGTTTGTTGGGGTTATCCAGATTCGCACGTGATGTTTGGATACGACGGGCGATTGCATCCAAACCGTGACGTTGACCAATGATGCGTTTGTTTAAAGTATCAGCAAGTTGCAAGACAGCCTCAACTTCATCTTTCATCATTTTGCCAACCGGAATACCTGTCCAGTCAGCTACAACGTCGGCAACGGTACGGTTATCCACTAAAGGCATAACTAGCGGTTGGATGCCTTGCAGTTTTTTCAGTTTGTTAACCAACTCTTTTTGGCGGGCGTACAGCTGCTTGGTTTCTTTCTCAGCGGTTCCTTCTTCCGCTTGCATGATTTGTTCGCGCACATCTAATAGTTCGGTAACCAAGTCTGTTTCAGATTTCCATCTGTCTTCTAATTTTTTCAGACGACCTTCGACTTCAGTTAATTCTTTGCCGATATTGGTTATCCGTGTTTCAGAATCGAAACTGAGTTTTTTCTCACGTTCCAAATTTGCTTGTTCAAGCTTTAATGCTTCGGATTTCTTGCGCAGAAACTCGATACTGCCGGGCACAGCATGCTGGCTGACTGCAACTCGCGCGCAGGCAGTATCAATCAAGCCGACAGCTTTATCGGGAAGTTGGCGTGCAGGGATGTAGCGGTGGGAAAGTTTCACGGCTGCCTGAATTGCTTCATCGAGAATAATCACATTATGGTGTTTTTCCAAAGAAGCGTTTAATGCTCTAAGCATGTTGATGGCTTTGTTTTCGTCAGGCTCATCCACTTGCACCACTTGGAAACGGCGGGTCAGGGCAGGGTCTTTCTCAAAGTATTTTTTGTACTCTGCCCATGTTGTCGCACCGATAGTACGCAGTTTGCCTCGGGCGAGCGCAGGTTTGAGCAGGTTGGCTGCATCGCCTGTGCCGGCTGCACCGCCGGCGCCAATTAAGGTATGGATTTCGTCGATAAAGAGCACAATGGGGGTCGGGCTGGATTCCACTTCGTCCATAACCGCTCTGAGTCGTGATTCAAACTCTCCGCTGACGCTGGCACCTGCTTTGAGCAAACCGATATCCAGCAGGATTAATTGAACGTCTTTCAATCCGGGCGGAACATCTCCGGCGGCCAGACGCAATGCCAATGCTTCGACGACGGCTGTCTTACCGACACCGGCTTCACCTGTGAGAATCGGATTGTTTTGACGGCGGCGCATCAGGATGTCAATCATTTGTCTGATTTCGGCATCGCGACCCGTAAGGGGATCTATTTCGCCATTCTTTGCCTTTTCAGTGAGATTGCTGCCGTATTTGGCCAAGGCACTTTCTTTGTGTGTAGCGTTAGGTTCCGAAGATAAAGCGTTTTGGGTAACATCAAGATTTTCTTCAGAGTTTGCAGTAATAGCGACAATATTGTTTGCCAATGTTTCAGGTTTGATTTTGAGGAACTCGGATGAAATATTGGCCACAATGCTCTGTAAAGTTTTATTTTCAAGAATGGTATAGAAAATGTGAGCAGTACGGATTTTGTCGGTGCCGAATTTGAGAGAACTGTATGTCCAAGTTTGCTCGACAAGGGTTTGGATATGTTCGGAAAAATCGATGACGGCAGTAGAGCCGGCAGGAAGTTTTTCAACCGCTGTCAATACATCTTTGCGGACTCTGGCTTCGTCTAAATTAAAACTGTTGATCAGGCAGAAGATATCGGTCTTCTCGGTTTGCAGAAGAGAATGAAGCCAGTGAACCAACTCAACGTAACTGTTTTCACGAAGACGGCAGAAGGTGTAGGCATTTTCCAGAGTTTTATACAAGGTGGTATTCAACTTGCCAAATAATACGCTGCGGCTGATGTTTGACATGATGTGTCCTTAATTAAGTTATTCCAAGTATGTCTAAAAATAATTTGAAAGAAGCTTTTCCCAACAAAGGGGTCGTCTGAAAAAGCTGTTTAATGGTTGCTGACGATCAAGTCTTCGGCATCACGGGAAACATTCCCCAGCCAAGTTGTTAAGCCGAGTTGTGTTTGTCCGCCCAAGTCCATGAGCGGTACTTCTTTTTGCATTAAAACAGGCTGTATATCCCATTCATATTCATCTGCGGCAAACAGCCGTACCCACTCGCGTAAACGGGTAGTATTGATGCCGTCTTTGAAGAATGATCGGTAAGCGGGTAGGGTAAGTGGGCCGATGATGATACGGAATTTACTTTGAACATCGTAAAGCTTGTCACCCAGCAGCAAGCCATCTCCCAGCGTATAGTTACCCATAATGCCGATTTGCGTTTTTTCTTCCGCAACTTCAACCCAATATCCGACATTGGTTTGAATGGTAACGGGGACTTTGAAATAACGGTTAAGCAGTTGTTGAAGATTGGCTGCCGACCGACTCTGTTTCATCAGCAGACCGGCAAAATAACGTTTGGCAAATTCGTGGATTAAGCCTTTGTTATGTATGGCCGGTGTATCCAGCCCATTAAAGCTGGCGATATATTTCCCAAAACGGTCTTCAGCATTTTTATCTAAAGAAATAATGCTCTGAGCGTTGGCCCATGCCCGATAGAATAAGACAGCCAGACGGTGTTGCAACATATTGGCAAAACCGCTCCATGTCCGGTCGCCGTGTTGGTGTTGACGCTCATAGGCATATTCGGTCAAATGCAAGGGCAGGGGGCCGGATGGGCCAAACAAACCGAATCCATTAATGGAAATTTCCACATAACGCGGCGATAAGGCAACCGATTGGATGTTGCGGGGAGCAAAAATAAGCGATGGCTCTTGGCGAATCCTTATTTTTTCCATTTTCGGGCTGACGGCCTTACCCAATAATTTCCCGCCGGTAACAAATTTGACGGACTCAAGCTGGCGCAAGAGTGAAAAATAATCGTATTTATAGGGCTGAGAGGCAACTTTGTTTAAAAAGCCCGTCAGTTTTTCATCCCATGTATCGTCCAATGCGTCGCCAAAATCTGTTTGAGCGTTAACCGGACTCATACGATTACCCTCTCTCCAACAGCAGTCGGCCAAGTAGCCATATGTCCTTGTTGGAGCGTGTCAATTTGAAGCTGTATGAATGAGTTAATCGACACCAAACGCTGGAAGTAATGGTTCAAAACCGAGCCGAACAGGAAGGGATGGATACCGCCCAATTGCGCTTCATCCAGTGTAACCGTGATTTTGATGCCTCGAACAGGAGCTGCGACTCCATAATGACGGACTACCTTGTTCACAATGGAAGTCTCAATACGTGTGATCGATTCAATCTGTTTTTTCAGCAAATCATTTTCAGAAGAGACAAACACCATTAAAAGCTCTTTTAAGGTGACGGGTGCATCTTCCTGATCGATGTTTAATAATGACAGATAGTTCAAACTTAATTGGTTTAAAAACGACCAAAGTGTCCGATCCTCACTCACAGCAGCTTGAGGACGTGTCAATTTAGAAATCAGCTTAATAGAGTTAACCGGCAGGAAACCTTCAATCAGGAAATCGGACTCTCCGTCACGCGGCATCATCAGCGGTAAATCCCTGCTGGTACACCAAGCATCTACGGAAAGATGTTGTATGCCGGAATTGAAAGCGTAATCCCGATTGTCTGCCAGAGACAAAAACACTTCGCTGCCCAAGTAGGAAGAACGGAAGCCATTTTTGACAGAATTTTCCGATGGAACTCTGTCTGCACGCCGTGCTGAAAAATAAGCATGCTGAGTTTGGACTTCGGGGAAGAGTCCCATATCCGGCGCTTTGTACATCGGCGAAAATGCAACGGTTTGACGGTTGTTGGTGTCAAAACCTTTTACTTGTTCGATGGCGTAGACTTCATAATTCAAAGGCTGCGTACGGTCGATGATGACGTGGTGTTCCTGATCTTGGATATTTACAGGAAAGCGGGAGCTTTTTTTTCTGAATAGATTCACCACCGGCACCGCATTGACAGAAAAATCCTCTACGCCGATCAGTTCTGTCAATTCAGGTATTTTGTTGCTGAATAAAAATGAAAGACTGAAATAGCGTTTGCGGTAAGTAATGATTTTTTTATTGACGCCCTTATCGTTTACGATTTCTTCCAAATGTTCGGGTACTTTGGGTAAATGTCCGTCATTCTCAGCCTGACGGACAGCCTGTTTGATATCTTTTTGAGCGATAAACAGGAATTTTTCCGGCAGACGCGCGTATTCCTGCATAATTCGGAATGCACTGACGGATTTGTCCAAATTAAACGATAAGGCTTCATCTTCCCGAAATCCCCGATGTTCCGGTTTGGAGGACAACGGGTAATACCATTGTTTGGGGTTCTCATAACTGTGGCAAACGACGCCTACGCATTCTGAGGCCAGTAAAAACAGCAGTGCAGATGACTTAGAAAGTTCCGTACCTAAAAACACAGACAATTCATCCGGCAACATTTCCGAACATGCGCCAGGTACGCTGAGTGAGAAGTCCAAACGCAAGGCAGATTGCACTTTTTTCCTAGCAGATGCCTTGAGCGCAGGAAGCGTGCTTGGTAAATAGCCGAGCGAATCGGTATATTTGGCTTTTTCTATGTGTAAAGGCAGGATTTCAGTAGTTTTAGTTACAGAAAACGGACAACTTACCTTGAATTCATCGATAGGTAATGAGCGCAATACTCTGCCACGTTCAAGCAGATTGATAACGTCGGCGTTGTATTGACCGGTAGGTTCCAAATTGACAATAGCTGCTGCCGGTTTCTGATTGATGAAGTCAGGGTAAACGACTTCCAAGATTCTTTGTACGAAACGGGGATATTCCGCATCCAGCTTGAGTTGGGTGCGGGCAGTGAGAAAGCTTACACCTTCCAATAGCCTTTCGACATAAGGGTCGGGGATGTCGGTTGTATCCAGTGCCAAGCGGGAGGCGATTTTGGGGTATTGCTGTGCAAATTCCCTGCCCATTTCCTTCAGGAAGGTCAGTTCTTTATTGTAGTAAGACAATAACTTGTTATTCAAGACCTATTTCCCCCATCTAACAAGTCAAACAACCCGGTCTCAACATCCATACTGGTTCGTAGCAGGAACTCTTTGGGATAAGGATTGAGTTTCAGGTAACCTTTGACTTCAATAATAAGTTTGTTGTGTAAAGCATCGTCATCATCGTCTACGGTATTCACGATAACTTGCAGGGTTTTGCTTTCAAGGCGTGGTTCGAAATCGATGATGGCTTGTTTGATATTTTGTTCTACATCCTGCCATTCTATGTCGGAGAAATTCACTCCCGACAGGGGCGGAATGCCGTAATTGATTGTGGACGAGCGCACGTTAACAGGCAGATCTTTCTCCATGGTCTCCGCTTGCATGTTGCAGGTATTCAGCAAGTAAAGAATATCGCGCAGCACTGCCTGCCGATATTGGTCAAGATTGATGACCTGATCGGGGCGTGCCTCTTTTTTTTTGCGCGGTTCTTCATCTGTCAGTCTGTCAAACAAAGAAGGCAGCAGTTGGTTTCTGAATTGCGACATGATGGATTGCGGTAGTCGGAGGATGGGTAAGGTTTAACGCTGTTGTCCGAATTTGATATTACGAATATCTAAGAGACCAAAATCATGGCTGTCGGTATACAGGGTTTTTTGACCCATGCCTGTAAAGAGCTGTTCGGCTACTTCTATCCAGTCTGTTTGCGAACAGTTCATCAACATATCCGACCATTCGGTTTCTGCGTCCGGTAAAACGGCATAGCGGGCGGGGCTGGTACATTGAATGCATTCGCCGTCGGTAAATTTGATTTCAGACGACCTCCAGATGATGTCGAGCAACGAGCTTGGTGCTTTGAAAGCTATACTTTCAATAGAGTTCCAAGTTTGCCAATAGTAGTGGCCTTGATAGAAGAATTCATAAACAAAAGCAGTACGTACGTCGCCGTCCATAATCCAGTTGCTGTCGGTTTCGGCAACTGATTTATCTGCTAGAAGATAAGTGATGTGCGCCGGTGTGCCATCGATACAGTCGGATAAGGCTTCATAGTCGGCAGTAAGGGCAGAGCTTTTTTTCTCTGCAACATGAGCAACTAAAGAGAGTTGTTTTTGAAGAATATCGAGTTTGCTTGCGTGCTGTTCCAGAGTTTTGGGTTTTTGCTGTGTTTCCAAGACTGCTTGACGACGCATTTCGGCAGAAATGTTTTCAATAAGGTAGAGCATCAGAGGCTTTTGAGTATCGGGAAACAGTTTTTGATATTGCCCGATTTGCTTTAAAGCCTGTTCCCATTTGGCACTCAGACAGAGGTATTGAATCAATGCCAAACGGTGTTCCTGATTGTCAGGATTTGAACGTACAAGCTCAATCATGTCCGTTAATTTAGTCTTCAAATCCATCCCAGCAACTCCTTATTTATTTGTATAAAGTGTGTAATAGTTGAAACCCGATTAACTTTTCAGGAAGACAGAGGTCGTCTGAAAAGTAAATTTATTGTAATAAAGCCTGACTTAAAACGCCTTTTAAGCCAGGCTTCTGCAGTTAAATGCGCATAGTGGTTATGCGGATTTGTTTTCTTTGATGTTGAAGGCCATTTGAACTTCAGCGCCTTTAGAACCTTTATCGGTTTGTTCCCAATATTGGTTTTTCACTTTGGCAGCTTGGAATGAATAACGCATTTTCAGCGCATCGTTGTCTTGTACACCGATGAATTTCACGCCGGTTACCAAGACATCTTCCAAAGTAGTGCGCGAATATTCGATCTGTTCGCCACCGGCTTTGCATACGGAAATTTCTACTTTGCTCAAGTGTTGGCCGGTAGCACAGTTTTTCAGAATGGTTGGAGCGGCTTTGTCAATAGCGGCAACTACGGTCAAGTCATTGAAATTGACTTTACCGGCACCACCGCCACCACCGCTGGTCATCGAACCGGGTTGCTCGGCACCCCAGTCAAAACTTTCGATGTTGGTCCAGTCTTTGTGGTTGGAATCTTTTGATTCGCCGTTAACACCTTCAACTTTCATGAACATATCAATAGCCATGTTTTTACTCTCCTTGTTAAAAGGTTAAAAAATTAAGGGATTCAACAACAGGGCATGAACATGCCCACTTAAATAAACCAAACCCGACTATTCCTGTTTAGCCGAAGGAAGTTTGGAAACTAAACGCAACGAAACGGTAAGGCCTTCGAGTTGGTAGTGCGGACGTAGGAAGAATTTGGAAGTGTAATATCCGGGATTGTCTTCAACTTCTTCCACAACCACTTCAGCAGCAGCCAACGGTTTACGGGCTTTTGTTTCTTGAGTGGAGTTAATCGGGTCTCCATCTACATAATTCATAATCCATTCGTTTAGCCAACGTTCCATGTCTTCACGCTCGCGGAACGAACCGACTTTGTCGCGTACGATACATTTCAGATAGTGCGCGAAACGACAGCACGCAAACAGGTAAGGCAGACGCGCAGACAAACGGGCATTAGCGGTAGCATCAGGATCATAATATTCAGACGGTTTATGCAGCGATTGAGCACCAATAAACGCGGCCAAGTCGGTATTTTTACGGTGAATCAACGGCATGAATCCCAATGCTGCCAATTCGGCCTCGCGGCGGTCGCTGATGGCGATTTCGGTTGGACATTTCATATCCACGCCGCCGTCATCCGTCGGGAATGTGTGGCAGGGAAGGTTTTCAACGATACCGCCGGATTCCACGCCGCGGATTGAGGTACACCAACCATAATATTTGAATGAACGGTTAATATTTACTGCCATTGCATAAGCCGCATTGGCCCATGTGTATTTGTTGTGATCCGCGCCTTCAGTTTCTTCTTCGAAGTCAAACTCATCGACAGGATTTGTCGTGGCACCGTAAGGCAGACGGGATAAGAAACGTGGCAGAGCCAAACCGATATAACGCGAATCTTCGGAATCACGCAGGCTGCGCCATGGGGCATATTCGGCATTTTGGAAAATTTTGCTCAAATCACGAGGATTGGCCAACTCTTGCCAAGATTCCATCTGCATCAGTTTGGGGGATGCGCCGGCGATGAACGGACAGTGTGCGGCGGCGGCAATTTTTTCAAGACTATTGAGCATTTCTACATCGGGTGCAGAGTGGTCAAAATAGTAGTCGCCAATCAAACAGCCGAAAGGCTCGCCACCAAATTGACCGTATTCTTCTTCATAAATGCGTTTGAATAGGGGGCTTTGATCCCAAGCAGTGCCTTTGAAGCGTTTTAAGTTGCGGGCAACTTCTTTTTTGGAAATGGGCAATACCTTGATTTTTAACAAGGTATCAGTTTCGGTGTTGGTAACCAAATGATGCAGGCCGCGCCATTCGCCTTCCAACTTTTGGAAATCTTCATGATGCAGAATCAGATTAATCTGTTCGGAAAGTTTTCTGTCGATCTCTGCAATAATCGCTTCGATGGTTTGATAAGTGTCGTCTGAAATAGTAATGGCATTTTGTAAGGCCTGTTGGGCCAGTGTCGCCACAGCATTATTTACAGCGCTTTTAGCTTCTTCGGTTTTGGGTTTGAATTCTTTTTGCAGCAGCTGTTCAAATTCATTTGCGGCAAATACGCTTTTCGCGCCGCTATCCCCTTGGATATCTAATTGCTTTTCAGTCATGATTCACGCTCACTTTATTGATTTCATCTGAAATTACTGCTCGTCTTTGGTAGTCGCTTTAGGCGCAGCTGCAAGGCTTTTCAGCAGCTCGCTGTCTCCCAAGACTTTTCCGATTAATTCTTCAGCACCACTCTTACCATCCATATATGAAAGCAGGTTGGCAAGCTCTGTGCGCGCTTGTAGGAGTTCATTTAAAGGACCTACTTTTTTGGCGATTGCTGCCGGGGAGAAATCATCCATGCTTTCCAATTCAAGCTCTACATTCAGATTGCCTTCACCAGTAAGCGTATTTTTTACATTGAATGCCACACGGGGTTTGAGGGCTTTCATGCGCTCATCGAAATTATCTACGTCAATTTCCAGAAATTTGCGTTCAGCCAATTCAGGTAGCGGTTCTACGGGTTTACCGACCAAATCTGCCATCACACCCATAACGAATGGAAGCTCAATTTTTTTCTCAGAACCGTAAAGTTCTACATCGTACTCAATCTGTACGCGAGGCGCCCGGTTACGAGCAATAAATTTTTGTCCGGATGATTTGTTTCGTGACATATTCAATGACCTTTAAATGATAAAAGTTGTTTATTTAAACGAACTTTAATATTGCGGATAGACTACCTTATTCGTTGGAAGTTCCCGTTTCTTCGTCCTGCTTCCCGATCAAAACTTCCAGGTTGGCAATGCTTTCAGGACTGATATCTTTCATGATGTCGTAGAAGTTCATATTCATTTGCCGCTGTACCCTACGGATAAATAACGGGGCAGGGTGGCTGGGTTCCAGCGTTTCAAAGTAGATGCAGATTTTTTCCAAAGCCAAATCAACATCAGCACGATTTTTGATATTCAGACGACGCCATGCATCCGCTTCTTGAAGGGTTGATTGCTCTTGAGCAACAGTCGAAACAGATGTTTCAGCGGGTTGTTCTGTTTGTTCAGTCTGTTGCAGCTGCGGGGTACTTCCATCGTTGTAATTGATGGCTTTGTGGATCAGGGTGAGCGGTTTTTGAATCACTTCAAAATTGAGTGAGTGTTCGTCTTGCAGCTGGGTCGAGAAAGTGTTTTGAATATCTTTCAGATGGTCTAATGCCTGGATTAAGGCAATCAATTCCGGTTTACCGGTATCAGCACTTACTCTGATATCGAGCATCAATCGCTCTTTGCCGCCCGGATAACTTTGCGGGTCATTGCCTTGCAAGACAGAAACTGCTTCTTTAACGGTAATAGGCTGTTGGGTCAGTCCGTTTACTAATAATTTGGCTGAAAATACTTCTTTGGCGATGCCGTCATGCGTAGTGAATGCACTTAGCGCATTGATTCGATAAAACGGATCGGGTTCGCCGTCTTCATCTTCGAGCTTGGGATATAGGGATTTCCAATACAAATCCACATTGGTTTTGATGGCTTCACAACCGGCGCAAAAGCCAACCAGGCCATGTTTTGCAGTGAGCGCCTGTGTGTAATAGGACAAAACATGAAGATCTTTCGATTCAGCCAACAATTGATTGCACAGCTTCTCTACTGTTGCCCAATCAGGCTCTTCAGCAGGGATGATGGTGTCGCCATATTGCCTTTCCGGTTTCCCTTCGGCAGCGCTTTGAAGCTCTAAAAAGCGGCTGTCGTATTCAATATTTACCCCTTCGGGGGTGTCAGCGGAAATAGGTTCTGCCCATAAGGGAAATGTATTCATCTATTTATCATCCAAATATTTTATTGAACAGAGAGCAGGTGGGTTCTCCGTCTCTTTCTATATGGTAACCGCTTTCGCACTCCAGCCAAAAGCTGCCAAGGTTATCTGATTTAGATAAAAAATTAAGGAAAGACTCGGGTAACGGATAGTCAGACTTATAAAGTGTACCCAAACAATTTGTTATAATACATTTACCATTTATTAATGTTTGGTTAAAAAAATCTATGTTTTGAGAGAAAAAATTAATAGATTTTAACTGTTCTGGAGGGGAATAAGGTTTTTGGAACAGTACAAAAGGATATTGTCGACCTGTTTGGTCTGAGCTGAGTGCCGTTAGCCCAATATAGGTAATGCTATCAGGCAGTTTAATGCAAAACAGCCAAATCCGCGATGCAGAAAGCACCTTTCGGGTAAACGGAATGAGTTTGTCTTGGTTGTTGCAACGATCAAACCATCCATCCCAAAAGTTTTTATCATTAGTTTGGAGATTTTCAGAAACAATAAAATCACGAGACTGATTTAGTTTTCCGAAAAAGTAGATTTCGCTTTGCTGCATAAATAACAATCACGTAATGTAAAATTAACAAATGATAAAGTTACTTAAGGTATCGATTATGCTTTGGCTATGAGTTATGTCCGCGATAGCCACTGTATATATACTTTACCATAATTTTGGTTTATGTATTAATATATTTTTTTCCTTATTAAAAGAATAACTAAAGTAATATTTGTATGATAAAGAAGTATTTGTGGAACATTTTTTATTATTTTAGTGTCTTACTTTACAATTTATTTGCAGTTTGTTGTTTGTTATAATCTTCGCGTTGTGTCATGCTATTTTCAAAATATAGTGGATTAACTTTAAACCAGGACGACGTTGCCTCGCCTTAGCTCAAAGAGAACGATT
>KV797085.1:47905-48168 GCA_001809325.1 Neisseria sp. HMSC077D05 | reverse complement strand
CTGTTGAAAGCGGCTAACAGGCTAAGTGTGCCCGCTGCCGCCTAAAGGCGGCCCGGATGCCTGATTATTAGGTATCCGGGGAGGATTAAGGGCGCATTTGGGTAAAATCAGGAGTGATTGGGGCGGAAACAGCCGAAAACCTGTGTTTGGGTTTCGGTTGCCGGGGGGAAGGGCTTTTTTGCAAAGGTCTCAATAGGCCAAGTGTGCCCGCTGCCGTCTAAAAGGCGGCCTGGATGCCTGATTATCGGGTATCCGGGGAGGAT
>KV797085.1:18497-47805 GCA_001809325.1 Neisseria sp. HMSC077D05 | reverse complement strand
TGTTGGGGGAAAAGGAATTTTGCAAAGGTCTCAATGTCTTAAGCGCAGGCAAAAAACTGCGGGCAAAAAAACGCCTCCTGCCGGGAGCTGGCGGAGGCTATCCAAGGAGTTTTAAAAGTAACCCTAAAGAACTATGAAACTAGTCAGAAAGAACTATATTACTAATCTGAACGGTTTGCAAGCTTGTCGAGTGGTTTTAAATTAACTTTACGTCCGAACAAGGCTTGGATTTCGGGTTGGTGGCTGATGCCGATGACGAGAGTGTCGGGAAGGTTTTGCTTGAGAACCTGCATCAGCGTTAATGCGGATTCGCCGTCGAGCTGGTTGGTAGCTTCGTCGAGGAACAGGATTTGCGGTTTGTGCAGCAGCGCGCGGGCGAGGCTGAGGCGTTGTTGTTCACCGCCGGAGAGGATGCCGTGCCATTCGTATGGTTCGTCTAAATTATCTTTCAGGCGGCCTAGTCCGACTTGTTCCAAGGTCGTCTGAATAAGTTGGTCGTCTTGGCAGGCGGGGTGGGGATAGCTGACGGTGTGGCGCAGGGTGTCGGCGGGTAGGTAGGGGCGTTGGGGCAGGAAGAGAAGGCTGCCGTCGAGGGCGAAGCTGCCTTGATAATACGGCCACAAGCCTGCGAGGGCGCGCAGCAGGGTGGATTTGCCGATACCGCTTCTGCCTTCGAACAATACCCATTCGGGGGCGTGGGCTTCGAGGTTGATGTCGGTGAGCAGGGGGCTGCCGGTTTGGGTGTGGACGGTGAGGTTTTGCAGGACGAGGATGCCGCTTTGGCGGCGGTTGTTTAAAGTCGGGGCGGGTTCGGAGGCTGGGCTTCTGCCTTCTTGTTCGACTTGTTCCAAGGCCGTCTGAAAACCGGAGAGGCGTTCGACGACTGCCGCCCATTCGATGAGACGGCGGTAAGAGTCGGTAAACCAGCCGAAGCTGTCTTGGACGCGGGCAAACGATGTGCGGGTCTGCATCATGTCGCCGAAGGTCATGGTTTTGGCGAGGTACATGGGCAGGGTGGCGAGGATGGGGATGAAGATGCTGATACGGACATAGGTCGCCCAGAAGGTTTCTTGGCGGAATTCGCAGTTGGTGAGCCGCCGCCAGTTGTCGCGGATGCGGAGGTAGCGTTGTTTCAGACGACCTGTTTCGGCTTCGCTGCCGTTGTAGAAGGCGATTTGTTCGGCATGGTCGCGCACGCGCAGGAGGGCGGCGCGGTAGTCGGCTTCGCGGTGCTGGCGATCGATGTTGAGGTTTTTGAGTTTGTGGCCGACGAGGTGGGCAATCAGGGTGCTGATAACGGAATAAATCAGGGCAACCCAGACGAGGTAGCCGTGTATGGTGATGTCGCGCCCGCCGATGTTGAAGGTTTGCACGCCGGAGAGCGTCCACAATACGGCGACGAACGCGCTGAATTTGGCAATATTATTGATGAAGGAGCGGAACAGTCCGATGCTTTTGTCGGCGAGCAGATAGATGTCTTCGGCAATGCGCTGGTCGGGGTTGTCGGGTTCGCCGGTCAGGCGCAGGCGGTAGTGTTTGTGGCCTTCGAGCCAGTTTTGCTGGAATTGTTCGGTCAGGTGGGTGCGCCAGCGGAAGATGAGGCGTTTTTGCAGCCAGTCGCCGCAGACGATGCAGCCGATAATCATCGCCATGTAACCGAGGTATTCGACGATGAGCGAAGGCATGGACGCGCCGTCAAACGCGGCGAGCGCGTCGTAGAAGCGTTTGTCCCACGCAGCGATCCAAACGCTGATGGTGATGGAACAAAGGGTGAAGCCGATGAGGACGGCGAGCATCAGCCATTGGATGCGCCCGTGCGCCCCTGTCCAGAAAGGGCGGACGAGTCGGGAGAATTTTTTGAGGATGTTCATGGATGTGTGTTTGTACAAATAGCGGGAGGTCGTCTGAAAATCTGCATCGGCGGGATAACGGCATCAGACACGCTATCCGACGCTTTTGTTTCCTGTTGGTTTTCAGACGACCGTTTGCAGATGTTCAAATGAAAATACCGATGCCGTCATGTCTGTATGAACGGGCATGACGGCAGGGGCAAGAGGTCGTCTGAAAGCCGGATTGTGTTTTCAGACGACCTCTTGCTTTACGGTAACTACATTGCTGTTTTCATACGACCTTACATCTTCCACTTCAGGCTGAACACGGCGTTGCGCGGTTCGCCGTAGAAGTTGCCACTGTTTAAGCCGTGGCTGTATTGGTTTTCGTAGTAGCATTTGTCGGTCAGGTTGTTGACTGCCAGTCCCAGTTGCAGGTTTTTGCTTGGGCGGTATTGGACATTGGTGTTCCAAACCGTGTAGCCGCCTTGCTTGATGGAGCCGTAGGAATTGGCGGTTTTGCTGCTGCTCTTTACCCCCAGACCGACCGTCCATTTGCCGTCATCCACCGGCAGGATATAGCTGGTGTAGAGGCGGAACATATGTTTCGGCGTATGGCTGCTGAAGTTGTAGCCTTTTCGGCGCGATTCAACATTGTCGCCGACGCTGTTGCGGTTGGTGCTGCGGTTGAAGGTGTAGCCTGCGTAAACTTGCCAACGGTCGGTCAGGCTGCCGGAAATTTCGGCGTCCAAGCCGCGGCTGCTTTGATCCAACGGTTCCCAATAAGGGTGCGGACGGACATTGACGCGTTGGTTGTTGTTGTCTTTATCGGTGCGGTAGAGGGCGACGGAAGTATTCAGACGACCTTCGTTCCATTCGCCTTTCCAGCCGATTTCGTAGTTGCGTCCCATAATCGGCGGCAGCAGGTTGTCGTTGAAGTCGCGGTTCATCGTTTGTTTGAAGATGGATGTGTATGCGGCGTAAACGCTTTGCTTAGGCGTGATGTCGTAAGTGATGCCGGCATAGGGGATGAAGCGGTTGCGTTTGAGCGCGTCGTGCGAACCTGCCGCACCGTCTTTGAAGTCGCGATCCCAATAGTAGTCGCGTTTCCAGCTGGTATAGCGTCCGCCTGCGATGACGTGCAGTTTGTCGGTAGGATTGATGCGCGCGCCCAAACCGAAGGCGTGGGTGCGGTAGCTGCCGTTGCCGCCGCGTGACTTGGCGGTAGCGTTGTCCCAATCGGGTTTGGCTTTTTCGCTGCCGTTGAACGCATCTGCGTTATAGGTGCTGCTGTCGTCGAACCAGCGGTTGCCCGTGTTCATCTTCTCTTTGGAATAGCTGTGCATGAAGAAGAGGTCGTGGCTTTGTCCGAAGGCGAAGATGCGGCCGGTCAGGTTGTTTTGAAAAGTAAACTGGCGGCTGTCCGTGTCGTAACGGTCGAAGCTGTAAGTTTTGCCCAAACCGTCCGCTCCTATGCCGTTATCTGTGCCGCCCAGCGTGTAATATTCTTTTGAGCTGTCGCTTTTGCGCCAGTCCAGCTTGCTGCTCAGTTTCCAGTTGTCGTTGAAATAATGTTCAAACTCGGCAAAGAGGTTGTGTTTTTTCAGACGGGCTTCGTTCCAATCTGCGCCGAGATAGCGGCTGCGTTTCCATTCTTTGCCGTCTGCGCGCATGGGCAGGCCGTCGGGGTCGGGCGTTTTGGTTTGGTTGAGATAGCTCGCGCCCCAAGTGAGCTTGCTGTTGTCGCCGATGTCTTTGTCCATCACGCCGTAAAGCAGGATGTCGCGGCCGCCGGATTGGTCTTGGAAGGTTTTGTTGCTGCCAACCGAGCCGACAAAGCGTCCGCGCAGGCCGTGTTCAGGACTTAAGGCACCCGACGTGTCAAACGTGCCGCCCACTTTGCCCCATGTGTTGACCGTCAAATCGGCGGAAAGCTGGCGTTTGGAGGTCGGTTTCTTACGGACGGCGTTAATCGTGCCGCCCGGTTCGTTGTTTGCCTGCGTCAGCCCGGCCGCGCCGCGTACCACTTCGATGCGGTCGTACATCGCTATATCGGTTACGCTGGTCGGGTCGCCGGACGGACCGCCCAAACCGAATCCGCCGGGCGAGCCGATTTGAGTGGCAATGCCGTCTTCTTCAAGTTGCTCGATAAAATAGCCGCGTGACATGAAATGCGTGCGCCCGCCGCTTTTGAAGACGTTGACGCCCGTGGCATTTTGCAAAGCGCCTTCGAGACTGGTCACGCCTTGGTCTTCAAGTTGTTTTTTGGTGATGACGCTGACGGACTGGGGAATTTCCCTTGGAGACAGTACCAATCCCGTAGTCGAACGCATCGCGGATACGGTGTAGCTGTTTTGATTTTCGGTACGTAGGCTGCGGTTTTTGCCGACCACATTGACCTGCTTTAATTCGACCTGCTGCACTTCTTCTGCGGCGTGAACGGCTTGCGGCAGCGCGGCAAGGCAGAGCGCCAAGGTGCTGAGTTTGAAAAGTTTCTCTTTGTTTGTATTGTTCATTTGATTGATCCCGGATAAAGCTGTTGTCGTAAAATGTTTATTTTTATTTGATATTTATAACCATAAAAACTATAAATATTCAAAGTATTAGGTTTTTCAGACGACCTGCGTCAGAGAAAACGAATAAAATTCATCAAATCCTTTCAGATAAAAAAATGTTGCCGCCGGGCGGAGTACCCAATGGCAACTACTTATCCAAGGTTGCAAAGATAGATATAAGGAACTAGCTGAAAAATAGTTATAAAGAACTATACTCTAGCTGTAAAAATTGGCAATCGTTTTTTTCAGACGGCCTCACGCTTCTTCACGCATCTTGCCATAAGTCAAAATTCTGTCCGCAAAAATACCCCCTCTCCCGCTGAATGGGAGAGGGGGCTTTATTTGTGTATCAGTCAGATTTATCTTTGTTTCTTCTGCGGATAAAGGAGAAGGTGGATTGCTGTGTCGCTAGGCAGGTCGTCTGAAAATCGGTCAACGCCTGTTCTGCATCATTATCTTTTGTGTATCCTCTATCCAATGGATTCATCAAGTTAAAGGTCGTCTGAAAACGGTTTTCAGACGACCTTTGGGTTATTTGCGGTTGGGGTTGATCCATTGCCATTGTTCGCGCAGGGTGTTTTCGAGGGCTTTTTGTTTTTCCTGCGGGCTGTTGAGGCCGTCGGTCAGGCGGTTGTAGTCGATGGTGATGGACGGGTTTTGCACCGTGCCTCTGATTTTGAGCGGAATGGGTTTGTTTTGCGGGTTCAGGGCATTGCGGATGAGCAGGTCTTCCGATAGCTCTTGGGTGCTGAGGTCGGTATAGCCGCTGCTGACAACATGCAGGCTGTCGGAAAAGAGTTCGGTATTGACGTGTCGGCTGATGCCTTTGTCGATTTCGCTGTTGAGGACGAAATGGTGGAAAGGGGTTTTGGGCGGCGGGGTTTGGTTGGTGTTGTCTTTGCTGATGATGCCGTTTTTGAGGATGTTGTCCATGTCGATGCCGTGCCATGCGCCTTCGGAGATGTTGAGGGTCAACATACCGTTGAGGTTTTTGAGCAGTTGTTCGCGGTTGTTGCCTTTGGTGGTCAGGTCGATGACGGCGTTGCCGTTGCCGCTAAAGCTGTGGAAGCCGAACAGGTCTTGCAGCAAGGGTTGGATTTGTACGCTTTCTGCGTTTTGTTGGAGGTGGTAGGAGAGGGGATTGGTGTTGGCTATGCTGATGCCGCCCTCGGTACGGCCTCCGTAGAGTCCGGCTTTGAAGTTGCTCAGGGTGATATGTTCGTTATTGGCGGTCAGTCGGGTTTCGACATTGTCCAATTGGAAGCCGGGCGTTTGGATGTTGTTAACCTTGATGCTGGCTATGATATCGGGTGTGTTGGTGCGGTTGAGGAATTTCGGGTAGGGGTCGTCTGAACCGGCTTGAAAGTCTTCCAAGTAGGGGGTGAGGTTGAGTTTTTGCAGGGCGACGCCTGCTTCGAGCGTGGGTTTTTGCTCGGCTTGGGTTTGGTATTTTAAGCTCAGTGCGACGGGTTGGCGGTCGAACGTGCCTTTGAAGCTGCCTTGCCAGTTGCCAAAATCGGTCAGGCTGAAATTGCCGTCAAGCAGGCTGATAAAGCGCGGTTGGGGCAGTCGGTTGACGGTGTCTTGCAGGGTGGTAATGCGCACGTTGTCGGATTGTAAACCGGTTTTTTTCTGCCACAACATCGGGCCGCTGACGGTAAAGCTGGTTTGGCGCAGTTGGTTTTTATATCTGCCGTTGAGCTCGAAGCTGTCAAGGGTAATGACGCTCGGACGCAGATTGGTTTTGTCGAGTTTGAAGGAGCCGTCCCATTGGCCGTCGGGCGATCCTGCGGTAAAGGCTCCGCTGACGGTATTGAGGTTGAGATGGTTGTCTTTGAAGATGAGCAGAGGCGCTTGGGCGGTCAGGTGGAGGTTGCGTTGAACGCTTTCTGCGCGTAGGTTGATATTGTTGACTTGCAGGGTGTGGTTTTGGGTTTGCCAGTCTAATGCGCTGGTGATGTTAATTTTTACCGTGTCTTGGTCACGGCGGCTTTGCGCTTCAAAGCGAAGCTCGGGAATGCTCCAGTTTGCTGCGTTGATTTTAAGCAGGCCGTTGCCGTTCCATTCGAGGGGGAACTGCGGGTTGCGGATGTTGCCGTTGATTTTGAAACGGCGACCGTCGGAATCTTCCGAACGGAGGTTGAGGCTGAAGTCTTCGATGGTGTACGGTGTGTTGTCGAGTTTCAGACGCAGGGTGCTGTTTTCTACGACGAGGCGGTTGAGCGTGGCTGTGTTGCGGGGCTGTTGCCAAAGGTCTTGCAGGCTCCATTTGCCGTTTTCGGTGCGCTCGATTGAAACGTCTGCACCTTTCAGCACCCATTTTTCGATAATGGGTGTGTCGTTCCACAGGCTGCTCCAGCCGATTCCGATGTTGGTCTCTTTAATATGGATGGCGGCTTGCGTGCTGTTGGGGTAGGAGATGACGACGTTTTTGAGGGTAAGGGTAGGGCGGGGGAACCAACTGCGTTGAATTTCGGGGCTGAAGCGGATGGTGCGTTGGGTGGATTGCAGGGCGGATTGGGTAAGGGTTTCGATGCGTTTGGGTGTGAAGAAGTTGTAAACCGATGCGTATAGTCCGGCTGCGGTGGCGATGACCGCTATGAGGCTGAAGATGAGGAATTTCAGCCAGAATTTTCCGGAGTTTGGCAGAAGGTTCATGGGCACAAATAAAGATTAAAGAGTAAGAGTATAACACATGCCCTTGGGATGGTTGGCGCGGCGGGACAGAGGGTTGTAAATGGGTGTGAATGGTGGTGATGCGAGTTTCAGACGATCTGAGACTAAGTATGTTATATGAATATTGATGTGGCCAATTTGTGCCTGTGTCTTCGTGTTGAGGTATCGTTTGGATAAAACGTGACTATATAATGCAGGTTCTATTGGTTTGAGGAGGGTGTCGATGATTATCGTAATGCGCAAATGGTCGAGCGAGGAGTCCGTCCAACGGGTGGTGGATACGATTCGCAGCCGTGGCTTGCAGGAACATATTTCGCGTGGCGAAGAAAGGACGATTATCGGCGCGTTGGGCGACGAGCGGGTCTTCCATTCCAATGAATTGGCGCGGCTGCCCGATGTGGAGCGCGTGTTCCGGGTTCTGAACGATTGGAAAATCATCAGTCGGGAGGGGCAGCCTGAAGACAGCAAGATTTCGATACGGGGCGTGTTGTTTGGCGGCGAGAAGGTTTTGGATATCGTGGCGGATATCAATCGGATTGAGGATGCTGATGCGGGATTTGTCGATCCGTTTTATCTGTCGGCACGGCCTTATGCGGAAATGGACAACGGGAGCGAAAAGGCGAGAATCCAACTGATGCAGCAGGATATTCAGCGGCTTCATGAACAGGGAAAACCGATTTTGGTGCGTATCCGCGATGTGCGTCAGATTGATGAGGCTTTGAAGGCGCAGGCAGACGTTTTGTATTTGGGCGGAGAGCTGATGGGGAATCGGGTCTTGTTGGATGAAGTGGGTCGTCTGAATACGCCGGTAGTGTTGTGTAAAGATAAGCATCATCGGGTTGATGATTGGCTGGCGGCTGCCGAGCACATCGCTTTGCGCGGCAATCACCATATTATCTTGGGCGAGGCGGGGACTTTGAGTTTCGAACCGGAACATGCTTATCGTTTGGATGTGGATGCAATTGTCAGGGTGCGGCAAACCTGTCATCTGCCGGTGATCGCGAACATCACGCGGTTGTGGCACAACGATATGCCGCAACATATCTTGTATCGGTTGGCGCAGGCTGCCGGTGTAAATGGGATTGTCGGTTCCGGGGTGGATTGATATTTCAGTTTTTTGCTGAATTTTGGTATAAAATGCTGTTGTGAGAAGTGGGCGTATATCTGCCTTATGTTGTTATCAATTCTTCAAGGCAGTTTTTGAAGCCGGATAATAGGATTGTAGATATACCCTATCTTTCAGCGGGATCTGTATGGCGTTTGCGATATTTATCGTGCTTAATCAGGCGTCAGGGCTGAGTTATCAAAACTGTAGATAAAAAAAACCATTCATACCAAGGGAGAAGTATGAATGGCCAATACATTGCGGGAAAACGTCTTACTTGCTGCACCGCCCAAAAGGGATAAAAGAGCGGTGTGTGTCAGCAATTTGAATTCTACCAGCATTAGTATTAAATGCTGTTAAGAAGTGAAATCTTTTGAATAAATTGCGCGAAAACTCCGATAGACGTTAATTTATTGAGATAAGCGGTATTAAACCCGTTGAATTTTAAATTTCATATGTCATATTTTTGCAACAACCATTTTGGAAGGTCGTCTGAAAAGCTGTTTTTCAGACGACCTTTTTGTACAAGAGATGTACAGGGATACACGGCAATTGCATTTTCATTCCGTCGGGCGAAATGCTGTTGTTGAGGTTACCCGTCGATTTGTCCGCTGTTGATAGGGAGGAAGTGGGTACAGAACCGCCATTCGTGTACCGCTTGATCATCGATATAGGCGTTCGGTTTGGGTAAAAATGCTTGGAAACATTCCGATATGCCCAATTCTTCTGCGCTGCGACGGGCGTAGTCGGCTCCACCGCTGCTCCAGAGGTAAAGCATATGTCCGTTTTCATGCAGGCGGCGGACTTGGCGGATGACTTCGGGCATGGGAATGCGCGTGCTGCCTACGCTTCTGACAAGGGTGTCGTCCACATCAATGAAAATAACGGAGGGTCTGTTCATCGGTTTGATTGTTTCGAAATGGGTGGATAATTCAAATAGGGTCGTCTGAAAAGGTCGTCTGAAACTTTCCCTATTTCATTATGATTGTTTTGTTTAATCTGCCGCTGTATTTGCCGATAAAACCGGTTTACTGGTTCTCCCGTATCCATTTTTCCCAACGCTCGAACAGGGCGGGTTGCAGGGCGGCGATGACGGAGCGTTTGAAAACGTGTTCGCCGCTCCAGAAGTCGTCGCCTTCCAAAGTGGACAGGTTGCCGCCTGCTTCTTCGAAAATCAGCGCACCGGCGGCGTAGTCCCACAGTTTTTGCCCGCCGTGGACGTAAACGTCGTAGCGTCCGCTGGCGAGGTAGCACCAGTCGAGCGTGCTGCTGCCCATGCTGCGGATGGTGCCGAATGGGGCGAGCGTGCTCATGCGGCTGGTGAGTTTGCCGGAGCGCAGGTATTTGATTTCAACGCCTGCAATGGCTTCGCTGAGTTTTTTGTCGACGGTGCGCAGGGGCAGTGGTGTGCCGTTGAGGTATGCGCCTTTGCCGTGTTCGGCGTAGAAACATTCGCCGCTGACGGGGTTGTAGATGATGCCGAGTTCGGCACGGCCGTTTCTGACGAAGGCGACGGAAACGGCGAAATGGGGCAGTCCGTTGACGAAGTTGTTGGTGCCGTCTATGGGGTCGACGACCCACAGCCCGTCGGTATGCGCGTGCATTTTCCAAAGGGTGGTTTGTTCTTGCACGCTCATTTCTTCGCCGAGCATGGGGCTGTCGATCAACAAGGGCAGGGCGGCGGCGAAGGCGGTTTGGGCGGCAAGGTCGGCTTCGCTGAGCATGGAGCCGTCTTCTTTGCGGTGCGACGGGGTATTCAGGAAGCGCGGCATGACTTCGGTTTGCGCGATGTGCCGGACGACTTTTTGTAATCGGTGTAACACTTTTTGTCCTTGTTTTTGCGGTTGGGGTGCGAAATCGTATAATCGCGTTATTATATCCGTTTTCACTTGAAGAACCATGTCCAGATTTTATCTGCCTGATGCTTTATATGCGGGGCAAGTCGTTGAACTGCCTGATAATGTTGTGCGTCATTTGAATGTTTTGCGCGTGCGCTGCGGGGAGCAGGTCGTTTTGTTTAACGGCAATGGCAAGGCATATCCCGCGCGTTTGGATGTTTTGGAGAAACGCCGCGCCTGTGCGGAAGTGTTGCGCGAGGAGGAGACGGACAACGAATCGCCGCTGAAAATTACGCTGGTGCAGTCGGTATCGAGCGGCGAACGTATGGATTTTACTTTGCAGAAAAGTGTGGAGCTGGGCGTAGTCGCGATTCAGCCGGTGATCAGCGAACGCTGCGTCGTGCGCCTGAGCGGCGAGCGGGCGGACAAGCGGGTGGCGCGTTGGCAGGAAATTGTGGTGTCCGCCTGCGAACAAAGCGGCAGGAATATGGTGCCGGAGGTGCGGCCGCTGCTGCCTTACCGCGAGGCTTTGAAACAGATGTCGTCTGAAACAACCAAGCTGTTGATGAGTTTGAACCGCGCCCAAAGTTTGCGTGCCGTCAAGCCGTTTTCAGACGACCTGATTTTTATGGTGGGGCCGGAAGGCGGCTGGACGGACGAGGAGGAGAGAATGGCGTTTGAGGCGGGATTTCAGTCGGTAACGCTGGGCAGGCGGGTGTTGCGGACGGAAACCGCTTCGCTTGCAGCGATTGCGGCGATGCAGACGCTTTGGGGGGATTTTGTGTAACCGAGGTCGTCTGAAAACGGGATGGGAAGCGTAAATCCCTAGATGGTTTGAAAAGTCAGTTTTATTGAAATCATGGGTTTATATTTGTTTTTCAAGCCATTGCCTGCTTTACCTGTTTTACGCCTTCGCGGCGTTGGGCAATTCATCCGTTTTCGCTTACAATAGCCGATTATCCGAATCAACGCTCAAAGGCCTTCACATGCAATACGCCAAAATTTTAGGTACCGGCAGCTATCTTCCCGCCAACCGCGTCAGCAACGACGATTTGGCGAAAAAAGTCGATACGTCCGACGAGTGGATTACCACCCGTACCGGCATCAAGTTCCGCCATATTGCAGACGAAGGCGAAAAAACCAGCGACCTCGCCGCCGAAGCATCGCGCCGCGCGCTGGTTGCTGCCGGTGTCGCTGCCGATGAAATCGATTTGATTATCGTGGCGACCGCCACCCCCGATATGCAGTTCCCATCCACTGCGACCATCGTCCAACAAAAGCTCGGTATAGAAAACGGTTGCCCCGCATTTGACGTACAGGCGGTCTGCGCGGGCTTTATGTACGCCCTGTCCACTGCCAACGCCTACATCAAAAGCGGTATGGCGAAAAAGGCTTTGGTCATCGGCGCGGAAACGTTCAGCCGCATCGTGGATTGGAACGACCGCACGACCTGCGTTTTGTTTGGTGACGGCGCAGGCGCGGTAGTGTTGGGTGCGTCCGACGAAGCGGGCATCATCCACGGCAAACTCAAAGCCGACGGCAACTATCTCGACCTGCTCAACGTACCCGGTCAAATCGCCAACGGGCAAGTTTGCGGTTCGCCCTACGTCAAAATGGACGGACCGGGCGTGTTTAAATTCGCGGTCAAAATGCTCGCAAAAATCGCCGACGAGGTCATCAGCGAAGCAGGTTATACCCCCGATCAAATCGACTGGCTCGTGCCACACCAAGCCAACAAACGCATTATCGACTCCACCGCCAAACACTTGGGTCTGGACATGGAAAAAGTCATCCTGACCGTACAGGAACACGGCAACACATCCGCCGCTTCCATCCCGCTCGCGCTCGATGTCGGCATTCAAAACGGTCAAATCAAGCGCGGACAAAACCTGCTGCTTGAAGGCATAGGCGGCGGCTTCGCATGGGGCGCGGTGTTGGTTAAATATTGATTTTTTGTCCGTTTAAAACTTAAAAGGTCGTCTGAAACTGCGTTGGTGCGGTTTCAGACGACCTTTTTGATAGGAAAGCCGGGATTCGTATTTTGAGGGATGGGTTAGTTGTTTAAAGTGTAGAAGATTCAGGTTGGTAGTTGAAAAGTATAGTGGATTAACTTTAAACCAGTACGGCGTTGCCTCGCCTTGCCGTACTATCTGTACTGTCTGTGGCTTCGTCGCCTTGTCCTGATTTAAATTTAATCCACTATATGTTATGCAGAGGGGGAAGGGTGCTGTCTCTGTTGAGCATTGAAAAGAGGTCGTCTGAAAATGTGTCGTTGCTTCAAACCGACACCGTTTCAGACAACTTTTTATTTATTATGGTTAAAATCCACATGGATTATGATAAATTGGTATAATTTCAAAACTGATTATCCAATACATTTTTTTCCTTAATATAAAAATAAAATGAACCATAATAAACATTACGGGACAATCGCCCATTGGTTCGGGGAAATGAGCCGCGGCTCCATTATTTGCGACGAATCTTCGCAACGCATCTTTGCCAACCGCCAATCCCTCCACCCCGATTATCAAGAACCTGAAACCGGACACCGTGTCAGCTTTCAAATAGAAACGGAAAACAACCGCGCCGTCGCAAGGGATGTCGAGCGCGTCAATCCGGGTTATAAAAACAATGACAGCGCGGTCATTACACTGGCCGACTGGGATTGGTCGAAGAATGGTGGTTATGGAATGGATGTTTCAAACGAAGGGCAGCCGGTCTTTGTGCTGGGACAGTTTCTTGCCGACCAAACCCGTACGCCTCGGGCGGGCGACCGCCTTGAAGGCATGCTCCGCCGCCATCCCAACGGACAATGGCTGCTGGTCAATGCCGTTATCCGCAGTACGCCTGAGTCCGAACCCGAGCCTGAATCGATACACGCTGCGCCTGCGAAAAAAGCACAAGGTCAAACCGTACACTTTTTTCGTCCGGAACACGGTCCTAAAGTTGAAGTCAAAATCGAGCAGCCGTTGGTTGCCGAAACCCGTTATCCCGCTCCGAAATCCGCCCAAAAGAATCTGTTGCCGCCCAATCAGGTCATGAGCGGTACGATTACTACATGGGATGATGCCAAAGGCTACGGCTTTATCCGTTTCGGTGACGAATCCCAAAATATTTTCTTCCACATCAGCGCGTACCATTACAATACCTGCCGTCCGCAAACAGGGCAGCGCGTCAGTTTCTACTGCAACCGCCCGATAGAAGGCAACCGCCAACAAGCCGTCAAGGTTGTCCGGCTTGGCGACGAAGCATTCCTGTTTGACGAATTGCCACCCGACTACAACAGGCTCAATATCGATATGCAGGCACTCCTGATCAACAGCGTCATCGCCGTCGTTTTCCTGACCGTTGTCGCCGTACTTTCCAATAAACTGTTTTTCATTTACGTCCTTATCAGTATCGCCGCCTTCATCCTCTATCAACAGGACAAGCAGACGGCGATGGAGTCCGCGCGCAAAATCAGACGTAAAAACGAATACCAAAACCGTATCCCAGAAAACAAACTGCACGCATTCAGCCTGCTGGGCGGCTGGCCCGGCGCATTGGTTGCGCGCGCCGCGTTCCGCCACAAAACCAAGAAAGTTCCTTTTGTTCAGATTTTCTGGCTGACAGTGGCAATAAATGTTGCCATTACCTATGCCCTGCTGATACATTACGCCGATAATCCTCTGACGAATTTTCTGAAAAACTAAACTGAAACAAAGGAATATCATGTCTTTTGCATTTTTCTTCCCCGGTCAGGGTTCGCAAAGCCTCAATATGATGGACGGCTTCGCAGGACAATCGGTCGTAAAAAACACCTTCGACGAAGCTTCCGCCGTATTGGGTCAAGATTTGTGGGCGATGATTAATGGTACGGACGCCGACCTCATCGGACAGACCGTAAATACGCAGCCTATTATGCTGGCTGCCGGCGTTGCCGTTTACCGTGCTTATCTTGAAGCGGACGGCAAAACACCTGCCGTCGTTGCCGGCCACAGCCTCGGTGAATACACCGCACTTGTCGCCGCCGGTGCATTGGATTTTGCGGATGCAGTCAAACTCGTCCGCCTGCGTGCCGAACTGATGCAGTCCGCCGTGCCGCAGGGCGTAGGTGCGATGGCGGCAATTCTCGGCTTGGAAGATGAACAGGTTAAAGCCATTTGTGCAGAAGCCGCGCAAGGCGAAGTGGTCGAAGCCGTCAACTTCAATTCGCCCGGACAAGTCGTGATTGCGGGCAATGCCGCCGCCGTCGAGCGCGCTATGAACGCCGCCAAAGAAGCGGGAGCCAAACGCGCGCTGCCGCTGCCTGTATCCGTTCCTTCGCATTGCAGCCTGATGAAGCCTGCTGCGGAAAAACTTGCCGAAGCGCTCAAAACCGTTGAAATCAAACAACCGCAAATCCGCGTCATCCATAATGCCGATGTTGCCGCTTACGACGATGCAGAGAAAATCAAAGACGCACTCGTCCGCCAGCTTTACAGCCCTGTACGCTGGACGGAAACCGTCAACGCACTCGTTGCAGAAGGTATTACCGAATCCGCCGAATGCGGACCGGGCAAAGTGTTGGCAGGTTTGGCAAAACGCATCAACAAAGAAGCCGCGTGCAGCGCTTTGACTAATTCCGAACAAGTCGCTGCCTTTGTCGAAGCGCATTAAATTTGCCGCCTTTTATGTTTCAGACGACCTTTCTTAATGAAAGGTCGTTTTTTAATGCCTGTCGGTTGTGTTCGCATAGGGAGGTGCAGACAGCAGGAGGGTGTTTCTTATTCCAATCCACTATCAATTTATTTTGAACATTTAAGGTCGTCTGAAAAAACTTTACAGAAATAAAAATCGTTATTCATTTAAAAACAGCAATTTCGTCGCATCGGTAACTTCGTTGCGATATAATCATAGGCTTTACCAATCCGACAGATTGATAAAATATTCAATCTGCATTATTCCGGAACACCGAGCCAATGATAGAAAAACTGACCTTCGGCCTGTTTACCCAAGAAGATTCGCGCAGCTTCATGCGCTTGATGGCTTACATCCGTCCTTATAAAGTCCGCATCATTTTTGCGTTAATTGCTATCTTCGGCGTCGCCGCCACTGAAAGCTATCTTGCCGCCTTTATTGCACCCTTGGTCAACCAAGGCTTTGCCCCGCCTTCTGCCCCGCCCGAACTCAATACCGCAGGTGGCATCGTCGCCACGCTGCAAAACTGGAAAGACCAATTTACCTACCTGATTTGGGGTACGCCCAATAAAGTCTGGGTTGTGCCGGTATTTTTTATCTTTTTGGTCATCATTCGAGGCATCAGCCGCTTTGTCAGCACATATCTGCTGACTTGGGTTTCCGTCATGGCAATCAGCCATCTGCGCCGTGATATGTTTGCCAAGATGCTGCAACTCTCTTCCAAATTCCATCAGGAAACTCCGTCCGGCACAGTTTTGATGAACATGGTGCAAATGGCGGAATCATCCATCAGCAACGCCAGTAATGTCTTTATCGTTTTGACCCGCGATACCATGATTGTCATCGGTTTGGTCTGCGTTCTACTGTATTTGAACTGGCAGCTCAGTCTGATTGTCGCCCTGATGTTCCCGCTGTTGTCTTTGTTGTCACGCTATTACCGCAACCGTCTGAAAGACATTATTGCCAGCGCGCAGCAAAGTATCGGCACGCTGAACAACGTCGTTAACGAAGTCCACCAAGGACACCGCGTGGTCAAACTCTTTGGCGGTCAGAAGAAAGCGTCCGAACGTTTTGCCGAAGTCAATGACACCATCGTCCGTCTCGGTAAAAAAATCACGCAAGCTAGCGCCGCACGTTCTCCGTTCAGCGAACTGATTGCGTCGTTTGCTTTGGCTGTCGTCATCTTTATTGCCCTTTGGCAGAGTCAGCAAGGCTATACCACCATCGGCGAATTTATGGCATTTATCGTTGCCATGCTGCAAATGCTCGGTCCGATCAAAAACTTGGCGAACATCAGCATCCCCATGCAGACCATGTTTATCGCTTCGGATGCGGTTTGTCAGTTCCTTGATACCGAGCCTGAGCAAGACAAGGGCACCAAACATCTGAAAAACGTTTCAGGTCGTCTGAAATTCGAAAACGTCGATGTCCGCTACCACGAAGACGGTAAAAAAGCCTTGGATGGATTCAATCTCAACATCCGCCAAGGGGAACGCGTTGCTTTGGTCGGACGTTCAGGCAGCGGCAAATCCACCGTCGTCAACCTGCTTCCGCGTTTTGTTGAACCAAGCTCCGGCGCGGTTTATTTGGATGATGCCAACATCGAAGACATCAAACTCGACAATCTGCGCTCCCAATTCGCCCTTGTTTCCCAAGATGTTTTCCTGTTTGACGACACTCTTTTGGAAAACGTCCGTTACAGCCGTCCCGATGCCACTGAAGAAGAAGTATTGGCAGCCCTCAAAGCCGCGAATTTGCAAGACTTGGTTGAAAGCTCGCCATACGGCTTGAACCAGCCGATAGGCGCAAACGGCAATCAACTTTCTGGCGGTCAACGTCAACGTGTCGCCATTGCACGCGCCATTTTGAAAGATGCTCCCATCCTGCTTTTGGACGAAGCCACCAGCGCGCTGGACAACGAATCCGAACGTCTCGTCCAACAAGCCCTCGAGCGCCTGATGGAAAACCGCACCAGCATCATCGTCGCACACCGCCTGACCACCGTCGAACAAGCCGACCGCATCATCGTTATGGATGAAGGCCATATTGTCGAACAAGGCACACATAGTGAGCTGATGGCTCAAAACGGCTATTACTCCATGTTGCGCAATATGCCTAAGCAGGTGGCAGGTTGATTTTCAGACGACCTGTCGGTCAGTTGAAAGACGATTTGCCTACGAGGTCGTCTGAAAACACCGAGCAGCAAGACAAGGAAGGCTGCCGAACAGACAGAAAGGAACTATCCGCATGAATCATCAAGCCCAGTCCCCCACCGTCTCCGTGATGATCCCTTACTACAACTGTAAGGAATACATCGTAGAAACCGTCCAGTCCGTCCTTAGCCAAAGCCATCAGAATTTTGAAATCATCATTGTTGATGACGGCTCCGACCTGGAACACGCCGATTATCTGCGGGAATTTTTGGCGGACAAGCCCGCAATACGTTACGCCGCACAAAACAATCAAGGCGTTGCCGCCGCCCGAAACCATGCGGCGCGGCTGGCGGGGGGCAAATACTTCCTGTTTCTCGATTCAGACGACCTCATCCTGCCGGATTACATCGAAAAATGCGTCACGGTTTTGGAAAACAATCCCGACTGCAAGCTGGTGTATCCGTTGGCGGAATATTTCGATGCGCAAGAAGGCTTATGGAATCTGCCGGATTATGACGGTTTGGAAAGCCTGTTGACGGGCAACCGTTTTCCTTCGTCCGTCTCCATGCACCGCGCCGAAGATTTTGCTGCCTTGGGTGGATTTGATGAAAACCTGACGACACATGAAGACTGGGATTTTTGGATACGCCTCTTAAGCAACGGCGGAACCGTTATCCGTATTCCGGAAGTGTTGTTCCGCTACCGTAAACGCCGTGACGGGTCATCGCTGATCAACCGCTTGGAGCAAAATCCTGATTTAAACCGCGAAGACTGGCAAAAAGTCTACGAAAAAAACCGCGCGCTGTTTATGCAACATCATTTGGGATATTCCGACTGTATTCAAAAAATATTCTTACTAGAACAACAAATCCAATCTTTATCCGGACTAAACCTTCAATTGCGAGAAGACAATACCAATATGCAAAATCAAAACCAAGAATTGCAGCATGTAATGGCAAAACTGCTGCAACAAACCGAACTGTCTGCCAAGCAGACCGAGTCTCTGCAACAGCAAATCGATATGTTGATGCAGTTGATGGTGCGCAGCCAGGCAGCAGAAGAACAATCGAAAGAACAAGAAAAACAAATCAAACTGCTGAAAAAACAAATCGATACCTTACAGCAAGAAAAACAGTCTCTGGAACACACCATCCATACCTTGAACGAAAACAGACAATCGTTCGAGCAAGCCATACACGGGCTCAATGAAAACCGTGCTTTATTGGAACAGCACATCCGTCAGGAGAGCCAACGGTTGGCGAAGTACAAAGGCTTGTGGACGGTTAAGGTATTCAAGCCGTTCGTTAAAACCGAACAGGCCATCAGCTCTGCCAACCGCTACCGCAAAGGCTTCCGTCTTTTGGTGCGCGAGAAGGGCAGTATTGGCAAGGCATATCAGTTTTTACGCCGCCATTACAAGCAAACCCATTCGATTAAAAGTGTGAAACAGCTTTTAAAAACGGTCGGTTCTTCGCCTGTTGTTGCACAGGAAGTTCTCGGCGTTCAGGCAGACCCGATTCCGCAAACGTTTATCCAGCGGCTGACTAAACATGCTGCCGACACGCTTGCACCCAAAGTTGCCATCATTGCCGAACTCAGTATTCCTCAATGCAAAAAATACCGCGTTATCCAAAAACAGGAAATGCTTGAGGAGTTGGGTATTCCTTGTTCCGTGACTTCATGGACGGACAGCAACGAAGCCAAGAAACAGATTTCTTTGGCAAGTGTGGTGATTTTCTACCGTGTTCCCGGTTTTGACAGCGTGATGGATTTAATTGCGGAATGCCGTCGTCTGAACATCAAAACATTATGGGATGTCGATGATTTGATTTTTGATGAAGAAGTCTTGAAAACCAGCAGCACCATCAACTCGCTTGAACCGGCAGAAAGAGAAGGCGTGATCAACGGCGCGAAACTTTACCGTCAAGCCATGTTGGCGTGTGACGAAGGCATCGCTTCGACTTCCGGACTGGCAAAAGCCATGAAGGAAGCAGGTTTGGAAACCGTTTATGTGGTTGAAAACGCGTTGGATGATGAAACGCTGGCAGCGGCGAGCAGCATTGAGGGTCGTCTGAAAAAACAAGAAGACGGCTTGATTCGGATTATTTACGGTTCGGGCACCAAAACGCACAACATCGACTTTTTGGAAGCCGCTCCCGCACTTGCCAACATATTGAAAGAAAATCCGAATGTCAGGTTCAGGATCATCGGCTATTTGGAGCTGCCCGAATATTTCGATGAAGTACAAAGCCAAATCGAGCGCATCCCGTTTTGCAACTATACGGAATACCTGACTTATTTGTCCGAATGCGACATCAGCATCGCACCTTTGGAAAACTTCGTTTTCAACGATGCCAAGAGCAATATCAAATACCTTGAAGCCTCGATTACCAAAGTGGCGTCCGTATGCTCGCCAAGGGCGGCTTTTGCCGATGTGATTGTCAACGGTGAAAACGGCTTTCTGGCAGACAACGAACAGCAATGGCATGAAGCGTTCGACACTCTGATTCAAAATCCCGAGCTGCGCGACAGTATGGCGCAGGCGGCATACCGTACGGTCACGGAAACATACAGCCCGCAAGCCATCGGCAGCACGCAGCTTGCACCTGCCGTCCGTTTTGAATCTGCCGCAAAAGGGAAGACCAAAGTCTTATCGTTTAACGTTTTCTATCATCCGCAATCGTTTGGCGGGGCGACCATCGTTGCCGAGCAACTGAACAAACTGCTTGCCGATGAAGAAGCCTATGAAATATATGCGGTAACGACCTTGCCGATGAAGAGCTGGCTGCCGTCGTACAGCGTCATCCGTTACGAATACGGCAAAGTGACCGTTTTCGGCGTTGCCGTTCCCTCAGAAGATGCAGCCGCCCACGAAAACCCGCGTTTTGATGCCGCCGTCAAAGACATCATCGAACTTGTACAGCCTGACATCGCCCATATCCACTGCATTCAAAGCATGGGCGTCGGTATGGTCGATATTTGTCGGAAAGCCGGTGTCAAAACCCTTGTTACCCTGCATGACGCATGGTGGATTTGTCCGAACCAGTTCATGCTTGACGAAAATGAAGTCTTCCGCGAGCAATGGAATACCGAAGACGAACGGAGCAAAACCATAGCCCGCGCCCTGTCGAAAATCGATATGCTGCTTGCGCCCAGTAAATATTTTGCCGAGCTGCATGAAAGAACCTTGGGCAGGGACGTCCTCGTCAACAAAAACGGCGTTACCCGCCCCTTGGGTCAAATATCCAAACGGAAAAAAGACGTTATCCGCTTCGGCTATGTCGGCGGGAAAACCAAAATCAAAGGCGTTCATCTGATTTTGGAAGCTTTCAGGAAACACCGTTTCCCCAATACCGAACTGGTTGTCGTGGACAATCTGCTCAACCTTGGTGCGCGTTCGTTTTTTGACAGCGATTTTGACGGAGTGGAGCGCTTCCGCATCGAACCTGCTTACAGCCAAGATACCATCGACCATTTCTTCTCGGAAATCGATGTTTTGCTGTTCCCGACCCAATGGAAAGAAAGTTTCGGCTTGACAGTTAGGGAAGCAGTGTTGCGTGATGTTTGGGTAATCGCCACGGATGCAGGCGGCGTGTCCGAAGACATTATTGACGGCGAAAACGGCACGATCATCCCGTTTGACAGCGGCGTGGAAGAATTGAGCCGCGCCATTGCCGAAGTTTGCGAACGTTATCAAGCAATGGACGATGGCGCAGTTATTGAATTGCCGAAAAGCCATATTCGGACTTTTGCGGAACAAAAAGACGAATTGGCAGGCCTATATCAAGAAATACTGTCGAACCAAGCAGATTGATGTTTTCAGACGACCCTTTCGATGGTAGCAAAGGGTCGTCTGAAAACAAAATCCCTCCTCGATTAACCGCACTACACACGAATCATGAATAAAACCATCATCCTTGCCGTTCCCTATATGTACGAACTCGACAAGTGCATCGAAAAAAACCTGCGTTTTTTGGGGTTCGACGTCGTCAACCTTTGTTACGACGACAGGGATTCTTTTTATCCCAATATGGCAAGCAGGGTGAAAAACCTGTATTACAAATATATTGCCAAAGACGGCGACTACAAAAAAGTTTTGAAATACAGCCGCTATCGGGATGATATTGCACGCAAGCTGGGTTCGTTAAACGGAAAAAAAGCGGATTACGCCTTGTGTATCCGTGCCAACATCTATCCTAAAGAAATCATTGCCGCCATTCGTGCGCACAGCGAAATATGTGTCAATTACCAATGGGACGGCATCGGGAGGTTCCCCGATATCTTGGAATATCTGGACTATTTTGACCAATGCTGGGTTTTCGACCCGCAAGATATTAAGCAATATCCGGAGTGCGGTTTCGAAGCCACGACCAATTTCTACTTCGATTTGCCTGTTCCCGAATTGCCGTCAAACGACGGCCTCTACTTCCTTGGCGGATACGAATTGAGGAGGGAAGAGCAGACCAAGCATTTCATCAGCGAAGCGGAACGCCTCGGGCTGCCTTTGGATTTCCATATTTATTGCAAAGATGACCGCGCCGAAAAAGCCTTCGGTACAAAAGGCATTACTTATCTCGACCGCAGCAGTATCCTTAGTTTTGAAAACAATTTAAGCAAGGTACAAAGCTGCGGGGCTGTGGTCGATTTTGCCCAGTTTGACCATTACGGTTTGTCGTTCCGTATTTTCGATGCCCTGCGTTTCGACAAAAAACTGATTACGACCAACCAAAGCATACGGGATACCGACCTTTATCATCCCGACAATGTGTTTTTATGGGATGGCGGCAGCTTGGACGAATTGTCTGATTTCTTGGCGCGTCCGTATCAGCCGGTCAGTCCGGATATTAAAGAAAAATATTCGTTTACCCGATGGCTTAACCGTATGCTCGGTATCGGCAATTAATTAAGACGATTCAGCGTAGTAGCCGTTTTAGAAGTTTCCTCCATTGCCTGATTGTATTTTCAGACGACCCTTCCTCTTTACCGCACGACGATTATGAAAAAGAAAACCGTTATCCTGGCTATGCCGGAGCTGTTTAAAATCCACGAGCTCATCATTGAGAATCTGGAAAAATGCGGCTTCGACGTACTGTCCCTGACTTACGAAGAAAAAGAATTCAAATACAAAAGCATCTTCCAGCGCATGCAGAAAATCTGGTACCGCAACATCCTCGGACGAATGGATTTCAAGAAACGGGTGATGTTCCGTTTGGTGGAAGAGCGGTTGGAAGCGTTGTTGGAGCAATATCCCGAGCAGGCGGATTATTGTTTCATGATTTGGCTGGGCGCGTATCCGAAAGAGTTTATTTCCAAACTGCGCAACCATGCCAAGCTGATGGTTTATTACAACTGGGAAGCGCTGACCTTTTTGAAAGAAGATTTTGAAAATATCGAATTTTTCGACAAATTTTATTTCTTCGATCCGTTTGATCAAAACAAGCTGCCCGAATACGACCATGTATTGCATCCGACCACAAGTTTCTATTTCGACAGCTTCACGTCGTCTGAAAAAACCGAAAACAAAATCCTCTTTATCGGATCATACGCAGAAGACCGCAACAGCGACATCCGCGCATTCTGTGACGCCGCACGCGCCATCGGTTTGGATATCGACTTCCGTCTGGCGAGCAAGAAAATTGCCGAAGAGCAAGCCGCGCTGGGCATCCCCGAAGTGCAGTTCTTCTCGTTTGCCAACGCGTTGTCTTACCGCCAGAATTTAGAAGAAGCCGCCAAATCTTCCGTCTTGGTCGACTTCCTCAACCGCAAGCATTACGGCTTGTCTTTGCGGATTTTTGAGGCCATTGGTTTGGATAAAAAACTGATTACCACCAATCCGACCATCGTCCATTATGACTTTTACCATCCCGACAATATGTTCTACTGGAACGGCAGCAATCTCGACGAACTCAAAGACTTCCTGACCCGACCGTTTGCCCCCATCGCGCCGGAATTGAAGCGCAAATACAGCTTCAGCAACTGGATAAACTGCGCATTCGATATCGAGCCGAACATACCGATCGGACTGCCGCATATCGACAGGGATGCCATTAAGCAGATATAGCGGATAAGCAAATTTGCGGGACTGGCGGTACAAATAAAAGGGAAACTATTTACTGAGTGCTTCGGCACTTTCAACGTCTATTCACAATAAACGATGCCGCGCGGACGCCGACTGTTCAAACGCAGGCGGTATGTCCGTTACAAGACATCTTTCACGTCGAGAATGTACGGTTTGCCGTACCTTCTCCCGCTTGCCGTTTCCCGAATCTGAAACCTATCCTGTTTTCAAAGGTCAGTTTTAACAGGGTAAAAATATAGTGGATTAACTTTAAACCAGTACGGCGTTGCCTTGCCTTGGCTCAAAGAGAACGATTCTCTAAGGTGCTGAAGCACCAAGTGAATCGGTGCCGTACTATCTGTACTGTCTGTGGCTTCGTCGCCTTGTCCTGATTTAAATTTAATCCACTATATATCTATCTATTAGTATAAAAATAATAAGTTGATGATTTTAAAATCAATAGGAGGACACACACCATGTCTCGGAAACCTATTATCTTATTAGGCATGTACCAAGTTAACGACATTTATAAATTGCTGATCCAAAATTTAGAAAAACAAGGATTTGAAGTTGTCGATATCAGCTACAACCATATCGCCCCCCCTTTCAAATATTCGTCTTTAAAAATGAGGCTGGGAGCATTTTGGTGCAAAAAAGTCCTGAAGCAGAAAAAGAAAAAAGAAATTTTGAGAAAAAAAGCCCGACTTCGGCATTTCGCGAACATTTATCAAGAAATGACGGAGAAAATAAAAACATTCGAGTATTTTGATTACGCATTGTTTTTAAACGGACAAATCTACCCGAAATATCTGCTGAAACAGGTCAAACGCAAAACCAAAAAATTGATGGCCGCCTACCAATGGGACGGGCTGGACAGATTTCCCAAAATTTGGGAAAGCATTGATATTTTTGACAAAGTATATGCTTTTGACCCCGAGGACAATCGGAAATACGGCGATAAAGTCATTCCCGCCGCCAATTTTTATTTTGAAGTAGACAAGGACGCCGATACCGAAAACCGCTACGATTTTTATTTCCTAGGGTCTCATGTTCCCGATCTCGACAGGGACAAAGCTATTTCGACTTTTTCCGAATACGCCGAAAAGAAAGGCTGGAAAGTCGATTTCACGATATTCCATGTCAACGACGGCAGTTTGAACGAACATTCCGACGTTTATCCTGACAATATCAAAGCGACGGCAGAGCCGCTTACGTTCGAGGACAACATCAAACGCGAACTGCAAAGCCGCGTCTTGTTGGATTTTAAAGCGGCGGTACATACTGGCTTATCGTTTCGGACAATCGAAGCGGTCGGTTATCGTAAAAAGCTCATTACCACCAATGCCGAAGTTGCCAAATACGATTTTTATCATCCCGACAATATCTTCATTTGGGACGGCAAAACCTTTGACGGTATGGAGGAGTTTCTTGCCAAACCCTATCGCGAGCTGCCGCCCGAAATCTACCAAAAATACAGCTTCGACAACTGGTTGAGATACATATTGAATCTGCCTCCGTATCAAGAAATCACATTGCCCGAGTAAGCCTCTTCGAGGTCGTCTGAAAGTCTTTGATGTTTTCAGACGACCTCAAAAATTAGATTCATCACACTATTTATGCTATAAGGTCGTCTGAAATTAACAGACTCCATTCCCAAAACAAGGAAGTAAACATGAGCACACAAGATTTAAGCGGCAAAGTCGCATTGGTAACTGGCGCATCGCGTGGTATCGGCGCGGCGATTGCCGACACACTGGCGGCGGCAGGCGCCAAAGTCATCGGTACGGCGACCAGCGAAAGCGGCGCGGCAGCGATTAGCGAGCGTCTGGCGCAATGGGGCGGCGAAGGCCGTGCATTGAATTCCACCGAACCCGAAACCATCGAAAATCTGATTGCCGACATCGAAAAAGAGTTTGGTAAGCTGGATATTCTGGTCAACAACGCCGGCATCACCCGCGACAACCTCTTGATGCGTATGAAAGAAGAAGAGTGGGACGACATCATGCAGGTCAACCTCAAATCCGTGTTCCGTGCTTCTAAAGCCGTCTTGCGCGGTATGATGAAACAACGTACCGGCCGCATCATTAACATCACATCCGTCGTCGGTGTGATGGGTAATGCCGGTCAGACCAACTATGCCGCGGCAAAAGCAGGCTTGATCGGTTTCTCCAAATCTATGGCGCGCGAAGTCGGCAGCCGCGGCATCACCGTCAACTGCGTTGCCCCCGGCTTTATCGACACCGACATGACCCGCGCCCTGCCTGAAGAAACCCGCAAAACCTTCGAAGCGCAAACTTCGCTGGGCAAATTCGGCGAAGCGCAGGACATTGCCGATGCGGTCTTGTTCCTCGCTTCTGACCAAGCGAAATACATCACCGGTCAAACGCTGCACGTCAACGGCGGCATGTTGATGCCTTGATTCGGCTGGCAAAATAAAGAAGGTCGTCTGAAAACGGATTTCAGACGACCTTTTTGTTTTGCCGCTTGGATGAAAAGGCTGGGATAAACAGTTTAACCTTTGTTCAATATCTGTTTGTTTTCGCCTTCACGCCGCAGTTCTTTGGGGAGGACGAAGACGATGCTTTCTTCCGCGCCTTCGCCTTCGCGTATGGTTTCGTGTCCCCATTGCTGTATGGTTTGCAGGACTTCCCTGACCAAAACTTCAGGGGCGGATGCGCCGGCGGTTACGCCGACTTTGTGTTTGCCTTCGAACCATTCGCGTTGCAGGTAGCCGGCGTTGTCGACCATATAGGCATCGACGCCGCGTTGGGCGGCGACTTCGCGCAGGCGGTTGCTGTTGGAAGAGTTGGGCGAGCCGACGACGATGACGATGTCGCATTCTTCCGCCAATTCTTTAACGGCGGTTTGGCGGTTGGTCGTGGCGTAGCAGATGTCTTCTTTGTGGGGATTGCGGATGTTGGGGAAACGGGCGTTCAGCGCGGCGATGATGTCTTTGGTTTCATCGACGGAGAGGGTGGTTTGGCTGACGTAGGCGAGTTTGTCGGGGTTTTTGACTTGCAGCCCGGCGACGTCTTCAACGGTTTCGACCAGTAGCATCCTGCCGGGCGGAAGCTGTCCCATGGTGCCTTCGACTTCGACGTGGCCTTTGTGTCCGATCATGATGATTTCGCAGTCTTGCGCGTCGAGGCGGGCGACTTCTTTGTGGACTTTGGTCACGAGCGGGCAGGTGGCATCGAATACGCGGAACCCGCGTTCGGCGGCTTCCTGCTGCACGGCTTTGGAGACGCCGTGTGCCGAGTAAATCAGGATGGCGCCTTTGGGTACGTCGGCGAGGTCTTCGATGAATACCGCGCCTTTTTCGCGCAGGTTGTCGACGACGAATTTGTTGTGGACGACTTCGTGGCGGACGTAAACCGGTGCGCCGAATTCTTCCAGCGCGCGCTCGACGATGCTGATGGCGCGGTCAACGCCGGCGCAAAAACCGCGCGGATTGGCAAGGATGATGGTTTTTTGGGTCATGTGTATGGTCCGGATTTCAGACGACCTTATGGGTTGTCGGTTGTCGGTTCGTCGGCTACTGCTTCGTCGGTCGGTTTGGGTTGTTTTTTGTGGAACAGTCCGTCTAAAACCAATAAAACGGCACCGACGCAGATAAAGCTGTCGGCAACATTAAACGCGGGATAACTCCAATTTTTTCCGTAAAACAGTAAGAAATCAACGACATGACCGTGAATCAAACGGTCGATGGCATTGCCGAGCGCGCCGCCGATAATCATGGCTGCGCCGATTTTGCCCGAAAGGCGGAACTCGTCGCGCAGGATGGCGCGGGCGAGATAGGCGCTGATGACGAGTGCCAGCCCTAAGAAAAAGAATTTCTGCCAGCCGCCTTGGTCGGCAAGGAAGCTGAACGCCGCGCCGGGGTTGTAGGCAAGGGTCAGGTCGAAGAAAGAGGGGATAATATTGAGGCGCTCGCCTTCTTGGAAGTGGGCGAGGATTTCCCATTTGGTCAGTTGGTCAAGCGCGATGCCGACCAGCGCAATCAGCAGGTAGGCGGTTTTTTTGGAAAGGGAGGAAGACATTTGGTTGAAGCTGCCTGAATAAAAACAAAGCGGCTATTTTACCCGAAAGCGCAAAAGCCGTGTTTCAAAAGGTCGTCTGAAAACCTTTTATTAAAGGGCAAGACGCAGAGTTTTGCAGGGTTATCGCAAAACCGCGTAAACGCTGCGCGCAAAAACACCGTCATACGTAAAACAAGGTTTATTTGCTTGATAGGGTGTTGCCTTGCCGATAACATGGCGGCGTTTTTATATGCCTTCCCCGAAAGGATACAGTATGGCTAAAACAAAATCTTTATTGGCAACCGGCATTTTGGCGCTTTTCTCCGCCACCGCTTTCGCCGCTCCGCTTCCTGCCGAAATTTACCTTCCCGCAGGCGCGCATACGGTTAAAGCCGACCGTCAGGGCAACGGCGAATTCGAATACGAAGCCGAACTGCCCGCACGCGGCAACCCGATTCCGTCTTTGGCAAAAAAAGTCATTGCCCACGCGCGCAGCAAAGGTTTTCAAGTGGTCGAATCTGAAATCAAACACGACGATGCCGATTTGAAATTCAAACGCGGCAGACAAGAATTGGACGTGTCCATCGAAAACAAAGGACACGGCCGCATCGAATATAAGGCAGATTTGGACTTGGACAAACGCTAAATCAACACATACCGCAAAGGTCGTCTGAAAAGAGGTTTCAGACGACCTTTTTGTATGATTAAGCACACAGAACCTAAACGGCAGAATAGGGCGTTAACTGCGGTTTAGGTCAAGCCGAATCATACCGTATCGTTTTATTTGCCACCGCAATATTTTGTTTTACTGTAAAACACGGTAAAATCCGCGCTCAAAACAATATAAAGCAAAACCATGCCCGAAAGCACCAAAATGCCCGATGGTTTCGCCTCAAATAAAAAAACGCAGATTCATGCACCATTGCAACCCAAACGTCTTACGAAATCATGAAAACACTCTTACTCCTCTCCCTGCTCGCCGTGTCCGCAGCAGAAGCCGCCGACGTGCCGTCCGAGCCTCAAAATCAGCCTGCCCCCGAGTTGCAGGTCAAAACGGCAGAACCTGTCCCCGTCGAAGCAGAAGCGGCCAAGCCTGCCGCCGAAACGTCGTCTGAAAAAGTCGTCAACGTCGATGCCAAAACCCTGCTCGACAATCCCCAATTGCTTTCCCGCGCCATGTATTCCGCCGTTGTTTCGCGCAATATCGCGGGCATCAAAGTCGTCCTGCCGATTTACGAACAATGGCAGGGACACGATAAAAACATGGCGCTCTACGCACGCGGATTGGTTGCCCAAGACGAAGGCAAAATGAAAGAAGCCATCGGGTATTACCGTCAATTTATCGCCGAAACCCCCGATGCCCCGGTCGTCCGCTGGCAGCTTGCCACCGCTTTGTTTGAAGACAAGCAAAATGAAGCCGCCGCCGACCAGTTCGACAAACTCAAAACAGAAGCCAACCTGCCCGAGCCGTTCGTCAAAGGCATCGAGTCTTACCGAAAAGCATTGCGCGAGCGCGATTCGTGGAAATTCAACGCCGGATTGAGCGTTACCCGCGAACAAAATATCAACCAAGCGCCCAGCCGCCGCACATACGGCAACTGGACTTTCCCCGAGCCTATCGACGCCACCGCCATCAACTACCAACTCGGCGCAGAGAAAAAATGGTCGCTGCCCAAAGGCTGGTACGCTACGGCAGGCGCGGATACCTACGGCAAAGTTTATCCCGAACGAACCAAGTATAACGACGTGACCACCCGCTTTTCGGTAGGCGCAGGCTACGCCGACCAGCGCAACGACATCGGCTTGACCCCGTTCCATGAACGACGCTTCTACGGCAACGATCCTTACACCTATTCCAGCGGTGCGCGCCTGCACGTCAACCGCTGGTGGCAGCCCAAGCTGCAAACCCTGAGCGCCGTTGAAATGGGTCGTCTGAAAAACACCCGCCGTGCCAAATCCGATAATAACAACCGCCTCCTGAGCAATTCCGTTGTCTATTACCGAAACGCCCGCCAATATTGGGTCGGCGGTTTCGACATCTATCAGGAACGCAATAAAGAAGACAAATCGGACAGCTTCGACCGTTACAGCCTTCGTACCGCATGGGGGCAGGAGTGGGGCAAAGGGCTGTCCACCATGTTGCGCTTGAGTGCGGCGCAACGCCGTTATCAAACGCCCAGTCTTTTGAGCAGTCAGGAAAACCGCCGCGATAAAGAAGCGGATATTTCGCTCGCCGTGTGGCACCGGGCTCTCCACTTCAAAGGCATCACCCCGCGCCTGACCGTCGCTCACCACAAAACATGGAGCAACGACAAATACTACGAATACGGCAAAACCAGAATGTTTGTCGAATTCAGCAAAACGTTCTGACCAGTTTGCGTTAAACGTTATAGTGGATTAAATTTAAATCAGGACA
>KV797085.1:0-18397 GCA_001809325.1 Neisseria sp. HMSC077D05 | reverse complement strand
CGCCGTACTGGTTTAAATTTAATCCACTATAATAAAAAAGGTCGTCTGAAAACCTAGAAACAAGGTTTTCAGACGACTTTTCGTTTAACCCGATTGGGAATACCGATTACAGGCTGTAATACATTTCAAATTCCAACGGGTGCGGCGCCATGCGGATGCGGCGTACGTCTTCTTCTTTGAAGGCGATGTAGCTGTCGATCCAATCTTTGCTGAACACGCCGCCGCGCAGCAGGAATTCGTGGTCGGCTTTGAGCGCGGCGAGGGCTTCTTCCAAAGAGGCGCAGACGGTTGGGACGAGCGCGTCTTCTTCCGGCGGCAGGTCGTAGAGGTTTTTATCGGCTGGGTCGCCCGGATGGATTTTGTTTTGAATGCCGTCCAAACCCGCCATCAGTAAGGCGGCGAACGCCAAGTATGGGTTGGCGGTCGGGTCGGGGAAACGCGCTTCAATGCGGCGTGCCTTACTGCTGTTCACGGACGGGATGCGGATGGACGCGGAACGGTTTTTGGCAGAGTAGGCGAGTTTGGTCGGCGCTTCGAAGTGCGGCACGAGGCGTTTGTAGGAGTTGGTGGACGGATTGGTAATCGCGTTCAGGGCTTTGGCGTGTTTGATGATGCCGCCGATGTAATAGAGCGCGGTGTCGCTCAAGCCGGCATAGCCGTCGCCTGCGAACAGGTTTTGTCCGTCTTTCCAGATGGATTGGTGGACGTGCATACCGCTGCCGTTGTCGCCCATGATGGGTTTGGGCATGAAGGTGGCGGTTTTGCCGAAGTTGTGGGCAACGTTTTGGATAACGTATTTCATGTCTTGGGTTTGGTCGGCGCGTTTGACCAAGGTGGCGAAACGCGTGCCGATTTCCATTTGGCTGCCGGTGCCGACTTCGGCGTGGTGGACTTCGACTTCGATGCCGAGTTCTTCCAAAATGTTCACCATGGCGGAGCGCAGGTCTTGTCCGGCGTCAATCGGAGCGACGGGCGCGTAGCCGCCTTTGACGGTAGGGCGGTGGCCGGTGTTTTGACCGTCCATGTGCAGGCCGCTTGCCCATGCGCCGCTTTCGGACGTGATTTCGTAACGGGTTTTGTGCATATCGGTTTCAAACTCTACGCCGTCGAAGACGAAGAATTCGGGTTCGGGGCCGAAGTAGGCGGTGTCGCCGATGCCGGAGGATTTGAGGTAGGCTTCGGCACGGCGGGCGATGGAGCGCGGGTCGCGGTCGTAGCCTTGACCGTCGGCGGGGTCGATGACGTCGCAGGTAAGGACGACGGTGGTGTCGTCGTAGAAGGGGTCGATGAAGGCAGTCGCGGGGTCGGGACGCAACTGCATGTCGGATGCCTGAATGCCTTTCCAGCCGCCGATGGACGAGCCGTCAAACGCCTGACCGTTTTCAAACCACTCTTCGGGGTCGTCGAGGACGATGCGGGCGGGGACGGTGAAGTGGTGCTGCTTGCCTTTGGTATCGGTGAAGCGCAAATCTACGAAGCGGGCTTCGCTTTCTTCAATCAGTTTTACTGCGTCTTTGATAGACATTTTCGGCTCCTAATGGGAAGTAACGGATACGGAATCTCGCGGAAAATCTGCTGCATTTTATCACGCCGAAGGTCGTCTGAAACCGCAAATCCGTTAAATTTCTGACTTGCGGAATATAGTTTCAGACGACCTGATTGTCAACAATCCGATGCGTATTTGGATTTATTGGAAAACAGCGCTGTGAGGCGGCAAAGGCGGTTATAATGGGCGGTCTTTGCATTTGTCCTGCCGGATAGGATTTTTATGAACACTGCTCCCCGTTATGCCGTTTTCGGCAACCCCGTCGCACACAGCAAATCGCCGCAAATCCATCGGCAGTTTGCCTTGCAGGAAGGCGTTGAAATCGAATATGAGCGCATTTGCGCCGACATCGGCGGTTTCGCGCAGGCGGTTGAAGCGTTTTTTGCCGACGGCGGGCGCGGGGCGAATGTTACCGTACCGTTCAAGCAGGAAGCGTTTGCCTTGTCGGACGAGCATTCCGAACGCGCGTTGGCGGCGGGTGCGGTCAATACGCTGATTTTGCTGGAAAACGGTAAAATATGCGGCGACAATACCGACGGAATCGGACTGACGGACGATATTTCAAAGAGGCTGGGGGTGGAACTGTCGGGTAAAACCGTCTTGCTGCTCGGCGCGGGCGGCGCGGTGCGCGGCGTCATTCCCGTATTGAAAGAATACCGCCCTGCGTGTATCGTTATCGCCAACCGAACCCACGCCAAAGCGGCGGAAATGGCAGCGCATTTCGATATTGATGCCGTACCTTTAGATGAACTGGAAGGCGGCTTCGACATCATCATCAACGGCACATCCGGCGGCTTAAGCGGACAGCTTCCCGCCGTATCGCCCAAAGTCTTTGAACATTGCACTTTGGCTTACGATATGGTTTACGGCGAAGCGGCAGAGCCGTTTTTAGCGTTTGCCCGCCAATCAGGTGCAAAACAAACCGCCGACGGATTGGGCATGCTGGTCGGACAGGCGGCAGCCTCCTACCGGCTTTGGCGCGGCTTTGCGCCCGATGTCCTGCCCGTCGTCCAATATATGAGAGAGTTATAAAATGTTCCGCATCATCAAATGGCTGATCGCCCTGCCTTTGGGCGCATTTATCTTTTTCAACGCTTATGTGTACGGCAACATCATCACTTACCGCGCCGTCGCGCCGAATAAAACCGCCTTCATGGCGATGCGGATGCGGCAGTTTCAAAGCGAAGGCAAAGATGTCGCGCTCGATTACCGCTGGGTGCCTTACGACCGCATTTCGGTCAACCTGAAAAAAGCCCTGATTGCTTCCGAAGATGCCAAATTCGCCGAACACGGCGGCTTCGACTGGGGCGGCATCCAATATGCCATCAAACGGAACAAACAAAGCGGCGAAGTCAAAGCAGGCGGTTCGACCATCAGCCAACAGCTTGCCAAAAACCTGTTTTTGAATGAAAGCCGCAGCTATATCCGCAAAGGCGAAGAAGCCGCGATTACCGCGATGATGGAAGCCGTTACCGACAAAGACCGCATTTTCGAGCTGTATCTGAACGCCATCGAATGGCACTACGGCGTATTCGGCGCAGAAGCCGCGTCCCAGTATTTCTATAAAAGACCCGCCGCCAACCTGACCAAACAGCAGGCCGCCAAACTCGCCGCCCGCGTCCCCGCGCCGCTGTTTTACGCCGACAACCCCAAAAGCAAACGCCTACGCAACAAAACCAACATCATCCTGCGCCGCATGGGTTCGGCGGAGCTGCCCGAAAGCGATATGGATTGAGGTCGTCTGAAAATCAGGTGACGGGGTTTCAGACGACCTGTCGGGTGGTTTGAATCGTGAGTAGATGAATTGGAGAAGTAAGTTATTTAGAGAACGAGGAACGGAAATGAAACCAATAAAACCCTTATTCTTGTCTTTATTGCTTCTGACTGCCTGCGGAACGAATACGCCGCCTGCCGCGAAATCCGAAGTGTCCCTGCAAAAGCAGGAAGAACAGCTTTTCGGGGCATGGGACTGCGAATTGAAAGCGCAACGCGATATCCATTCGTTTGCGCCGAAATTTATTGAGTTTCAGCAAAAGGACAAACTGCCGGCCCATTTATGGGCAGGCTATATCGAGATTGAGTGGAAAGAAGAAAACCTGAACGACGCAGTTCCCTTACGTTATCGGGAATGGTATAACGGCTTCTGGCGCATTAAAGACGACAGGCATATCGTCATGACTTTTGAAAGCGCAGGCTCGGAACGTTTGTTTGACGTCAAAGACTTAAAAACCGCTAAAGGCCGCGAAGCGGACCGTTCTTATATGAAATTCAGTGAACAAATGGCCGCCAAGAAAAGTTTTAAATCCACCGATTACCAAATTCTCGATATCAATCAAACTTCCATGAGCATCACCGACGGCGAATCTTTAATCGCCTGCCGCAAGATAGAGAAGGTTGAAAGCGAATAGGCAGGTATCCGATTTTGAGGTCGTCTGAAAACCATGTGACGGGTTTTCAGACGACCTTTGTGCAACTGTAACCCTGTTTGCCGTATCACATATATCGCCTATCTTCCCAGTTTTTAATACTTTTTCCGTCATTCCCGCGCAGGCGGGAATCCATTGTAAAACTTGTGAAACCTTGATTTGAAAAACAGTTTCTGAATTTCAAAAATGGATTCCCGCCTGCGCGGGAATGACGGCAAGCGGTAAGTTGCGTGTCGAAAATAAAGTAATTTAGCTAAAGTACATAAGGGCGTTGGCAACGCCTTATCATTGCAATTTTAATCCGCTCCAGAAAACGCCCGTTTCGTCATCTTTTTACCCCGCCTGTGCGGGAATGACGAAACGGGCGTTTTTGAATGGATTGCTTTCTGCGCCGCTGTTTTCGGCAAAATTTACGCCACGAAATCCAAACCTATGTCCAACGAGCGGCTGCTGTGGGTCAGATAGCCGAGGGCGATGCCGTCTACGCCGGTTTGCGCTACACGCTTCAGGCGGTCGAAGCCGATGCCGCCCGATGCTTCGCAATAGACGGTGTGGGGGTGGGCGGTTTGCGTGTGGCAGCGGTTTGCTGCTTCTTTCAGGGTTTCGTCGTCCATGTTGTCCAGCAAAATCCGTTCCGCGCCCGCCGCGATGGCTTCGTCCAGTTGTGCCAACGTGTCCACTTCGATTTCCACGCAGGTCAACGGTCCGACCGCCTGCTTCGCCTGCCGCACGGCTTGGGCGATGCTGCCGCAATAGGCGAGGTGGTTGTCTTTGATGAGTACGGCGTCGTCCAAACCCATGCGGTGGTTCACGCCGCCGCCCGCCCTGACGGCGTATTTTTGCAGGACGCGCAGCAGGGGGATGGTTTTGCGGCTGCACACGATGTCTGTGCCGTATTCGGCGACTTCGGCAACGGCACGCGCGGTGGCGGTGGCGATGCCGCTCAAGTGCGTGAGGTAGTTGAGCGCGGTGCGTTCGGCGGCGAGCAGGGCGCGGGCGTTGCCTTCGACGGCGGAAAGTGTCTGACCTGCGCGGACGGTTTGCCCGTCTTGGATTTCGGCTTGGAAGCGGACGGACGGATCCATCGTCTGAAAGGCGAGGCGCGCCAAGTCCATGCCGGCGATGACGCCGTCTTCGCGGCTGACGAGGAAGAGTTTGGCGGTTTTGTCGGGCGCGATGACAGCGGCGGACGTAATGTCGCCGCGTCTGCCCAAATCTTCGCTCAGGGCTTGTTCGACCATGGGGCGCAACAGGGTGTCGGGCAGGGGGAAGAGGGTGTTTTCAGACGACATGGGGTTTCCTTTGTTGAAAAATATTGGTGTTGCGGTGAGGGCAAAACTTCGTTTGAGGTCGTCTGAAAACGGGCTAACGGCTGCCCAGCGGCAGTCCGATGTCCGAAATCAGCCTGTCGGGCAGGACGTCGTCGCGGAAGCGGTAAAGCTGCGCGGGGCGGCCTTTGCTGCCCGATACGCCGGTATCCGACGGCTCGATGAGGTTTTGCTGCTGAATCTGGCGGCGGAAGTTTTGCTTGTGCAGCAATCTGCCGCTGATGGCTTCGACGCTGTTTTGCAGTTGCAGCAGCGTGAATTCGGGCGGCATCAGTTCGAAAATCACGGGGCGGTATTTGATTTTGGCGCGCAGGCGGGACAGGGCGGTTGCCAACACGCGGCGGTGGTCGTGGCGCATGGGCTGCCCCGTGAGCGCGAAGTCGAAGTTTGCCTGCGGCTCGGCGGCTTCCGCTATCAGGCCGCTTTCATACAGCATTTCATAGCGTTGCAAAACGTATTCTTCCGACCAGTTTTCCGGTTCGACCCCCCAGCACAAATGAATGCGCTTGAGCCGCTTTTGGCGCACTTCCTCCGTGTCCGCCGAGTTTGCCCAAATGCGCAGGCGGCTGACGATGGCGTCGCGCTGCCCGCCGTCGGTGCGCAAGTCTTCCCACGGGAAATAGCCGTAGCAGTCCTGCCATTTCGCGTCGGGATGCAGGATGCTGTCGGCTGCCTCGCGCACCAGCCCCAAATAGCTGACGTACAAGACGGGCATGCCGTGTTCGTTGCGGCGGTGGGTATCGACAAAGGTGTAAAGCTGTTCCACATAGCCCATAGGCTGCGAAGTCTGCTTGGCGACCCACAGCTTCACGCCTGCCTGCAAGGAATTGCGCAGGGGGGAGAGCGGGCCGTTGGGCAGGAGCGTGCCTTGGGCGACGGTCAATACCCGCAGGCCGCCGTCGGTAACGGCAATCAATACGGGAACCAGCTCGACGATGCTTTGCGGCGGGGCTTCGGCTTCGGGGTAGGCGTCCATGCTCGGCTTTCTGCGGGTGGGAAAGGCTTTATTGTAAACCAAAGCGGTTTGTCGGAACGAAGCGGGTCGGTTTTGCGGTATCTCAAACCTGTTTTCAGACGACCTTGCATATTATACTCAAGTTGAGCATAATATAAAAACAGTTTGAAAAACAGACGGCAAACCTTCATGCCGCCTCAAAACCAGCTACAAGGAAACATCATGCAAACCGCCGCCCGCCGCTCGTTCGACTACGATATGCCCCTCATCCAAACGCCGACTTCCGCCTGCCAAATCCGTCAGGCGTGGGCGAAGGTTGCCGACACGCCCGACCGCGAGACGGCAGGTCGTCTGAAAGACGAAATCAAGGCTTTGCTGAAGGAGAAAAACGCGGTCTTGGTGGCGCATTATTACGTCGATCCGCTGATTCAGGATTTGGCTTTGGAAACAGGTGGATGCGTGGGCGATTCGCTGGAGATGGCGCGCTTCGGTGCGGAACACGAAGCCGGTACACTGGTGGTGGCGGGCGTGCGCTTCATGGGCGAGAGCGCGAAAATCCTCTGCCCTGAAAAAACGGTGCTGATGCCTGATTTGGAAGCAGAATGTTCTTTGGATTTGGGTTGCCCGGAAGAGGCGTTTTCGGCGTTTTGCGACCAACACCCCGAACGCACGGTGGTGGTGTACGCCAACACTTCCGCCGCCGTGAAAGCGCGTGCCGACTGGGTGGTAACGTCTTCGGTGGCGTTGGAAATCGTGTCGTATTTGAAATCGCGCGGCGAGAAGCTGATTTGGGGGCCCGACCGCCACCTCGGCGACTACATCCGCCGCGAAACGGGCGCGGATATGCTGCTGTGGCAGGGTTCGTGCATCGTCCACAACGAATTCAAAGGGCAGGAGCTGGCGGCCTTGAAGGCGAAGCACCCCGACGCGGTGGTGCTGGTTCATCCTGAATCGCCGCAAAGCGTCATCGAGCTGGGCGACGTGGTCGGCTCGACCAGCAAACTGCTCAAAGCCGCCGTATCGCGCCCCGAAAAAAAATTCATCGTGGCGACCGACTTGGGCATCCTGCACGAAATGCAAAAGCAGGCGCCCGATAAAGAATTTATCGCCGCACCGACGGCGGGCAACGGCGGAAGCTGCAAAAGCTGCGCATTCTGCCCGTGGATGGCGATGAATTCGCTGGGCGGCATCAAATACGCCCTGACGAGCGGACACAACGAAATCCTGTTGGACAGAAAGCTGGGCGAAGCCGCCAAACTGCCTTTGCAGCGTATGCTCGACTTCGCGGCAGGGCTGAAGAAAAAAGATGTGTTCAACGGCATGGGCCCCGCCTGATTTTCCGTCCATATTGCCGTTTCAGACGACCTCTCAAACAAGGACAACACCATGCAAACCGATTGCGACGTATTGATTGCCGGAAACGGGCTAGCGGCGCTGACGCTCGCCCTGTCGCTGCCTGAATCGTTCCGCATCGTCATTTTGTGCAAAAACAGGCTGGACGACACCGCCAGCCGCCATGCGCAAGGCGGGATTGCGGCGGCGTGGTCGGCAGAGGACGACATCGAAAAACACGTTGCCGATACCTTGGAAGCGGGCGCGGGTTTGTGCGACGAAGCCGCCGTCCGCACCATCCTGTCGCAGGGCAAACCGGCAATCGAATGGCTGCTGGCGCAGGGCGTGGCGTTCGACCAAAATAATAACGGCCTGCACCTGACGCGCGAAGGCGGGCACACCTGCCGCCGAATCGCCCACGTCGCCGACTACACGGGCGAAGCCGTCATGCAGAGCCTGATTGCCCAAATACGCCGCCGCCCGAACATCCGCGTTTGCGAGCGGCAGATGGCGTTGGACATCCAAATCGAATCAGGCGCGGCGTGTGGGCTGACCGTCCTCGACTGCCGAACGCAAGAAACCTACCGCATCTGCGCCCGCCATACCGTACTCGCAGGCGGCGGCTTGGGACAGATTTACGCCGCCACCACCACGCCGCCCGAATGCACGGGCGACGTCATCGCCATGGCGATACGCGCAGGCTGCGCAGTCGAAAACCTCGAATTTATCCAATTCCACCCCACAGGCTTGGCAAGGTCGTCTGAAAACGGCCGCACCTTCCTGATTTCCGAAGCCGTGCGCGGCGAAGGCGGCATCCTGACCAACCAATCGGGTGAACGGTTTATGCCGCATTACGACCGCCGCGCCGAACTCGCGCCGCGCGACATCGTTGCCCGCGCCATCGCCGCCGAAATCGCCAAGCAAACGCAAGACTTCGTCTCGCTCGACATCAGCCATCAACCCGCAGCGTTCGTCCGTCAGCATTTCCCTTCCATCCACTGGCACTGCCTGTCCCAATGCGGCTTGGACATCACGCGCCAAGCCATCCCCGTCCGCCCTGTGCAACACTACACCTGCGGCGGCATCCAAACCGACCCCTGCGGCAGAACCTCCCTGCCGCAGCTCTACGCCTTAGGTGAAACCGCCTGCACGGGATTGCACGGAGCCAACCGCCTCGCCAGCAACTCCCTGCTTGAATGCGTCGTTACCGCCAGACTTGCCGCCCAAACCATCGCGGACGGACAAGCATTCCAAACCGTACCGTCTAAAAGGTCGTCTGAAAACCCCACCGCCGAAGCAGGCATCTTTTCAGACGACCTCCAAAACACATTCAGCCGCCACGTCCTGCAAGCCTTCAACCAACGCCATCTCGGCATCCTCCGCAACGATACCGGCCTGCGCCACGCCATCGCCCAACTGCGGCTTTGGAAGCAAAACCAAGCCGAGCCGCACACCGCGTCCGAATACGAAAACCGCAACCTGATCGAATGCAGCCTCGCTGTCGCCCAAGCCGCATACGCAAGGCGGCAAAACATTGGTGCGCATTTCAATGCCGACTTGACAGAGCGTGTCGAGTGGAAAAAGCAGGCGGCAGGCTGAAGGGTAGGGCTGCGCGGGGGGATATTCCTGTGAAAAATGAAGAAAGGTCGTCTGAAACCATTATTTCAGACGACCTTCTTCCAAATCCAAACAAATCAATCCATTCCATCTGTTTCCCCTCTAAATATCATCCGTGCAAGCAACAATCGGTGCAATCGGTTAAAATGGGTCGTCTGAAATTTGTTTGACCGAATTGAGAAAACCATGTCCCAACAATACGTCTATTCCATGCTGCGCGTGAGCAAGGTTGTGCCGCCGCAGAAAACCATCATTAAAGATATTTCCCTTTCTTTCTTCCCCGGTGCGAAAATCGGCCTGCTCGGTTTGAACGGCGCGGGCAAGTCCACCGTGCTGCGGATTATGGCGGGTGTGGATAAGGAATTTGAGGGCGAAGCCGTGCCGATGGGCGGCATCAAAATCGGCTATCTGCCGCAAGAGCCGGAGCTTGATCCGGAAAAAACCGTGCGCGAGGAAGTGGAAAGCGGTTTGGGCGAAGTGGCTGCCGCGCAGAAACGTTTGGAAGAAGTGTATGCCGAGTACGCCAATCCTGATGCGGATTTTGATGCGCTGGCGGAAGAGCAGGGCCGCTTGGAAGCGATTATTGCGGCAGGTTCGTCCACGGGCGGCGGTGCGGAACACGAATTGGAAATTGCTGCCGATGCGCTGCGCCTGCCGGAATGGGATGCCAAAATCGGCAATCTGTCCGGCGGTGAAAAACGCCGCGTCGCTTTGTGCAAACTCTTGCTGAGCAAGCCCGACATGTTGCTGCTGGACGAGCCGACCAACCACTTGGACGCTGAATCGGTCGAATGGCTGGAGCAATTTTTGGTGCGCTTCCCCGGCACGGTGGTCGCGGTAACGCACGACCGCTACTTCCTCGACAACGCTGCCGAATGGATTTTGGAACTCGACCGCGGCCACGGTATTCCGTGGAAAGGCAATTACTCGTCTTGGCTGGAGCAGAAAGAAAAACGCTTGGAAAACGAGGCAAAATCCGAAGCCGCGCGTGTAAAAGCGATGAAGCAGGAATTGGAATGGGTGCGCCAAAATGCCAAAGGCCGCCAAGCCAAGTCCAAAGCGCGTCTGGCGCGTTTTGAGGAAATGAGCAACTACGAATACCAAAAACGCAATGAAACGCAGGAAATCTTCATTCCCGTTGCCGAGCGTTTGGGTAATGAAGTGATTGAATTTGTGAACGTTTCCAAATCGTTCGGCGACAAAGTGTTGATTGACGATTTGAGCTTCAAAGTGCCTGCAGGTGCGATTGTCGGCATCATCGGTCCGAACGGCGCGGGTAAATCGACGCTGTTCAAAATGATTGCGGGCAAAGAGCAGCCCGATTCCGGCGAAGTGAAAATCGGGCAAACCGTGAAAATGAGCCTGATTGACCAAAGCCGAGAAGGTTTGCAAAACGACAAAACCGTGTTCGACAACATCGCCGAAGGCCGCGACATTTTGCAGGTCGGACAGTTTGAAATCCCCGCCCGCCAATATTTGGGACGCTTCAATTTCAAAGGCAGCGACCAAAGCAAAATCGCAGGTCAATTGTCAGGCGGCGAACGCGGACGTTTGCATTTGGCGAAAACTTTGTTGAGCGGCGGCAATGTGTTGCTGCTGGACGAACCGTCCAACGACCTCGACGTAGAAACCCTGCGCGCGCTGGAAGACGCATTGCTGGAATTTGCCGGCAGCGTGATGGTCATTTCGCACGACCGCTGGTTCCTCGACCGCATCGCCACGCATATCTTGGCTTGCGAAGGCGATTCGAAATGGGTGTTCTTCGACGGCAACTATCAGGAATACGAAGCCGATAAGAAACGCCGTTTGGGCGAAGAGGGCGCGAAACCGAAACGGATTAAATATAAGCCGGTAACGCGTTGATAGGAAAATAAGAAAACGTCGTCTGAAAACTGGAATACAGGGTTTCAGACGACGTTTTTGTTAAGTTGTCATTACCAGGGCGTTGGTTGGCTATCGAGTGGATTCACAATTATGAAACGCCTGCTCAAATCAAGAAGAGGTCGTCTGAAAACATACGATGCTGGTGTTTTCAGACGACCTTTTTGTATGCAGTTCGTTATTTTTGCTTACGCAGTTGCGGGTGGTTTTTCAGATTGTCCAAGAGGATGTCAATCACACGCGGTGCGGTTTGGGCAAGATCGAAATTTTTGCCGAACGAGAGCCAACGCCAAATCAGACCGTCCAGCGTCGATTTGATGAGGATGACCGCCATGTCGGTATCCAAATCTTCGGATAAGGCATGTTGGGCGATGGATTTGGTCAGGACTTCGGTAATCTTTTCGCGCCAAATGGCTTGGTGTTTGGCTGCAATGTCGATGACCGCGGCGTTCTGCTCAGTGTGTTCGCATTTTAAAAACAGAATGCTGTGGAATTTATAGTGGATATCGTTGGTTTGCAGGCGCGTGAAAAAGCGCATCAAGGTGCGGAGGAAAAGCGGCCACTCTTGTTCTTGGCTGTTTTCCGCGTCCTGCTGCATACAGTTTTCGATGTCGTCGCAAATGCGCTGGAAGAGGGCGTCGAACAAGTCTTCTTTGTTTTTGAAATGCCAGTACAACGCGCCGCGCGTCACGCCGGCGGCCTGGGCGATTTCGTTGAGCGAAGTGCGCGCGATGCCTTTTTGGTAGAAGGTTTCCAGCGCGGCGAGCATGAGATGTTCTTTGGTTTTAAGGGCTTCGGTTTTGGTTTTCCGCATGATGCCTGTTTCAAGTTAAGTGGAATGTTGGGGATTATAAAAAATACTTTGTATCCATGCAAGCATGTATGTATAATGGCACTCGTAATTGAGATTGGCTCTCAAGTATAAAATAAATTTTCAGACGACCTGCTCCGGATATTGAGGCAGGTTATTGTTGTTTCGGAACCAAAAATCGGCTCTGATGACAAAGTATAGGGTAAAACCTCATAACAATTATATAGATAGGAAAAGTAATGGCTTCTTATGCTTCTAAGGTGATGCGCATGGCGGCAATCGCTGCCGCTACTGCGTTGGCTCTTTCAGCGTGTAACAAAGGCACCGATGCGACGCAAGGTGCAAAAGATGGAAAAGGGCAGCAGGCAGCTGCACAAAAAGAAGCTCCGCCCCCTGTGGTCGGTGTCGTTACCGTCCATCCTGAAACCGTCGCGCTGACGACTGAGCTGCCGGGCCGTTTGGAGTCGCTGCGTACGGCGGATGTCCGCGCCCAAGTAGGCGGCATCATCCAAAAACGCCTGTTCCAAGAGGGCAGCTATGTCCGCGCCGGGCAGCCGCTTTACCAAATCGACAGCTCCACCTATGAAGCAAATCTGGAAAGCTCGCGCGCCCAGTTGGCAAGTGCGCAGGCGACCCTTGCCAAAGCCAATGCCGACTTGGCGCGTTACAAGCCGCTGGTTGCCGCCGATGCCATCAGTAAGCAGGATTACGATGCGGCGGTAATGGCTAAACGCTCTGCCGAAGCAAGCGTCAAAGCGGCTCAGGCGGCAATTAAATCTGCCGGTATCAATCTGAACAGGGCGCGTATTACCGCGCCGATTTCAGGTTTCATCGGGCAGTCCAAAGTATCCGAAGGTACGCTGCTGAACGCAGGCGATACAACCGTACTGGCGACCATCCGCCAAACCAATCCTATGTATGTGAACATCACTCAATCTGCGACCGAAGTGATGAAGCTGCGCCAACAGGTTGCCGAGGGCAAATTGTCGGGCGTGGACGGCGCGATTGAAGTGGGCATCAAGTTCGACAACGGCGAAGTTTATCCGCACAAAGGCCGTTTGCTGTTCTCTGATCCGTCTGTGAACGAAACAACCGGACAAATCACGCTGCGCGCGTCAGTGCCGAACGACAAAAACATTTTGATGTCGGGTCTTTATGTGCGCGTCCTGATGGAACAAGTGGCTGCCGACAACGCTTTTGTCGTACCGCAGCAGGCAGTAACGCGCGGTACGAAAGATACCGTGATGATTGTGAACGCCAAAGGCGAAATGGAGCCGCGCGAGGTAACAGTCGCCCAGCAGCAGGGAACCAACTGGGTGATCACTGCGGGTCTGAAAGACGGCGACAAAGTCATTGTTGACGGCATCGCCATTGCATCCATGAGTGGCGGGAAAAAGGTTACGCCTAAAGAATGGACACCTCCCGAAAAGGCTGCCGCATCTGCTGCCGGAGCCGCACCCAAAGCTGCTTCCGAAGCGAAAAAAGACGTTCAGACGACCTCTGAAGCCAAACCGGCATCCGCAGCTAAATAAGGAAGGCATCAATGGCTAAGTTTTTTATCGACCGCCCCATCTTTGCATGGGTCATTGCGATTTTTATTATCGCATTGGGTGTTATCGGCATTAGGAGTTTGCCGGTTTCCCAATATCCGTCCGTTGCCGCTCCGACCATTACGCTGACCGCCACTTATCCGGGTGCGTCCGCGCAGGTGATGGAAGACAGCGTGCTTGCCGTTATCGAACGCAGTATGAACGGTGTGGAAGGTTTGGACTACATGAGCACTTCCGCCAACTCCAGTGGTTCGGGTACGGTCAGTTTGACGTTTACGCCTGAAACCAACGAGGATCTGGCGCAGGTAGAGGTGCAGAACAAACTTTCCGAAGTATTGAGCAACCTGCCTGCCGCCGTGCAGCAATATGGCGTTACCGTATCCAAGGCGCGTGAAAACTTCCTGATGATTGTGATGCTCTCGTCAGACGTACAGTCCACCGAGGAAATGAACGACTACGCACAACGCAACATCATTCCTGAATTGCAGCGTATCGACGGTGTAGGTAAGGTGCAGTTGTTTGGTGCGCAACGTGCCATGCGCATTTGGGTTGACTCGAAAAAACTGCAAAACTACAACCTGTCTTTTGCTACGGTGACCAATGCGCTTGCAACACAAAACATCCAAATCTCGGCAGGCTCCATCGGCTCTTTACCGGCCGTTGAAGGTCAGACCATTTCGGCGACCGTTACTGCGGAAGGACAATTAAAAACGGCTGAAGAGTTCGGCAACATCATTTTGGTATCCAATACCGACGGCTCGAATGTCTATCTGAAAGATGTGGCAAAAGTCAGCTTGGGTATGGAAGACTATTCCTCTTCCACCCGTCTGAACGGTGTGAACACCACCGGTATGGCGGTGATGTTGTCCAACAGCGGTAATGCTATGGCAACCGCCACTGCCGTAAAGGAAAAAATGGAGGTTTTGAAAAAATACTTCCCGCAGGGCATGAGCTGGAAAACGCCTTACGACACTTCAAAATTCGTTAAGATTTCGATTGAAAAAGTGTTGAGTACGCTTGGAGAGGCCGTTTTACTGGTGTTTGTGGTGATGTTCCTCTTCCTGCAAAACATCCGCTATACGCTGATTCCGACCATTGTCGTGCCGATTTCGCTGTTGGGCGGTTTTGCCTTCATCTCATATATGGGCATGTCGATTAACGTACTGACCATGTTTGCGATGGTATTGGTCATCGGTATCGTGGTCGACGATGCGATTGTGGTCGTTGAAAACGTCGAGCGTATTATGGCGACGGAAGGTTTGCCGCCTAAAGCCGCGACCAAAAAAGCGATGGGTCAGATTTCCGGCGCGGTGGTCGGTATTACCGCCGTCCTGATTTCCGTATTTGTGCCTTTGGCGATGTTCAGCGGTGCGACCGGCAATATTTACAAACAGTTCGCTTTAACCATGGCGGCATCGATTGCATTCTCCGCATTCCTCGCACTGACGCTGACGCCGGCATTGTGTGCCACCATGCTCAAACAGATTCCGAAAGGACATCATCAAGAGAAGAAGGGGCTTTTTGGCTGGTTCAATAAAAAATTCGACAAGTGGACGAACGGCTACGAAGGCTGGGTCGCCAAAGTGTTGCGTAAGACTTTCAGCATGATGATCGTCTATATCGGTTTGTCAGTAGCAGGTGTATTCCTGTTTATGCGCTTGCCGACTTCTTTCTTGCCGACCGAAGACCAAGGCTTCGTCATGGTCAGCGTGCAACTGCCCGCGGGTGCGACCAAAGAGCGTACCGATGCGACGCTGGCGCAAGTTACCCAGTTGGCGAAAAGCATTCCTGAAATTGAAAATATCATTACTGTTTCCGGTTTCAGCTTTTCGGGCAGCGGTCAAAATATGGCTATGGGTTTTGCCATGCTTAAAGACTGGAATGAGCGTAAAACTCCGGGCAGCGATGCAACGTCTATTTCAAACAAGCTGACCGGTATGATGATGGGTACGCTTAAAGACGGTTTCGGTATCGCTATTACGCCTCCTCCAATTATGGAATTGGGTAACGGCTCGGGTCTGACCATCAACCTGCAAGACCGCAACAATACCGGTCATGCCGCATTGCTGGCGAAGCGCAACGAATTGATCGGCAAAATGCGCGAAAGCGGCCTGTTTGACCCGAGCACCGTCCGTGCCAGTGGTCTGGAAGATGCGCCGCAATTGAAAATCGACATCGACCGCGCCGCTGCTGCCGCACAGGGCATTTCGTTCTCAGACATCCGAACGACCCTGGCTTCCTCTTTGGGTTCGTCTTATGTCAACGACTTCCCGAACCAGGGTCGTCTGCAACGCGTGATGGTGCAGGCTGATGCTTCTGCTCGTATGCAGCCGTCCGACATCCTGAACTTGACTGTGCCCAACAGCTCAGGTGTCGCTGTCCCGCTTTCTACCATTGCTACTGTTTCTTGGGAAAACGGTACGGAACAAAGCGTACGGTTTAACGGCTATCCCGCTATGGAACTTTCCGGCTCTCCGGCTACCGGTGTTTCATCCGGTCAGGCAATGGCTGCGGTTCAGAAAATGGTGGACGAAATGGAAGGCGGTTACAGCCTTGAATGGGGCGGACAGTCGCGCGAAGAAGCCAAAGGCGGTTCGCAAACCTTGATTTTGTACGGCTTGGCGATTGCTGCCGTGTTCTTGGTGCTTGCCGCACTTTATGAAAGTTGGTCTATCCCGCTGGCGGTTATCCTCGTGATTCCGTTGGGTTTGGTCGGTGCGGCATTGGGTGTTACCGGACGCAATATTTTTGAAGCCTTGTTGGACAACGTTCCGTCGTTTAGTAACGATATTTACTTCCAAGTCGGCTTTGTAACCGTGATGGGCTTGAGTGCGAAAAACGCGATTTTGATTATCGAGTTTGCCAAAGACCTGCAAGCTCAGGGTAAGAGCGCACTGGAAGCCGCACTGGAAGCCGCACGCCTGCGTTTCCGTCCGATTATCATGACTTCGTTTGCCTTCATTTTGGGCGTGGTTCCGCTGTATGTTGCCAGCGGTGCCAGCTCTGCCAGCCGGCGTGCCATCGGTACGACTGTGTTCTGGGGTATGTTGATCGGTACGATTTTGTCCGTGTTCCTTGTGCCTTTGTTCTATGTGGTTGTGCGTAAATTCTTTAAGGAAAGCGCGCACGAACATGAAATGGCCGTGAAACACGCTGCCGAAGCAGGCATGATTTCCCACGAAGATCAAAATACGGACAACAAGCACTAGCAAAAAGGTCGTCTGAAACCCGAAATACGGTTTCAGACGACCCCAAGGAATCCTTATGAACAAAATGACATTCAAAACGGTATTGAGTACCGTCGCCGCAGCCGTCGCGCTGTCCGCCTGTACCATGATCCCGAAATACGAACAACCGCAGGTCGAAGTTGCCGAAACCTTCAAATACGACACCTTCGACGACGGCATTCGCGCCGCCGACTTGGGCTGGCAGGACTTCTTTGCCGACCCGCGCCTGCACCGCCTTATCGACATCGCGTTGGAACGCAATACCGACCTGCGTACCGCCGCACTGAACGCCGAAATCTACCGCAAACAATACATGATTGCCCGCAACGACTTGCTGCCGAGCATAAACGCCAGCGGCACCGGTACGCGGACAGGCAGCTTGAGCGGCGGCGTTACCCGCAGCGAATACACTGTCGGTTTGGGCGCGGCAGCGTACGAGCTGGACCTTTTCGGACGCGTCCGCAGCAACAGCCAAGCCGCATTGCAAGGTTATTTCAGCGTAGCCGCGAACCGCGATGCTGCCCACCTTGCCCTGATTGCCGCCGTTGCCAAAGCCCATTTCAACGAGCTGTACGCCCAAGAATCAATGGCATTGGCGCAGCGTGTACTCAAAACCCGCGAAACCACCTACAAACTTTCCCAAATGCGCCACAAAGCAGGCGTGATTTCCGCCGTCGATTTGCGTCAACAGGAAGCCCTGATTGAATCCGCCAAAGCCGATTACGCGAACGCCGTCAAAAACCGCGAACAAGCCCGCAATGCCTTGGCGACCCTGATTAACCACCCCCTGCCGGAAGACCTGCCTGCCGCGCTGCCTTTGAGCAAACAGTTCAAAATCACCCGTCTGCCTGCCGGCTTGAGTTCCGAAGTTCTGCTCAACCGTCCCGACATCCGCGCCGCAGAACACTCGCTCAAACAAGCCAATGCCAACATCGGCGCAGCGCGTGCCGCCTTCTTCCCCACCATCAGCCTGACCGGATCGGTCGGTACCGCGTCCGGCGAGTTGAGCGGCCTCTTCAAAAGCGGTACGGGCATCTGGTCGTTCGCACCTTCCATTACCCTGCCGATTTTCAACTGGGGTACCAACAAAGCGAATCTCGACGTAGCCAAGCTGCGTAAAGAGGCGCAAATCGTTGCTTACGAAGCTGCCGTACAAGCCGCCTTCCAAGACGTATCCAACGCCTTGGTCGCACGCGAGCAACTCGACAAGAGCTACGCCGCGCTAAACAAACAAAGCCGCGCCTACAACGACACCCTGCGCCTTATCAATTTGCGCTACAAACACGGCGTATCCAACGCCCTCGACCTGCTTGACGCAGAACGCAGCAGCTATGGCGCAGAAACCGCGTTGCTTGCCAACCAGCTCACCCGCCTCGAAAACCTCGCCGACCTCTATAAAGCACTCGGCGGCGGTTTGAAACGCGAAACCGTTAGCCAGCCTACCGCGCAGCAGTAAGACTGTTTGAAATAAGCGGCATTAAAAAGGTCGTCTGAAAACCGGATATCCAGTTTGAACTGCACCCCAAAAGTTGGACACACCCCCTCCAACTCACAAGGTGCAGTTTTTTTATGAGCAAATATACATTACACTTCAAATACCAAACCGTACTCCACTACCTGCATATACGCAGCCAACAGCGTACCGCAGACCACTACGGCATCTCCCGAACCCGCCTGCGGCGATGGATACGTGCCTATCAGGAAGGCGGTATCGGCGCACTCGA
>KV797084.1 GCA_001809325.1 Neisseria sp. HMSC077D05 | reverse complement strand
ACCGAAGTCATGCTGTCCTTCGTCCAAGGCAATCCCGACCGCCCGTATATCTCCGGCGTTATGCACGACAGTGCCCATCCCGACCATATCCCTGCCGATTGGAACACAAGGAACGTCATCCGTACCTGGGCGAACAACAAACTCAGGATGGAAGACCAAAAAGGTCAGGAACACATCAAACTCGCCACCGACTACCAGAAATCCCAACTCAACCTCGGACATATCGTCGACAGCGGCAGGGCAAAACGCGGAGAGAACGGCGAAGGCTTCGAACTCAGAACCGACGGCTGGGGTGCCGTACGTGCAGGTAAAGGCATACTCGTCAGCTCGGATGCTCAGGGAGGTGCAAAAGGCGAAGTTCTAGAGATGGGCAAAGCGATACGACGCATGCGAAAAGCATTGATTGCTGCCAAATTACTAGATACTGCTGCCAAACGTGCGGGCAATACTGCAACAGAAAGCATTGCCCAAGCAAACCACATCAACAGCAACTTAAAGAAACTGAAAAAATCGGGAATCGTCATTTCCGCTCCTGACGGTCTGGCCGCCAGCACCAAACAAAGCATATTGAATACAGCGCAAGGACATATCCACTGGGTCAGCATGCAGGACAGTAATATCAGTGCCGGCAAGAACTTTACTGCACACGCTCTAAAAAGCATCAACCTGTTTGCGCAAAATAAAACCGTTAAAATCCATGCAGCCCAAGGTAAAGTTGAAATACAGGCAAAAAATAACAAGATGCAGATTGGCGCAAAAAAAGACCTTGAGCTGACCAGTAGTACTGCCAAAGTAATGATCGTTGGTCAAGATGAGGTAATGATCAGTGGCGGAGGCGGAAGCTATATCAAATTAAAAAATGGTGAAATCATCCTTGCCTCCCCTAAAATCGTTCGCGTCAAAGCACCAGCAATGCCGGTGGGCGGTTCTGATAGCTTTTTCTTTAATGGTTTTGCAAAAACTGATAAAACCTGTATCCCTTGTAAGATTGCCGAATTAATTGGTCGTCCTGTCAATCCTATTTCAGGCATAAAAGTTTTACCGAATGAAACTGATTTTGCTTTTGATGGATTGGTGCCGTTTGTATGGAGTCGCAGCTATTTTTCTGATTTGGAAGAAAGTTGGCTGGGTAGCGGCTGGCGCACCACATTAAGCGCCAAACTAGAACGCAAAGACGGTCGTTTTACCTATACCGATAATCAGGGACGTACATTTGATCTGCCAGAACTGGAGGAAGATGAAGGACAGGTTCTGTTTGAAGCAGAACAAATCATCTTCGAACGAATCGATAATGGCAGCTATCAAATCAGTAATCTGGACGGTAGCAACAGGCATAGATTTTCACCACTACACTTGAATGACCCCGATCGTAGTGGCAGCGGTAATGGCACTTACGTTCTGACACAGGTAAGCGACCGCCATGGCAACGGCTATCGCATTGTTTACAATGAAGATACCGACTTACCTCATACCGTTATTGACGAACTGGGACGTGAGATATGGTTCGAGTTTGACAATCTCAGCCCTTTAACGCAGATCCCCGTTTACCGCCTTACCAGTATGGGTAGCTATAACGATAACCTACCCGAAGGCCGGGAACTTCTTGTCCGTTACCGTTATGACGACAACGGCGATCTTGTCGCGGTAGAAGATGCCGAAGGTTTCGTTCACCGACGTTTCGGCTACCGCCGTCACATGATGATTCGCCACCAAACTACGGCCGGATTAAATACCTACTATCAATACGACCATTACAATCCCCAAGGCCGGGTATTGCGCAGCTATACCGACAACGGTGAAGAATGGCGTTTTGCCTATGCCGACGGGCATACCCAAATCACTGATGCATTAGGGCGTAGTGAACACCTTTATTACGACCATCATGGCGAAGTCGTCAAAAAAGTCTTTGCAGATGGTAGTAGTATCTTGACAGAACGCGATGCTTTAGGCCGACCCATTAAAATTACTGATGAAATGGGACGTGAAACCCGCTACCGTTATAACGAATGCGGGCTGCTGACCTTTGTTGGTGGAGAAGGCGGACAAAACCAGCACATCCGTTATGACCAAGAACGCCGACCGGTAGAGATTACCCTCCCGCACAATCAAAAGACTCTGATTGAGTACAACGAACAAGGATTACCTGCGACCCAAAGCGATAGCAAAGGCAATACAACCCGTTACCGTTACAACGAAAATGGGCAAATTACCCAAATTACCGATGCAAAAAACAATACTTATACTTTCGAATATGACCTGCACCACCGCCTGAGCACTCAAACCGACTGTTCCGGTCAGCAAACCCGCTATACCTATAACGATGAGGGCAAACTCGAAAGTATTACCGATGCTGCTGGTCACACCACGCACTATCATTACCAAAATAGGAAACCATTGCGTACTGACTATCCGGATGGTAGCAGTGAGCACTTCAGCTACGATCATGCTGGTCGACTGAGTGTTCTGACTGATGCCGAAGGCAACCGTACCGCCTACGATTACGACAATGACAGCAAACCAACTATCCGCTACAACGCGCTGGGTGGTGCATTCCAATACCGTTACGATTCCGTAGGTCGTCTGAAAACCCTCGTCAACGAAAACGGCGACAGCTATACCTTCGAATACGATGAACGCGACCGCCTGATCCGCGAGACCGGCTTTGACGGCAAAATGACACGTTACACCTACAACCCTGCCGGCGAACTCATACGCGAAGAAGAATACACGTCTGGGAACATTGACGTGCGTACTCGCCCGCTACGGACGATCACCTACCACCGCGACCGTATCGGACGCATCCGTCAGAAAGACAGTCATCTAGACGGTGGCGAAATCCTGAGCACTCACTACCGCTACGACAAACTTAACCGTCTGATCCAAGCACACAACGCCCATAGCGAGCTTCGCTTCGGCTATGATCACAACGGACTGATTAAAGAACAACTCATTCACTTGAATGAACCTCTTTCGTCCGGTATCAGCCGTTCACAATCCAAAGATGTCGCTGCACAGATTACCGAACACCGTTACGACGTACTGGGCAACCGCATCCAAACCATCCTGCCTACAGGTGAAGTTTTAAACCGCCTGTATTACGGCAGCGGACACCTGCACCATATTAACCTCGATGGCACCACCCTTGCTGATATCGAGCGTGATGCTCTGCATCGCCCAGTCGAGCGGAATATTGGCAAGCTGAATACCCAATTTCAACTTGACCCATTAGGTCGTCTGAAACAACAAATCGCCCAACCGAACAGCCACAACAAAGCAGACCCTGCCGTCCTTATCGGTCGCCGTTACCAATACGACACTACCGGCAACCTCGTCAGTACCGAAGACCAAACCAACGGCAGCAGGGATTACACCTATGACGCACTGGGCAGAATTACCCAAAGCGCAGACGAGCACTATCGCTACGACCCTGCACATAACCTTACCGATGGAAGCAGAATCGGCGGCAACCGCCTTACCCAATACCAAGGTACCAATTACCGCTACGACCCGTTGGGCAATCTTATCGAGAAACAGCAAAATGACGGTGAAATCCAACATTACCGCTACAATGCCGATAACCAACTGACCGAAGCCGAAATCCATCGCCCCGGACAAAACGCCGTCTTATATCGCTACCGCTACGACCCCATAGGCCGCCGCATAGCAAAAGTCCATCCTGACGGCAATGAAATCCAATACCTATGGGACGGCAGCCGCTTGTTACAGGAGCACCGCAAAGACCGCACCTACACCTATATTTATACCGAAGACCGAAACTATGAACCCCTTGCCCAAATCACCACCTACAATGGCTCAGATAAGGCACGAGAAATCCTGTATTACCACAACGATCAAATCGGTATCCCACGCGAGATGACCAATGGAGAAGGCAATATTGTTTGGAGCGGCGACTATAGCGGCTGGGGCAAACTGACCCAAGAAGGTCGTCTGAAACTGGATATACATCAACCCTTCCGTCTGCAAAATCAGTATTATGATGAAGAGACAGGGCTGCATTACAACTTCTTCCGCTACTATGATCCGGATATTGGGCGGTTTACGCAGCAGGATCCGATTAAGCTATTGGGGGGAGAGAGTCTGTATGCGTTCGCTCCAAATGTTTTTGTATGGCTCGATACTTTGGGACTGGCAAAATACAACTGTATCGCAGATGAAAAAGAGGGAGGAGGAGGAAGAGGCTACAGGGATGGCAGAAAGCTATGTACTTACAGCTGCACCAATGTAGCCACGAAGAAAACGTTTAGTGTTTTATCTAATTCAGACATCATAGTAGAAGGTTCTCATTTTTGTAGAGGTGCAGACGTAGAAAATACTGTATCGCTGACAGGGAACCTAGTGCCACATCATAAGGGTTATAAGCCCTTTATAATAGATACAGACGGGTTGGGAGGCTGGTGGGATAGTAAAGGGAGAACGCAAGACATTCATGATCAACTTAAAAAGCGTGAATAAAATGAAGCAAAAAAATTACTTCTTACTGATTGCTCAAATTTTACTAAATCTTCCGTCATTGATATTTTTGACCGTATGGCTCATAAAAATAACAATAGTGATGGATGCAGAATTGTTTTCATATTTACTTACATTCATTAAATTATCAAGCTATATTGCAAGTCTGTTTTCAGTAGCTACTCTGATAAATTTACTCTTTATGAGAGATATAAAAACCCTAGCAATTTCAGTACTCATAAGTATCTTTACATTGTTATTCAGTGCATATACCTTAAGTTCATATGCCTGCAATTCTTTTTATGGATATTACATGTGTTTGGTTCGTGATTATATTTTTAAAATCATTCACTAAATAACAAGCACAATCCAAATAAGAAAGTGTAAGTTAGATTTAAACAAAGGTCGTCTGAAAAACTTTCAGACGACCTAAAATACAACCTCTTTGGCACTTCTTTTTCCTTATCTAATTAAATATTTAGTGTTTGGAGTGGAGGCAGAGGACCAAAAGTAGGAGCCACAGCTTCAGGACAGATTGTGTATAAGCCCTCAATCCTCCCCCCAGATGGACTGGTTTAGTTTCGGGGTGCGGTAATGCAACCGTCTCTGGAGGAGTTGGCGCCACTGGTGCCATATGTCAAAGTCTTGCATCTACTAATAAAGCTATAGATTTAGGTACGCAAACAATTTCTGCAAGACCAGCAGGTGGAGCTAATACAGGGGTCTCTGCTACTGGCTGTTTACAACTAATGTATTGCACCCAATTTAAATAAAGGTTATTTACATGATAGATATCAAACAACCTCTATCCACTTTATTATTCTGTGTAACGCTTTTAGGCTGTACAGGATCAAATTTTGATAAAAATTCGGACAAACCTACCCCAAAAAAACTATTAGTAGCACAAGAGTGTGAATATGTACCGATTGAAGATATCCCAAAATTGAACTCATGCGCAGAACAAGGCAATGCTTATGCACAAATGGTGTTAGGTGTTCATTATATGAAAGGCGAGGGGGTTCCGTTAGATTTTGAGAAATCGGCACAACTTACTCGTATGGCAGCTGATCAGGGCAATATTAATGCACAATTCAATTTAGGGACGCTATACGAGAATGGAATAGGTGTTTCACAATCACCAGAACAGGCTTTTTATTGGACCAATCTTGCTGCCAATAATGGGTATCCTGAGGCTATGAATAATTTGGGAAAATATTACCGTTTAGGTTTTGGAGTTCAGCAAGACAACAGTAAAGCTTATGAGTGGTATTTGAAAGCTGCCCAGCTGGGAGTAGCAGTAGCTCAAGTGAATTTAAGCAGGATGTATTATTATGGGCTAGGCGTTAAGATTGACCGCTTGATGGCAATACAACTTGCCGAACTGGGCGCAAAAAGCGGCGTGTTGCTTGGGATGACTCAGTTGGGTTTTTATCATATCGAAACCGGCAATTTAAAAGAAGGAATATTTTGGACACAAAAAGCCGCTAACTTAGGCGAACCACATGCGCAAGCTAATCTCGCTTTTCTGTATTTGCAAGGGAGAGGAGTAAAAAAAGATACAGAAAAAGCCAAACAGCTACTGATACGTGCCGCTGAAAAGCAGTCTCCTCATGCTATGTTTATCTTGGCTACTCTTTATGAGAAAGGAGATGTATTTGAAAAGGATAATACAAAAGCCCACGAATATTATCTGAAAGCCGCAAAATTAGGAGATATGGATGCGCAACATAATATTGGCATACAGCTTTGGCATGGTACTTACATTAAACAAAATAAGAAAGAAGCTGTGACATGGTTTGAAAAAGCTGCAAACAGCGGACAAATACAATCAATGAAAGTGTTGGCAGAAATTTATAGAACTGGCTTTAAGGATTTTCCAAAAGATGAAGAGAAGGAAAAATATTTTCGAGATAGAATAGCCGAATATCAGCATTTATAAAGAAGAACCTTGTAAACAAAGTTCCTTTAAAGGATTTTTCGTCAACTCCCCCGACAGCAAGCGTAGGTTGGATTGAAAACCCAACTTTCACAAAGGTCGTCTGAAAAACTTTCAGACGACCTAAAACACATTCTCTGACACTGAAAAGCAAAGATAACTAATTATCTAGATTACAGCCTATAAAGAATCTCAACGCCACAAGAAAGAACAATAAATGAAAAACTTATTTTATTGGCTATTGGCACTTCTTTTCCCCTATTTGATTATATATTTGGCACTCGGAGACACCATTTATCTTTTTCTGAAAGCAGGGTATATTGGATTGCCATATTGCTTCCCCTATATTTTTAAAACAGGCATACTACAAGGGGGATTATTTCTCATATTTTTCTTAGGATTAATAGTCGTTTTATTTGCCAAAGGATTAAATTTGAGAAAGAAAATCTTAGGGAAAGTATTCGTTTCCACATCCCTATTTTTATGGTTTCTTTTAGGGTTTATATGCCTTGGAATTCATATGTGAATTTATTTAAATGACTGACTCAATTGAAAATTGGAAAGTATCTGCTTCAGGCTATACCTAGGACTTTTAACCACGAAACCTGAGTTTTATTCCAATCTAAATGTTTCTCGAAAAATGTAATTCAGCAGCAACTACATTCCTCAAATACCGTTCACAATGCGGGCTGCTATTTGCTACTCTGGTAATCACACCTGCAACAAATCGTTTCGATGTATTATTTAGCTCGTACGAGCTTAGAGGCTTTTCCTCATAGTAATAAGTCTGCTTTGAACTGAATTTCCTTAGTTATCCGTGACAGTCCTTTGATTAAAACAGAAATTCGTCTTTAAAAGGTGCATCCATGAAGAAATTTATTAAATTAACTTTAATCTTTATTGGGTTTTTGACTGTAATAATAGCATCGTTAATGTTTATGTTTGATTATAGTTATTATCGTGATTACTATTATCACACACCTGATGAATTCTTAAATTCAGAATCATTTTCTTGGTACATTGATATTTTTCCCAAAAGCAGTCGCAATATATTCTTGAGGACTTTTGTTGAAACAAGTGGAATGATCGTTATTTTTGAAGCAAATACAGCGGATGAAATACCCTTTTCCCAACTTTATCCTATAACCTCTAAAGGGATAGACTATTTAAAAGACTTCAATATTCCAACTTCCCAAATACAACCTTTTTTGGATAATGGTAAATTATATTGTTATTTTTATTCAAACAACTCGCCTTACTTAGTCAGTAAATACTATTCAAACAATCCTGATCTAGTACATTATATGTTTATATCACTCCGATCCGAGAATGCTTTAGCGCTTTGTCCTTCAAATACTGTTAAAACACATTAGACTACTTCGGATTCAAGTCTCATCTCAGGTTTATCATGCAAAAAAAATCATTATATTTTCTACACATACTAAAAAATGGACATCAATTCTCTTATTAATATTTACTTGCCAAGTATTGCTTTATTCACTCTTTTTATTTTTCTTGTTATTGAGTGGAAAAACGACGTAGAACTGAGAAAAAGAATGAAAGATATGAATTTCTTCGAAAGAAATTTTATATTCCGTAATTATTTTTATATATATACTGCAATATGGACAATAACTCTATTAATGCTACTTATTCATGAACCATTTTTTTATTTTATGTTTTTATTTTGTTTATTATTCTCTGGAGGATTTATTCATACCGAAAGAAAAACAAGTCAATTGAGGAGTTTCATGTATGGAATGTATTACGGAACCTTATTTGTTCTCATAATCTGGTTGATTAATTTGAAACTGAATATAATTTCTTTACCTGATTAACAGGTAAAGGGGCTGGGAGCCTGACATTTTTAGGTAATTTGATGACCTTGTTGAATGACACTCCAACCTGCTTATTTGTTATGAGAATATACCTAAATAAAAATCGTAACGTTTTAATGTAAAGACCCATCCTAATAGTAAAAAGCTGGGACAGGCATTACGGATAAAATTTAAAGTAGAATTTCTAAGAATATTATGCATCCTATTGGCTATAAAAGTTTTAAGATTTATACACATGGATTTTGGGGATTTATCGATAGCCTGGGAAGCACTAGTGATCTTTACAATCAGTTAAAGAAACATGATAGAGTTAAATAATATGACTAAATATTTCAATACGGAAAGCTATTATAAAATATTATTATTACAAATAATATTTACAATACCAGCCTTGATAATATTTATACAATTTATCACTTCAAAACTTATTTTAGGAATATATGGCATATTTTTTTTATATTTTATAGAAATACTAAGCGGAATAATTGGATTATTTTGTTGCATCCTCATCTTATTTTGCAAGAGAAAAAATATTACTGTTATACTAACAAGCATAATTATATGCGATTTCAATATATTTTCCATTCTAAGGTTTAATCCTAATGGTATATATAATTATTATTGTCATATATGTGAATATATATTTCAAATTGCATCCTAAGAAAATCCTAAAATTATTTACAATAATTCATTTGAAAAAGGTCGTCTGAAACCCAATCTAGGGTTTCAGACGACCTTTTTTCCTAAAAGCCTCCCTTACTTCAACGCTGCCAGACATTCCTTCACCAATGCCGGACCTTTATAAATCATGCCGCTGTACACTTGGACGGCGGTTGCGCCGAGGCGGATTTTTTCTGCGGCGTCCTTACCGTTCATGATGCCGCCTACGCCGATAATCGGCAGCTTGCCGTCTATGTGTCCCGCCAATGTTTTCAGCACTTGGTTGCTTTTTTCGCGCACGGGCAGACCGCTTAAACCGCCCTGCTCATTTGCGAACGGATGGCTGCCGAGACTTGATTTGTCGATGGTGGTATTGGTGGCGATGATGCCGTCCATTTCGACGGATTGGACAACGTGGGCGATGTCTTCGATTTGTGCTTCATCTAAATCGGGAGCGATTTTGACGGCGAGTGGGACGTATTTTCCGTGCGCGGCAGCAAGCTGCGCCTGTTTGTTTTTCAGGGCTTCGAGTAGCGCGCTCAGTTCGTCGCCGCCTTGCAGTGCGCGGAGGTTTTTGGTGTTGGGTGAGGAAATATTGACGGTAATGTAACTTGCGTGTGCGTAGGCTTTTTCGAGGCAGATTAAATAGTCGTCGGCGGCGTTTTCGATGGGGGTGCCGGCGTTTTTGCCGATGTTGATGCCCAATACGCCTTGATAACGGCTTTTTTCGATGTTTTGAATCATGGCATCTATGCCGTGGTTGTTGAAGCCCATGCGGTTGATGATGCCTTGGTGTTCGGGAACGCGGAAGAGGCGCGGTTGCGGGTTGCCGGGCTGCGGTTTGGGCGTTACCGTGCCGATTTCAAGGAAGCCGAAGCCGAGCGCGCCCAATGCGTCTATGTATTCGCCGTTTTTGTCGAGTCCGGCAGCAAGCCCGACCGGATTGGGCAGGGTGATGTCCATGAGTTTGACGGGCTTGGTTCGGTTGTCGAAAATCGGAAGCAAACCGAGTTTGTACACTTTGTTGAGTGCGTCGAGGGTGAAATGGTGGGCTTTTTCGGCATCGAGTTTAAACAACAGGCTGCGGGCTAAGGAATACATGGGATTCTTTCGGATGATTGGCGAACCGCCGTATTTTACCCGAAACTGTTATAGTGGATTAACTTTAAACCAGTACGGCGTTGCCTCGCCTTGCCGTACTATCTGTACTGTCTGTGGCTTCGTCGCCTTGTCCTGATTTAAAGTTAATCCACTATACTTGCCTGCGAAAAGGTCGTCTGAAACCTGATTTCCAGTTTCAGACGACCTTTTCTGTTTATTGCTGCAAGCGTTTTGTCAACTCAACAGCATTTCCTGCATCAGCTTCATGCCCCATTGCCAGCCGCCGAGTGCGCCGTTGAGCGTACCGGAGTGTGGCGACAGGAGGAGGCGGGCGTTCCACAGGTTTGCCCGTTCTTCCGCCCAGTTGCGCGGTGTGCCGTTTTGTTCGGCGATGACAAGCGCGGTGCGGCAGGGGCAACGGACTCGCCGGAAGGTGTGTATTTCATCGTCGGGGAAGGCTTCGGGGCGCGGCGAGACGAGGATGATGTTGACGATTTTTTTCTGCGTCAGGATGTCGGTTTGGTAGAGCCACGCTAAAAAGGCGGATACGCCTGCGCCGTGGGCGACGACGGCGATGTGTTCGCCGCTGATGCCTTCAAACGCTGTCTGAATGTTTGCCTGCCATTGGGCGATGCTTTGGTTAGCGGAAGCGGCAGCGGTTTGGACGACGGGATAGCTGACCGCCCAGCGGTCTATCCACATTTCCGCTTCGTCCGCGTCGCGTATCAAAAACAGCGTCAGGTCTTCAAGTTCGAAAGTTCGCATTTCAGACGACCTATTTGAGCAAATCGTTGAGCGTATAGGTAATCAAGATCGCGGCGGGAGCGCTTAAAACGGCGCAGGTGGCAAGGCAGATCAGGATGTTGGCAATCAACCGCCAGCCTTTCCAACCGAAACACTTGGCGGCAATCAGAATACAGGGCAGCGAAAACAGCAGCCACACCAACGCCCAAAGCGGATTTGCGCGGGTCATTTCAACCCAGCCGGACATCCGCGCCAGCATGAATATCGTCCACACCAGCATAGGCAGTACAAACGCGGCGACTACCCATGCCGCGCCTATGCCGGTTTTACCGTTCACATTCCAATCGTATTTGCCGAAAACTTTATTGGGCAGCATAGTCGTACTCCACGACCAAAGGTGCATGGTCGGAAAATTTCTCGTCTTTATAAACATGCGCGGACACCGCTTTGGCGGCGAGTTCAGGCGTAACCATCTGATAGTCGATGCGCCACCCGACATCTTTCGCATACGCCTGTCCGCGGTTGCTCCACCAAGTGTAGCCCGGATTATCGGGATAGAGCGTGCGCCACATATCCGTCCAGCCGAGCGTATGGATGACTTTGCCTATCCATTCGCGCTCTTCCGGCAGGAAGCCTGAGTTTTTCTGATTGCCTTTCCAGTTTTTCAAGTCGATGTTTTGGTGGGCAATATTCCAGTCTCCGCAAACAACAATGTCGCGTCCTTCCGCTTTCATGGCTTCAAGCATGGGATAGAACGCGTCTAAAAAACGGTATTTCAATTCCTGTCGCTCCGGCGCGCTGGTGCCGCTGGGCAGGTAAAGCGAAATCACCGACAACTTGCCGAAATCGCAGCGCACAAACCGCCCTTCCCTGTCGAATTCTTCAATGCCCATACCGATTTGCACATTGTCAGGCGCGCGTTTGCTGTACACCGCTACGCCGCTGTAACCGCGTTTTTCGGCGCAATGCCAATGGCCGTGCATCCCGTGCGGATTTTTCATTTCGTCGGACAAATCGGCTTCCTGCGCTTTGAGTTCCTGCACACAAACAATGTCCGCACCCGATGCGGCGATGTATTCGTAAAATCCTTTTTTGTAGGCGGAGCGGATGCCGTTGACGTTGGCGGAGATGATTTTCAGCATAATTGTGTGCTTTGGAATATTGGTTTAGGGGAAAAAACGGATTGTAACCGATATAGAGGAATTGCGACAAAACCGCTCTTTCTTTTCACTGCAACTGCTTGCGAATGCTTCAACATTGCCTTTGTGAACCCTCCATAAAAATAGGTCGTCTGAAAACGGATAACCAAACCGTTTTCAGACGACCTTTCCCCTTGGGGTGGTTTGACCATTCAAAACTCTGCGCTTTTTTCGTTTTTAAATACTTTCTTCTTGAGTAACAAGGCCCGTAAGATGACCAACTTTACCGTGCCGTTGCTACGCATCCGATATTTATACCGAAAGCCTTGGAATTTTGAATGTCTACACCCCTTGTAAAAAAGTAAATGCAACTTTCACTTTTTATTGTTTTTGACCGGCAAACGTCCCTACGATTTTACCGACCTGATAAACACCTGCTGTCTCTGCGGCTGCGGAACCGAAGAAACCGCCGTGTATTTCTGCCGTCGGGGAGACGGAAGAAAATCTGTTGCCGTTGATATCCGCATCAACGGTGAGCGTTTTATTGAAATAGCCGAGGCTGCCGCTGACTTTTTTGCTTTCGAAATCGGCAGTCAGACGACCTGTACCGTATCCCTGCGCCAGAGTACCGCGCACGCTGACGGTCGATACGTCGTAAACAGCCTGTCCGATTTTCGGCATTTCTGCTTCACGGGTAAAATTGCCGTTGAAGAACGCATAATTGTTTTGCGATTCGGTCTTCACGATACCGGCAACCGCATCGGGTGTGCTGTGGTGCAGGACATAGTTGCCGCCAAAATTGGCAAGGCGTTTATTCTCGGAACCGCCGACGCTGTCTCGCCAGCCGTTTTTAAAACTCTCGCCTTGTACGGCTGCAAGATCGACCTCTACGCCTTCGATGGTGATTTTGTTCCAATCGGCATGATTGAATGCCACTGCGGAATCAGAAGAATTGGTTCCGCTGAAAAATTGTTTGCCGGATTCCGGTTTTTCCGACTTAGCAGATACCGGCAATTCAGAAGCAACGGTTGCCGCGGGCAGGGATTGGGCAGAATTCGGATTTTGTGTCGGAGTAGATTGCGTACTGGGGGAAGAGCTGCCGCCACCGCAGGCAGATAAGGCTGCAACACAAATCAAAGCAAGATATTTTTTCATAATGTTGTTCTTAAAATTGTTATCTGAGGAAGACAGGAACGCATTCTAAGTACAAACAATATGACTTTGTAATAAATATGCCAAACGAGCAATTTTTACGACCAACGGCAATAATAAAGGCCGTCATAAAGTACAAGTTGACTTTCAGACGACCTTCTAACGACCTGTTTATCAGCGTTTAGCTACATTGTTGGCGCAAAACTTTATCACGCTCCATCTGCACATTAATCTTATTCACCAAGTCCTTATCCAACAATTCGCTCTCATAATGATCCTGCACCGCATCTAAAATTTGAATGCAGGCGGCTTTGTTGTTTGCCTGACGGTACGCATCGGCAGCATCGTTGGCTGCGGTCACTGTTTCAATCGGATTGAGGAAATCGCCGCACTGTTTCAGATAATTTTGTTTGATGCCTGCTGCCTGTTCGAATTTTCCTGAACGCAAGGTCGTCTGAAAACGGTTTTCCATCTGTTTGACGCTTGGTTGGGAGCAAACCTGCGGCAACTTGTAATAATCCGATGGGAAAGATACGCCCGCGCCGCAATAATTGTCGCAGCCCTCAGCATCCACTTTTACCTCATCCCCCTTGAATTGGAACGATATTTGGCAGCCTTCCCCATCTTTCCAAACCTTATTCTTATCCATCTTGCCTTTTGCGCTACATATATGTCCGCGCTCGTTGGCAGATTCAATATTGAACTGATTGCCGTTGATTTTCAGCCAATCGTAAGCAATGGGCTGTTTCGTTCGGTACTCCGCGGCGAATGCCACGCTGCCCATGCTCATCGCCAAAACCAAACATAAAACTTTTTTCATAAATATTCCTTTTCATTAAACAATACAGTCTGCCTGCAATAGAGGTCTCCATAGTACCCATAACGATTAGGCAAAGCCAGTTTGCTATAATACTACCTTTCTTATTTTCACCGATATCCGCCCGTACCATGCCATCCCCCGATTTCTCCCAAACCCTCTCAAAAGACCGCCATTTCCTTCGTTCCGCCTTCAAAAATCCCAACAAATACGGCGGCTTGTCCAAAGTCGAAGAAAAATACCGAAAATCGCATGAAATCTTTTTGAAGCGTTTGGCCGCCTTGCCCAAACCCGAATTCGACAACACCCTGCCCGTTCACGAGAAGCTCGAAGAAATCAAAAAAACCATTGCCGAAAATCAGGTAACGATTATTTGCGGCGAAACCGGTTCGGGCAAAACCACGCAGTTGCCCAAGATTTGTCTGGAACTCGGGCGCGGGGCGGCGGGGCTGATCGGGCATACCCAGCCGCGCCGTTTGGCCGCGCGCTCGGTGGCAGAGCGGATTGCCGAAGAGCTGAAATCGGAAATCGGCAGCGCGGTGGGCTATAAGGTGCGCTTTACCGACCACACCTCGCGCGATGCCTGCGTCAAGCTGATGACCGACGGCATCCTGCTGGCGGAAACCCAGACCGACCGTTATCTCGCCGCCTACGACACAATTATTATCGACGAAGCACATGAACGCAGCCTGAACATCGACTTCCTCTTGGGCTACCTGAAACAACTGCTGCCGCGCCGCCCCGACTTGAAAATCATCATCACCTCGGCAACCATAGACGCAGAACGCTTCTCCCAACACTTCAACGGCGCGCCCGTGCTGGAAGTGAGCGGGCGCACCTACCCCGTCGAAATCCTCTACCGCCCGCTGACCAGCAAAGACGAAGACGACGCGGAAGTGGAGCTGACGGATGCGATTGTCGATGCGGCGGACGAATTGGCGCGACACAGCGAAGGCGATATTTTGGTATTCCTGCCGGGCGAGCGCGAAATCCGCGAAGCCGCCGAAGCCCTGCGCAAATCCACACTGCGCCGCAACGACGAAATCCTTCCTCTGTTCGCACGCCTGTCGCACGCCGAACAGCACAAAATCTTCCACCCCACAGGCGCGAAACGCCGCATCGTGTTAGCAACCAACGTCGCCGAAACCTCGCTCACCGTGCCGGGCATCAAATACGTCATCGACACCGGCCTCGCGCGCGTCAAACGCTATTCCGCACGGGCGAAAGTGGAGCAGCTTCATGTCGAAAAAATCTCCCAAGCCGCCGCACGCCAACGCTCCGGCCGCTGCGGACGCGTCTCCGCAGGCGTGTGTATCCGACTGTTTTCAGAAGAAGATTTCAACAGCCGCACCGAATTTACCGACCCTGAAATCGTCCGCAGCAACCTGGCCGCCGTCATCCTGCGCATGGCAGCGTTGAAACTGGGCGATGTGGCAGCATTCCCGTTTTTAGAAATGCCCGATTCGCGGTATATCAATGATGGATTGCAGGTGTTATTGGAATTGGGGGCTGTGGAGGAGAATTAGATTGAAAACAGGCTACCTGAAAATGTGAAGCAGCCTGCACTTTTAAGGTTAAATTGAATAAAGTTCAGATGACTTAAACGTAGAAAACCAAGCGGTCAGCTAACTGACGGCTTGGTTTTTGACCCACCCCTGACCCTAATTCTTACAACGGTGTTTCAGGTATTCGGTTTCCCTTTCTCCTAGCTGTATTCACAGCAACAGTTGTAAGCCGAGATTTTGATTTACCTTTGCGCTATGAATGCAAACAGGCATTTCATAGGGCTTAATCAATAATCATGATGATAAATCGTCAGGCTTAATACTGCCCAATGGATAGCATTTTATTTAAGGCTGCTTTCCTGCCTTGGGGGTTTAAGGTATTTTACCATGAAGCCTGATATTCAATAATATCGTTTACAGAGAATCCATGATTTAACAAGGCTTGCCGAATGAGAAAAGGTAAAGATTGAGTATATCCAGGGAAGGTACGACAAAATTCCAACCAAAACCCATCTATATTTTCAATATCTTTACTACTTAATTTATCAAAAAAGCGAAGTAACTCGCTAATTCCTATTGATTGATTTAAAATAGTTTGCCATGTCGCTGCTTCTAAACTTTTATCATAATCGCCATAAATTTTCTCTTTTAAGATTATATAAAATTGTTCATTCCCTTGATAATGAATGATAAATTTATATTTTGGTACAAATTTATTATAGCCTTCTTTTTTACTAATAAGAAGACTAAAAATTATTTTTCCTTCTACTTTAATAAATTCAATTTTAGATGTCTCTGAATTTTTGCGCCAATACAGCTTGAATGTGTTCCTACGTAACTTGTATCCGAATAAATCCAATAAAGGTTTTAGCTGCTGCTCTGTGCCTAATTTTTCACCCTTACTCCATGCACTCACAACTGATTGCTGTGTACGGCAAGTTTTGGCAATTTCAGTTTGCGTCCAACCATTATTCAATGCCAATCTGACGAGTTCTCTCGTCTGCTTGAATGGCTTTTTCTTTGTCTTTTCAGATTGTGTTTCTGTCTTTTCAGTTTGTTTGTTTTCCATAATACCCCCAATATGCCAATTAAAATGGCGATACCAAGTATAATATCGCCATTTATAGGCAAGGCAAAGGCTATTTTTTGCCTTTACCGCTATTCACAGGATTTTGTGGATTCATCTGCCAGCCACGATTTCCCTGATTTTGTGAATACGTTTTATTTGTTCCTGACGTGCCTTTATTAGCATTGCTCATGTTTGATTGATGATTGGCTTGTTTATTGCTCATTTTAGTTCTACTCCTGAAAAAGATATTTAATCTGCTTGGTGAAACTGTGAATTGCTTTGCAATCACTTGGTGTTGATGGGATTGCAATTCTACGGTTATTTGGTGCTACCAAAATATTGTGCTTTTTCCTATTTTGTATTTTCCACCCCCTATTTAGTAGTGAATGAATAAAAGAATTGATTTTTGAATTGGTGCTAAATTTTTTCATGATTACCCCCATGACGATAGGTAGCATCATAAAAAATTCGTAGCAAAAGTTCCATTGATAAAAAGTTGATAAATTTTGATATTTTATGATATTTTGTAATTTATTGATATTTAATGATTTTAAGATAGACATTCTATGAATTTAAAATTTACTTCTCGTTTTTTGAAAAACAATCTGTAAACAGATAGCTGTAAAGAATACCGTTGCCGAGCCCCCAAACCCAGCCTGCAACTTTTATTATGAACTTCCCATTATGAAAAAATCCCTTTTCGTTCTCTTTCTGTATTCATCTCTACTTACTGCCAGCGAAATCGCCTATCGCTTTGTATTCGGGATTGAAACCCTGCCGGCTGCGAAAATGGCGGAAACGTTTGCGCTGACATTTGTAATTGCTGCGCTGTATCTGTTTGCGCGTTATAAGGCTTCACGGTTGCTGATTGCGTTGTTTTTCGCGCTCAGCATCATTGCCAACAATGTGCATTATGCGGTTTATCAAAGTTGGATGACGGGTATTAACTATTGGCTGATGCTGAAAGAGGTTACCGAAGTCGGCAGTGCGGGCGCGTCGATGTTGGATAAGTTGTGGCTGCCTGCGTTGTGGGGTGTGGCGGAAGTCGTGTTGTTTTGCAGCCTTGCCAAGTTCCGCCGCAAGACGCATTTTGCCGCCGATATATTGTTCGCTGCAGCGATGTTGCTGATTTTTGGACGTTCATTCAGTACGACGCAAGAACACGGTATTTCGCCCAAACCGACATATAGCCGCGTCAAAGCCAATTATTTCAGCTTCGGCTATTTTGTCGGGCGCGTATTGCCGTATCAATTGTTTGATTTAAGCAAGATTCCTGTTTTCAAACAGCCTTCGCCAAGCAAAATGGGACAAGGCAGTATTCAAAATATCATCCTGATTATGGGAGAAAGCGAAAGCGCGGCGCATTTGAAATTGTTTGGCTACGGACGCGAAACTTCGCCGTTTTTGACCCAACTGTCGCAAGCCGACTTTAAGCCGATTGTGAAACAAAGCTATTCCGCCGCTTTGATGACGGCAGTCTCCCTGCCCAGCTTTTTCAATGCCATACCGCATGCCAACGGCTACGAGCAAATCAGCAGCGGCGATACCAATATGTTCCGCCTCGCCAAAGAGCAGGGTTACGAAACGTATTTTTACAGCGCGCAAGCAGAAAACGAGATGGCGATTTTGAACCTGATCGGCAAAAAGTGGATCGACCATCTGATTCAGCCGACCCAACTCGGCTACCGCAACGGCGACAATATGCCCGACGATAAGCTGTTGCCGCTGTTCGACAAAATCAATTTGCAGCAGGGCAAGCATTTTATTGTGTTGCACCAACGCGGTTCTCACGTCCCATACGGCGCGCTGTTGCAACAACAGGATAAGGTATTCGGCGAAGCCAATATCGTGGACAAATACGACAGCACCATCCACAAAACCGACCAAATGATCCAAACCGTGTTCCAGCAGCTGCAAAAACAGCCTGAAAACAACTGGTTGTTTGTCTATACCTCAGACCACGGGCAGTATGTGCACAAAGACACCTTCAACCAAGGCACGGTACATCCCGACAGCTACATCGTACCGCTGGTGTTATACAGCCCTGATGCCGCCGTGCAGCAATCCGCCAACCAAGCCTTTGCGCCTTGTGAAATTGCCTTCCACCAGCAGCTTTCAACTTTCCTGATTCACACGCTAGGCTACGATATGAAGATTTCAGGCTGCACCGAAGGCTCGGTAACTGGCAATCTGATCACAGGCGATGCAGGCAGCCTGAACATCCGCAACGGCAAAGCGGAATATGTTTATCCGCAATAAGGCGGCGCAAACCTACAAACAATATAAATTGAGACCACGTCGGACATGAACGCCCGACCTACAAGACCATGCAAAACACTAAAAATCAAGCACGCGGCTCGGGCATTCATACCCGACACAATCTGACAAACGACAAAACCGTTTCAGACGACCTTCAAAACGCTTCGGGCAATATCGTCGCCCCTCCCCGCTACCGCTTAACCAAACTCGGCGAACAAATGGCGCGCCTGCCCATCGACCCGAAAATCGCGCGCATTTTGCTGGCGGCGAAGAAGCACGACTGTATGGCGGAAATATTGGTGATTGCGTCCGCGCTGTCGATTCAAGACCCGCGCGAGCGGCCGCTGGAAGCACGCGATGCCGCAGCCAAGGCGCACGAGCGTTTTACCGACAAGCAGTCCGATTTCCTTGCCTATCTGAACATTTGGGACAGTTTCCAGCGCGAGCGCGATAAAGGCTTGTCTAACAAGCAGCTGGCGCAGTGGTGCCGCCAATATTTCCTGTCGCACCTGAGGATGCGCGAGTGGCGCGAGCTGCACCACCAGCTTGCCCAAACCGCGATTGAAATGGGTTTGACCACCAAGGAAGCCGCTTTCAGACGACCTCCCGAAGTCAGGCAGCTCACGTCGTCTGAAAATGCTGGCGACCAAGACCTATCCGCCAAACTCAAACAAAAACAACTGGATAAAAAGCAACACCGCGCCCAAATCCGCGCCGCAAAAGAAGCGGGCTACGAACAAATCCATCGCGCCCTGCTCACCGGCCTCATCGCCAACGTCGGCATGAAATCGCCCGACGGCAACGACTACACCGGCGCGCGCGGCAGCCGCTTCCACCTTTTCCCCGCCTCCGCCCTGTTCAAAGCCAAACCCAAATGGGTGATGGCGGCAGAACTCGTTGAAACGACAAGACTTTATGCCCGCAACGTGGCCGCCATCCAACCCGAATGGATCGAACAGGAAGCACCGCACCTCGTCCGCTACCACTATTTCGAGCCGCACTGGGAACAAAAACGCGGCGAAGTCGTCGCCAGCGAACGGGTAACGCTCTACGGCCTGACCGTCTTGCCGCGCCGCCCCGTGTCCTACGGCAGAATCGCCCCCGAAGAAGCGCGCGAAATCTTTATCCGCAGCGCGTTAGTGGCGCAGGAATGCGATTTGAAAGCGGACTTTTTTGTCCACAACAAAATGCTGATTAAGGAAATTACCGAACTCGAACACAAATCGCGTCGGCAGGATGTACTGGTCGATGATGAAGCGCTGTTTGCGTTTTATCACGAACGGCTGCCCGATTTTTATACGGCGGACGCGGTTTCAGACGACCTGCATCCTACAAATCCGCAGCAAACCGCCCCCTCCCCCGTGGGGGAGGGCTGGGGAGAGGGCAAAACAGTTGCCGCACAAACCAACTTTTCCGCAGCCGTAGCAAACCCTCTCCCTAACCCTCTCCCACAGGAGAGGGAACAGAGTACCGCAGTTTCAACGGTTTCAGGCAGTCTGAAATCGTCCACAGCAACATTCCGCATACGCCCCGCCACACATAATGATGCAGCCCAAATTGCCGAACTGTTCCGCCGCGCCGTCCTGCACATTGAAGCAAACCATTATAGCGACAGCGAAAAAGCCGCATGGATACAGGGCGCGGACAATGCCGCCTTTTGGCAAAAACGGATTGGACGCGGCTGTATCCGATTGGCAGCGCAAAATGACCGCATACTCGGCTTTATCGAATACCTGCCCGAGCAAAATCATTTGGACTGTCTATTTACCGACCCTGTCCACCAGCAGCAAGGCGTTGCTTCCGCGCTGTTGTCTGCCGTTTTGCCGCAGGCGGATGCAGATAAAACGGTAACGGCAGATGTGTCCGCAGCCGCGTTGCCCTTTTTTAAAAAACAGGGATTTATACTGCAACATCAAAACCAAATTCAGCGAAACGGCTCGGTTTTAATCAATTACCGCATGATTTTGCAAACCGACAGCATTGATACGGTCGCACAAACCACCCCCTCCCCCGTGGGGGAGGGCCGGGGAGAGGGCAAAACAGTTGCCTCTCAAACCAACTTTGCCACAACCGCAGCAAACCCTCTCCCTAACCCTCTCCCACAGGAGAGGGAACAGAGTGCCGCAACTTTAACGGTTTCAGACGACCCCAAAGCCCAAAGGCTACCTGAAAACTCCCTATGCTACGCCGACGGTAAACCGATACTGCTCGGTGATCGTGTAACTATCACCAGCAAACAATGGCACGGCAAAATCGTTGCCTTGATTGCCGAGCGGCAATGCGACCCATCCATCGGTTCCGCCGAAGAATGGGCGATATTACAAAGCGGCGTAATGGCGCAATTTGATGAAGCAGGCTTGGTGCACTATCCCGATGCTGAGACTGCCGACGAACTCATCTTATTGGCACGAGTGGATGCAGCAGATGTCCTAAAATCTCAAAAGGACAACCGCGTGCGTGAACCGAGTTCACACACCCTACAAAACATTTCAGACGACCCCAAACCCCAAAAGCAGCCTGCACCTCAAAAAGTCCGTCTGAAACCCCTCCCCCTAGCCGACATCCGCACCTTCCAAGCCTGGCTCAAAACCGCCGAGCGCGACAACCCGCGCCTGCTGTTCCTCAGCCGCGACGACCTCATGCAGCACGCCGCCGCGCACATCACCGAAGAACAATTCCCCAAACACTGGCAAACCGCAGACGGAAAATTCAAACTCAGCTACCGCTTCGAGCCGCACCACCCGCTCGACGGCGTTACCCTCACCCTGCCGCTCACCGTCCTCAACCGCATCAGCCCCGCCGCCCTCGAATGGCTCGTACCCGGCATGATACGCGAAAAAATCCAGTTGCAAATCAAAGCGCTGCCCAAACAAATCCGCCGCATCTGCGTGCCCGTGCCCGAATTCATCACACAATTTTTAAGCCAAAACCCCGACCGCAACGCCCCCATCCTGCCCCAACTCGCCCAAGCCATCGCCAAAACCGCAGGCGATATCCGCATACTGGAGCAAATCAACCAAGACGAATGGGCCGCGTTCAGGCTGCCCGAACACTGCTATTTCAACCTCCGCATCATCGACGACGGCGGGCAAGAATTAGCCATGGGGCGCGATTTAATCCAAATCCAACAACAACTTGGCAAAGCCGCCGCCACCACCTTCCGCGACAACACCCAAGAATTCGAGCGCGACAACGTTACCGCATGGGACATCGGCACCCTGCCCGAATCCATCAAATTTGCCCGTGGCAAACAGCAGCTCACCGGCTACCTAGGCCTGCAAAAAGAAAAAGACGGCCGCATCGCCCTGCGCCTGTTCGACACGTCTGCCGCCGCCGAACAAACCCACAGATTAGGCGTGATCGAACTCATGAAACTACAACTAAAAGAACAAGTTAAAAACCTGAACAAAGGCATCCAAGTCTTCACCCAAGCCGCCATGCTGTTCAAACACATCAACGCCGACACCCTGCGCGACGACCTCACCCAAGCCGTCTGCGACCGCGCCTTTATCGGCGAAGACGAGCTGCCGCGCAACGAAAAAACCTTCAAAGAACAAATCAAACGCGCCCGCAGCCGCCTGCCCGCCGTCAAAGAAGCCCTCAGCCGCTACCTGCAGGAAACCGCCGCCGCCTACGCCGAACTCAACGGCAAACTCGGCAAACACCCGCTCACCCACCTCATGCGCCAACGCCTGCAAACCCTGCTCGCCGCCGGCTTCGCCACCCGCACCCCGTGGGCGCAATGGCCGCGCCTCCCCATCTACCTCAAAGCCATGACCCTGCGCCTCGAAAAATACAGCGGCAACCCCGCCCGCGACGCAGCCCGCGAAGCCGATATTCAAGAGCTGGAACAAATGTGGCAGGAAAAAACCGACGGCTTAGTGAAACAAGGACAACCCGTTTCAGACGACCTCGCCGCGTTTAAATGGATGATTGAAGAATTGAGAGTGTCGCTGTTTGCGCAGGAATTGAAGACGCCGTATCCGGTGTCGGTGAAGAGATTGTTGAAGGAGTGGGATAGGTTGAAATGAATAAAGGCTACCTGAAAATTTTCAGGTAGCCTTTATTCATTTCATAGCACTGCCATATCTTGTTTGGTATGTTTCAACAGTTAAAAAATATATTGGTATACCCCCCATATACTTTAGGTTAAATCTACTAATTTTACTTATGATTTTACCTCGCAAATCTTCAAATATTCTTGCCAAATCAATTTCATCTGGATTGGTAGAATGCCATACAATAAAAATATGTCTTTCTTTTTCAAGATCTACAAAGTTTTGAAGTAATTCCTTATTTACAATCTCTCTCAAAATAAAATCTGTATCATTTATCTTGCCAGTTACTTCATCCTCTATCTGGCGTTCAGCTTTTAGTATTTTATTTATTGATTTATAATCACAAAGAGGCAAGTCCTTAATTCGCTCTTGAACATTAGAATGCCTCCCATTTAATTGACTATATTGAGCTTCTAAATCAGAAAACTCAATAAAAAAAATTTTATTATTATATAACTGAATATAATCAAAACTTTTTGGGGAATTATTTCCAGAATCTACGATACGAAGTTTAGTTTTTATTCCATTATTACCATCCAGTTTATAACCATAAGATGATAAAATTATGCAGCATGAAGATATCTCATGCTGCATCTGCTCTTTGAAATCCTCGAAATTATGCGTCATTTGGGTAATCTCTTTTTCATAATTTCAATATAAGGTGCCCCTAGAATTTGCTTGGCTTCGTTAATATCTAACAATATGTTTTCAGAACATTGTTCACTATATCCATCAACAGTTAATCTATTTATACTAATTTTCTGTTTAGCCTCTTCAAAAGACATATTTTCAACAATAAATTCTAGCCTATGCAGCATATCTAGACTATGGGTAGCAATGACAACGTTCACCCCAGCATTGCTCAAATCTAACAAAACATCTAGCATGATATGCTGCCAAGTAGTATGAAGATTCATTTCAGGTTCATCAATAAAGAAGAAACTTCCCTCATCTAATACATTACGTCGCAAGAGCAAAGCAATCATACCCATATTAGAGATACCAGAAGATGCCATATGCAAAGAGACAGGAAGTTTACCATTTTCTTTATATACAATCTCACCTCTTGGGGTAACTACTAAATTACCATTAATGGCTTCTTCAATTTTATCTGCAATTTTCTGGAACTTGTCAGGAATTTCAGGAAGATTAGCACTCAGTAGCTCATCCAAATCATAAAAATGCTTAGGAACAGGATTGACTGCCCCTCTTCTAAGCATATTTACAGAAATCAGCCTAGAATCCTTCAGTACATTCCTCATTTTGAAATATACGGGAGACTCCAAATACACTACGTTCTTTAGTCCATGCGTATCATTCAATAAAGTACGACTAATATTAAAATCTATATTACCATCTGATAGTATTTTTACTGCTGTTTCATCATGACCAAATTTGAAGAGACTGTGATCACTTTCTGAAATTAATCCTGATATATTAGAAAGTTGAAAATTTTCAGAAAAAGCCCTTCTTAACTCATCCCTTAAAGAATTCGCATATACATTAGCCCAGTTGTGTAAGCTATTATAAAGTGACTCTAGCTCTTGAGACAGAAAATTATATTCATTTTCTACAGAGCGGAATTTCGTTCCTTTACCAACCCGTAATTGAGTTCCTAAATTATTTAAACAATCCCTTAACTTTTGGACTTCAGGTATAAATGACAACAATAAATCGCTTGATTTGAGCAATGCTAAAAAATCAAACTTTTGAACGATACTCTGTCTCAGCAAGTACAGAGTATTTGAAAATTCGTCAATTAATTGTTCATCTCTTTGAGATTGACGTGAGATGTTTCCACTCAACTGTGATAAAAATTGCTCAAGAATTAAAATCTTATTACTCAAGTGAACTGATACAATATCTTGATTCAGAGTATGAATAATACTATACAGCCCGCGAGTAATAAAACTCTTGCCGCTTGAGTTGCATCCCGTAATAACGGTAAACGGTCTTACAGCTATTTTTGCAGAAGAAATTTTTCCAAAGTTTTGGATATCAACGTTTAATTCCATAATAATCAACAGCCTGTAAAACCAAGTAGGACATTTTAGCCTATTTAGCGAAATAGTGATAGTGATTTTTCTATGCCTTGTAAATATTAAATTCAATTTACCTACAAGATATACTTATATTGTTTAATATATTCAAGCACGTAAACATGATGAACTATAGCAATATGTGGTCTGCATCCAACTGTTTTCCTGTCTTTCGGTATATACCCTACCTACAAATCCCACGAAATTTGGAATCTGTGTGTAGTGTGTGTAGTTAAGATACACACGTGGTCTTCTAAACTGTCCCCACCCAAAAGGTCGTCTGAAACCCATTTTCAGACGACCTTTTGCCTCCTTACAAAACAAATCTTCCCTCTACCCTCTCCCCAAACGTCGTCTGAACCAGTAAACTTCCCATATTTCAACAACTTCTTGGAAGCAAACGATGTCCCGTATCCACCCGCTCCACCTGTTCCCGCCCCATATCGCCGAACGCGGACTGCTGTATTTTCAGCAGGGCAAGGTTCGCGATGTCCAAAAAACTTCCGCCGGGCGTTATCGGGCAGAGGTGTGCGGTTCGGAAAACTATTCGGTATGGCTGAAGCTGGATAGCGATTTATACATTAAGGACGGGGGCTGCGATTGTCCTTATGGCTGGGCGTGCAAGCATATGGCGGCGTTGTGGTATGCGGTGCGCGCTCAAACGCCGGACGGGCAGCCTGACGAATCTGATGCGCAGCAGCCTAAAAAGGGTGGCAATCCGTATCGGCAGCAGCTCTCCCGAATCTTTTCCCGAACCCGATATTATGATTACTACGAAGCCGCTGATTTGGGCTTCAGGCTGCAAAACTGGTTAGAAGATGTGGCGCAGGAGGGGACGGCGGCGTTGCAGCAGGCTTTGCCTCTGTTGATACCGCGTTTGCAGGATGCTTTTGAAAAGGCGGATGATTCGGACGGTATGTTGGGCGATGCTATGTATATGGCAATCGACCTGCTGGAAGAGGCGGTCATGGAAAACGTCCCGAAGCGTTTGATCAATTTTTTGGACAAGTGCTTGGACGACAGCCGCTATTTTGATTCCTCCGAGGCGGGCAATAAAATCTACCAAATCCGCGCCCGAATCTGGCGGCTGCGCGGCGAATGGCAGGCGTGGCAAGATTATGTGGCTAAACGTTTGGCTGTTATCAAGTCGGGTTGGGAACATGAATTTTGGGCATTTGAGGGTTGGCAGGTTTTGCAGGCGAAAGGCGATACTGCTGCCGCGCAGGATTATTTCAGACGACATCTGCACCTGCCGCAATTCAGACAAATCGCGGTAGAACAAGCTGTCGGGCAGCAAGATTGGGCGGAAGCGGAACGCCTCTTGCGTGAAGGAATCAAGATTGCCAAAGCTGAGGGAGCCCCCGGCACAGCGCACAAATGGAAGCTGCAACTTTTTGATGTATTAAAGGAAACCGGTAAAAATGTACGCGAAATCGCAGCAGATTTGGCGTTTTCCACCAGCCTTTCATTGCCGCATTACGAGGCATGGAAAGCCACGTTTCCCGCCGCCGAATGGCCGAATGAATTCAACCGCCTGCTTGCGCGTTTGTCGGGTCAATATTCGCTGCAAGCTGAAATATTGGAGCATGAACAGGAATTCGACCTGTTGCTCGCCCTATTGCAGCAACATCTTTCGCTGTACATGATGGAACGTTTTGCCCCGTCTTTCCCCGAGCCGTATCACGATCAAATCGTAGCGTTCTACCTGAAAATCTTTGCAGTTGAAATCGACGAAGCAAGCAACCGTAAGCAATACCGCCAGCTCTTGAACCAATTAAAGACCCTCCGCCGCCAATATTCCGCACAACGGCAGGCGATGGAAGACTTTGCCGACGAAATCAGGGAACGATATAGCGAAAAACCGCGCCGGCCTGCGCTGTTGGAGGAATTGGATCGGGCGGGGTTTTAGAGGCAGGAATTTGGCAACGCCTCACATTCGCACACCAGCAAATCACGCAAACTTGGCATCCGTGTGCAGCCTTTAAAACCCCTTCCAACCAAACCAAAGGTCGTCTGAAACTCATTTTCAGACGACCTTGACGCCCTTATACAATGCTTCCTTGTATGCCGCGCCCCAATCAGTTCAATCATGTATAGTGGATTAAATTTAAATCAGGACAAGGCAATGAAGCCGCAGACAGTACAGACAGTACGGCAAGGCGAGGCAACGCCGTACTGGTTTAAAGTTAATCCACTATACACAACGCTTTCCCACCTATCCGCAAACCTTTCCTGCTTTCAGACGACCTTTTGTCATTTTGTAAAGCAAGGATAAGAAAATTATGAAAGAATACCTGTTTGGCTTAATTGCCCTTGCTGCCTGATATGAAGAGGGTTACTCTTCTGCATAAATTTGATTTGATTACCCGGTCGGGGTTAAACGTAAAGGAACTATGATGAAAAAATACCTTATGCTATTTGCTCTTTTCGCTGCTGCCGGCGCTCAGGCAAAAGAATTTTTCCGTGTGACTGATTTGCCCGACGGCTGGCAGGCGCATATTTCTGTCGAGGGCTGCAAAGACAATCATTGCGGCGGCAAAGGCGCGGTGTTTTTGTATCACCCTAAGCAGGAAACCACAAATGTTTTTAAGAGTGACGACCTGATATTTGAACGTGGCGAAGGCGGAAAAATCTCTGCGGCAAAAAGCCCTTTGATTATGAAAGACTTTACCTTTGACGGACGCAAAGATATTGCCGTTGCAACCGGCAATAAAGGCCCTAAAAACTCTCCTACATACGACATCTACGAGCAAGGCGAGTATGGTTATTTTGGCTCCAATTATTCACTGACTGAATTGACCAAGAATTACATGGGTATGTTCCGCGTCGACAACAAACAAAAAGCCCTGATTGTGACGAATGAAGTCGACTGCTGCACCCGTATCGAAGAACGCTACCGTTACAGCCCCGAGTATATTCTGACGTTGTTCTACTCCCGTTCAGTCGATACCTCTGACGAGGACAAGGTCGTGGTAACTGAAACCCGAACCGACCGTCGTGGCAACGAGAAAACCACTACCCGAACCTACACCCCCGCACAATGGCAGCGTCTGAATAAATAACCCTGTCAGATCGGATAGGAATCCGCCACATGGCTGGTGGAGGGTGCGAACGCAAAGGTCGTCTGAAAACTTGAGATTCAGGTTTTCAGACGACCTTTATCATAGAAAAAAGCCCGTAAATCCCTTACAATACGCCCCTAAAATTTTGAAAGCACACAAGAATCATGGAAGCCGAAGTAATCAACCAGCTCAACAACACCCTGAACGATTTGGAAAAGCGCAGCGAAGACATCCGCGTCTATATGGACTATCAGGGCAAGAAAGACCGATTGGAAGAAGTCATCGGCCTTTCCGAAGACCCTGAGCTGTGGAACGACCCGAAACGCGCCCAAGAAATCGGCAAAGAGCGCAAAATCCTTGAAGGCATCGTATTGACGCTCGACAACATAGCGTCGGGCATCGAAGACAACCGAATGCTGATTGAAATGACCGTCGAAGAAAACGACGAAGAAGGTTTCGCCGCCGTACAGGAAGACGTGGCGGGACTGGAAAAACAGATGGCGGATTTGGAGTTCAAACGGATGTTCAACCAGCCCGCCGACCCGAACAACTGCTTTATCGACATCACCGCAGGCGCGGGCGGTACGGAAGCGGAAGACTGGGCGGGTATGCTGTTTCGCATGTACAGCCGCTACGCCGAGCGCAAAGGCTTCAAAATCGAAATCCTCGAAGAAGACGACGGCGAAATCGCGGGCATCAACCGCGCCACCATCCGCGTTGAAGGCGAATACGCCTACGGTTTGCTGCGCACGGAAACCGGCGTTCACCGCTTGGTGCGCTATTCGCCGTTTGACTCGAACAACAAACGCCATACGTCGTTCTCATCCGTGTTCGTGTACCCCGAAATCGACGATTCCATCGAAATTGAAATCAACCCCGCCGATTTGCGCATCGACACTTACCGCGCATCGGGCGCGGGCGGTCAGCACATCAACAAAACCGACTCCGCCGTGCGTATTACCCACGAGCCGACGGGGATTGTGGTGCAATGTCAAAACGACCGTTCGCAACACGCCAATAAAGCCGCTGCGATGGAAATGTTGAAATCCAAACTGTATGAATTGGAAATGCGCAAACGCAACGAAGAGAAACAGGCATTGGAAGAAGGCAAATCCGATGTGGGTTGGGGCAGCCAAATCCGTTCATACGTCTTGGACTCCTCACGCATCAAAGACTTGCGCACAGGCTACGAAGTCGGCAACACCAAAGCCGTATTGGACGGCGATTTGGACGGCTTCATCGAAGCCAGCCTGAAACAAGGCGTGTAAACCTCAAAATGCGAAAGGTCGTCTGAAAACCATGAATATTGGTTTCCAGACGACCTTTTGATTTTCTAAGTTCGGTTTCTGCCCGATTTATTTACATTTCTCTTTAGCCGCATTGACGGCGGCGGTCAGGCTTTTTTCGTTGACTTCGCCGGTGATGGTTTGTTTGTAGCCGCATTTCGGGGCTTCGACGACGGTGAACGGCAATACGCCGACGTTGTTGCCGTAAGACTTCATGAAATTGCGGCTGTCCGCGCCGGTATAACGCCAAACATGATAGCTGACGGGGGTTTGTTTCAGGAATTTGCCGATGTTGTCGGAAGTATCCAACGCGATGCCGACCATATCGACGCTGCCTTTTTTCTGCGCTTTGTACCAAGCGGACATAGCAGGCATTTCCTTACGGCACGGGCCGCACCAAGTCGCCCACAGGTTCACCACGCGCACGGGGGCTTTGAGCGATTGCAGGCTTTGCGGCTTGTTGTCATTCCAGCCTGCCAACGGGTCGGCGGCAAACGCAGGGGCAGACAGGGCGGCAGTCATCAAAACAGAGGCAAGCAATAATTTTTTCATAAGTTCCATCCTTTGCATCAATCAAATGATGGCATTGTAACCCCTTTCAGCGTGCTGTCTATGGAGAAAATGAAGATGTTGGATTTTAGCGGTAAAAAATGACGATTATTGGGTGATAAGTTGAGGAAATCTCCAATGCAGCCGATAATATAGTGGATTAACTTTAAACCAGACGGCGTTACCTCGCCTTGGCTCAAAGAGAACGATTCTCTAAGGTGCTGAAGCACCAAGTGAATCGGTGCCGTACTATCTGTACTGTCTGTGGCTTCGTCGCCTTGTCCTGATTTAAAGTTAATCCACTATAAAGCCCATCAGCAAAATCTATAAACATCGGAGAACGCTATGTCGTCTGAATTCACGCTCTACCACAATCCCCGTTGCAGCAAATCGCGCGCCGCTTTCGACCTGCTCGAAGCGCGCGGTATCAGAGCCGAAGTCGTCAAATACCTCGACACTCCGCCCGACTTGGCAACGCTGCAAGACATCTTTGCCAAACTGGGCTTGGAGTCTGTGCGCGGCATGATGCGCGTCAAAGACGACTTGTACAAAGAACTCGGTTTGGACAATCCCGACCTCGACAACCAAGCCCTGCTCGAAGCCATCGCCGCCCACCCTGCCCTGCTCGAACGCCCCATCCTGACCACACAGGACAAAGCCGCCATCGGCAGACCGCTCGAAAACATCGAAGCCCTGTTGGACTGAAGCGCGGGAAGGCCGTCCCTACATGATTTCCCTGTTTCGCAGCCGCAACGGCTTGCGCTACTACCTCTTTCGCGGCATAGGTCTGAGTATCCTGTTGATACTCGGCATATTCGGCGTTGGCGCATGGCAGGTGTACCACACCGGCTCGCAGCCGCTGCCGCGTCATGTCCGCGCCGATGCCGCCCTCGTACTCGGCGCCGCCGCATGGGACAAACGGCCTTCGCCCGTTTTCCGCGAACGCATCAACCACGCCATCACCCTCTACCAAAGCCACCGCGTTGAAAAAATCGTCTTCACCGGCGGCACATCCAAAAAAGGCTACATGACCGAAGCCGAAGTCGGTCGGCGTTACGCCCTCAAACAAGGCATACCTGCGCACAACATCATCTTTGAAAATACCTCGCGCAATACCTACGAAAACATCCGCAACATCCGTCCGATCCTGCGCGCCGAAGGCATCGAAAGCATCATCATCGTCAGCGACCCCTACCACCTCGCCCGCGCCCTCGAAATCGCCTCCGACCTCGACATCGAAGCCTACATCTCCGCCACGCCGACCACGCGCTTCGACCAAGGCAAAGAAAAAAACAAATTCCTGCTTCAAGAAAGCTACGCCCTCTTCCTCTACCGCATCGGCAAATGGAGCGAAAACTTTTGGGACTGGCTGACGATGAGTAAAACAGAGGACGAATAAATGAAAAAGGTTGTCTGAAAACCGAATTTTCAGGTTTTCAGACGACCTTTCATTGTCCGATTCCGTCTAAAAACAGCAAAATACCCGTTTTAAAAGATTCTGGAGCCATCATGACCGTCAAAATCCGTTTCGCCCCCAGCCCCACCGGCTACCTGC
>KV797083.1 GCA_001809325.1 Neisseria sp. HMSC077D05 | reverse complement strand
GGCAAAGGCGCATTGCCGCAGCATTGGGTTGGGAACCGCAAAAAAGCGGCGCGGTTGATGAGACAGCTAGGACTGAAAGCCCTCATACGGGCGAAAAAAGCCTACCGCCATCCCGCCATGGGCGAAATATCGGAACACCTCCTCAAACGTCGGTTCACAGCCAAAAAAACCAACGAAAAATGGCTGACAGACGTGACCGAA
>KV797082.1:5079-16951 GCA_001809325.1 Neisseria sp. HMSC077D05 | reverse complement strand
GAGGGGATGTCCAACTTTTGGGGTGCAGTTCATGTTTCAGACGACCTTTACAGGTTTTATTGTTCTATTGGCGGCTGCGTATCGTCCAGTATTCCTTCGCCACGTTGCGCAACTGTCCAAACGGCCCGTTCCGCCGCCAATTCCCTGCACAATACTTCCTTCACTTTTTCCAACTTCATGCCGCCGCAGATAAATGCGTCTATGGCGGCGAAGCGGTGTTCCGGCCAAGTGTGGATGCTGATGTGGGATTCGGCGAGCAATAAGATGCCGGTAATGCCGCCTGCACCGCCAAAGGTGTGGAAACGTTCGGCGAGAACGGTGGCTTCTGCGGCTTGGGCAGCGGCTTTAAGGGCGGTTTTCAGACGACCTTCGTCTTTCAAGACAGCTTCATCACAGCCATATAAATCTAAAAGACCGTGGTTGCCGGGGATATGGGTCATTTATGACCTCCGGAGAAACCTCCGCCGCCGTAGTAGCCGCCGGAGTGCATACGCGAGCCGTCGGAATCGGAAGAGCCGTAGCTGATGATCATGGAGATGATGATGATGATGGTGCTGAAAATGATGTAAGTGGCTCTCGACATGATTAATCCTCGTCCTCGTCTTCTTTGCCCATGCTCCACAATAACCATGTTCCTATAAAGATGACAGCAAGTGTGGCAGAATTGCCGTCGGCCAGCAGCGCAGGAAGGTTGACGACAACCAAGATGGCGATCATGACAAGCCTCAATTGGTTGTCGACGCCGTCCGCGCTCATTTTCGCCGTGTATCTGGGCGCTTCCGCCTGCAAACCGAAGGCGCCGGCAACTTTGCCGTAGGTGGTGCGCGTGCTTTTACTCCATGCCAGCTCGTGTTCGGTCAGCTCGGCACAAAGTTTGCTGTTGCTGCCGACTTGGTAGTCGGTGTAATACGCCAAATCACCTGAACGGATATGCCAGTAAAACGCGCCGGCGGCGACTTCGACTTTGCCGCCGTAGGAATAAAGTTCATCACAACCTTGCGGTTTGCGGGCGCTGTTTAAGCGCGGCCAGTTGTTTTGCGTTTCGGATTGGCTCCACTCGCCGTCGGACGATTCGACCAACCACGCAAAGCCTTTCTGCGGGTTGTAAAGCAGGTATTCGACCCACCAACCGACCGGCGTCAGTATCCGCCGTTTGCCTTCAAACATATATTCGTAAGTCGCATCGGGATCCAGCTCGGAATACCTGATCGCACCCATCACAAAATAATCATTGTTATTCAGACGACCCTGCGTGCCGATAGGCAGGGTAAACAGTTTATTCTGCGACACACGCATGGCATTGGCAGTAATCAGCCGCGCTTTTTCCTTACCGACTTCCAATTGGCTGCCGCAGCTCGGGCAAATCAGAAAATCGGTGACACCGCTCAACCAATGGACGGATGACCCGCAATTCGGACAATTTTCCGAATGATGGCTGCCTTTCAGACGACCTGCCGTTTCACGGATTTGGTCGTCGGTACGGGTATTTTGCAGTTTCAGTTCATTTAGACCGACCATACTGCCGTAATAGATTTCGGGAGGATCATTGCCGTAATCTATCGTCAGAAAAAGACCTGAGCATCGCCAGTCTATGACTTTACTTGTCGTATCTTCAGTCAGCTTAAACGGCAATTCGCCCTGAGCCGCCGATTTTCTGAGGCTGATTTCACGCTTATCCGACGGAACAAAGTTTTTATTTTGAAAATTGAAATTGCAACCGCCCGGCACGACATCGTGAAACTCCGGCACCACTTCAGTCGTCTCGACCAAGCGCGTCATGGAATACAGGTCTCCGGATTCAGACAGCCAACCGGTTTGCCCGTCATCAAACAGCGCATACCATTCGTTCCACACGCCGTCGTCGTATTGCACCTGAAGCCGTCCGACCAAGGTAAATGGGCGGGTAACGTATGTCCCTGTCGTGCCGATTTGAAGCGGGCTGAAATCTTCCAACAAAGCGGAATCGCGTCCGGAATCGACGATACTGTCATCCTGCCGCACCAGCATACTGTTGCAGTAGCCGCACACCAGCGTCACGGCTGTCGCGGAATGCGCCTCAACAGGCGCGCCGCAGCTCGGGCAGTCGGTTTTGAAGAATAGGGTGTTTGACATGAATTTTCTTTTTCGGAATTTCAGACGACCTGGGACAAACTGATACAGGCTTCAGCCGATGCTTAAAAAATACTGGCAAATAAATATCTTGCCGCATTTTCCAAAACGCAAACAGCGTCCGCACTATCCGTATGCCGATGCAGACTGCAGCAAACAAGCAGTCGGCAGCAATATGATTGTATAGTAAAACAAAACGGCTTGGGTACGGAATCAGGCAAGCACAGCCGCATCCTACCGAATTTAACCCATCTATACGACAAAGGTCGTCTGAAAACCTACCTCCATTCTATCTATGTCCCACTATTTTAGGAATTTACGCCATAACTTGATTCGCTTCCTTTATCCTAAAACTTCAGAAATAGTCAAATTGATATTGTTATTTATTACAAATGCTGTATTATTCTCGGAAAATATAACAAATAAAATAATAACATCTTAAATCCCTAAATATCTCCTTTATCCGTCATTCAGACGACCTCATTCCACAGATTTTCGATTTTCAATCCTTTAAGCCATTTATAGGGCTTGTTCGTTAAATTTTGCGCGTTTTAAATTTGGAGAATCGATGTGAATTTCGACTATATAGCCCACATCAGAAAATCGGACCAAAAACCACAACCTTTGCAGACTCACCTGACCGAAGCCGCCGCTATCGCAAAATTATTGGCGACTAAGTTAAATTTAGAACAAGCAGGCGAACTGCTTGGGTTGATGCACGATTTTGGCAAATATTCCCAAAAATTCCAAAACTACATTCGCAGGGTTAATAATATTGGGTTCAATTTTGATCAAGATGACGAAGATAGTTTTAAAGGAGGAGACCATTCCACCGCCGGAGCACAATGGGTTTATCGCAAATTGAGGAAGTTTGGCGCAGCACAGGGTATCGGCGAATTGTTCGGACAAATGCTGGGTTTGTGCATTGCATCACACCACGGCGAAGGCTTGATTGACTGTTTGGATGGAGAAGGTAATCAGAAATGGATTGAGCGGTTTAATAAAACTGATGAACTGACACATTTGGTGGAATGCGAACGAAATGCTGATGAAGTCGTTCAGCAAAAAGCATATGAATTGGCAGGAGAAAACCTGATTCGCAGCCTGCTCAAAGCAGTGAAACCGATTCTTTCCGATCCAGCAAGCAACGACAAAATCAAAGAATTTTACCTCGGCTGCCTGACCCGTTTCCTGTTTAGCTGCCTGATTGATGCTGACCGTATCAACAGTTCGGATTTTGAACGGGAAGCGCAAAAAGAAGTCCGCCGCTTGGCGGAAAAACCAGATTGGCAATCAGCAATTGATAAATTGGAAGCCAAATTAGCAGGTTTTGAAAATCGTCCTGCCGAAGAAATCAAACCTATTGACGAAATCCGCCGCAAAATTTCAGACGACTGTCTAAAAAGAGCATCAGATTCTCAAGGCATTTATACACTCACAGTACCGACCGGTGGCGGCAAAACATTGGCCAGTCTGCGCTACGCTCTGCATCATGCGCAAAAGCACAATCTTGACCGCATCATCTACATCATTCCCTATACTTCCATCATTGATCAAAACGCGGAAGAAGTCCGTAAAATTTATTGTTTAGATTTGAAAGAAGATGACAATGGTGAATTTCATTCATGTAGAGAATGTTCAGAATGTGAGAAGTGGGTGCTCGAACACCACTCCAATTTAGAACCCGAAAAGCAAAGCTGGCAGGACAAACTGCTGTCCGAAAACTGGGATAAGCCCATTGTATTTACCACGATGGTGCAGTTTTTGGATGCTTGGTTCGGCGGCGGTACGCGCGGCGCGCGGCATATCCACCCGATGACCAATGCGGTGCTGATTTTTGATGAAATCCAAACCCTGCCCGTGAAATGCGTACATTTGTTTTGCAATGTGCTGAACTGGTTGACGGCATTTGGCAAAAGCACGGCGGTTTTGTGTACGGCGACGCAGCCTTTGCTCGGTGAATCGGGTTTGCAGAATTTCCCTGAAGGCAAAAGGGAAAGCATTGCCGCGCGCGGTTTGTTAAAGCAGCCTGCACATGCCGAAATCATGGGAACTGATGAGCAAAGAGAAGAGCTTTATAAAAAGTTATCGCGCGTAGAAATCCGATTCAACGAAAAATCAGGCGGTTGGAATGTGGATGAAGCGGGCGCGTTTTTGCTGGAACAGTTTCAGACGACCCCAAGCTGCCTATTTATCGTCAATACCAAAAAATGGGCGCAGGAGCTTTATCAATATTGCCAAAGGCAAAATATGCCGTCCGAATCCTTATTCCATCTCAGCACCAACCAATGCGCGGCGCACCGCAAAGCGATTTTTGACACCATCAAAGCTCGTCTGAAAAACAAAGAACCCGTTATCTGCATCAGCACCCAGTTGATTGAAGCAGGCGTGGATATTTCAATGGCTTGCGTGATTCGTGCCTTAAGCGGATTGGACAGCATTGCCCAAGCGGCAGGGCGTTGCAACCGGCATGGCGAGAAAAAAGGCAAAGGGCTGGTGTGGGTGTTGAATTTGCAGGAGCAGGATTTTACGCGGATATTGCCCGATATTCAGGCAGGCAAAACCCATGCCGAACGCGTGTTTCGCGATTTTGCCGGGCAGGATATTTTGCAGCCAGAAGCGATGAAGCGATATTTTGAATATTATTTTTACCAGCGCAGTGATGAAATGTTGTATTCCGTCAAAAACAGCGAAACAGGTTCACTGCTGGATTGGCTGAGCGATAATAAAAACAATCCTGGCGGTAATATAAATATAAATAACCGCAGAACTGGAAAAATCCAACTGCTGATGCAATCCTTCAAAAGCGCAGGGCGTGCTTTCCAAGCCATAGACGCGCCGACACACGCCGTGATTGTGCCGTATGGTGAAGGTGCGGAGCTCATTGCCAAACTTTGCGGCGAATGGGATCCAAAAGAAATGTATGACGCAAAGAAAAAAGCCCAGCGTTACAGCGTGAACGTCTTCCCCAACGTTTGGGATAAATTACAAAAAGAAAACGCCCTGTATGAAACCATTGAAGGCTCGGGTATTTATTATCTGAATGAACGCTATTACAACGATGAATTCGGCTTGTCTTTAGATGAAACAAGCGAAATGACTTTTTACGATTTATAGGAGCAATATGGACAGCAAAATCAGTTTCCGCGTATGGGGGCGGCAAGCCTTGTTTACCGACCCTGTTACCAAAATTGGCGGCGAAAAATTCAGCTACCAAGTGCCGACATACGAAGCCATTAAAGGTATCGTCAAAAGTATCTATTGGAAACCCACCTTGATTTGGCATATCGACCGCATTCGTGTGATGAAACCCATCCGCACCCAAAGCAAATCCACCAAACCCCTGGACTGGAACGGCGGCAATACCTTGGCGATTTACACCTTTTTGCAGGATGTGGAATATCAAGTGGAAGCCCATTTTGAATGGAATGAGCATTGGGAAGAATTGGCAGGTGACCGCAATTTCGGCAAACATATCGCCATTGCCAGAAGAATGTTGGAACGCGGCGGACGGCAGGATATTTTTCTCGGCACGCGCGATTGCCAAGGCTATGTCGAGCCTTGTGAATTTGGCGAAGGTGAAGGCTTTTACGATGGATACGGCAATTTGGATTTTGGCCTGATGTTCCACAGCTTCGGCTATCCCGAAGAAACAGGAAAGCCCGAATTGCTCAGCCGCTTTTGGATGGCGAATATGCAAAACGGCGTGATTGAATTCCCCAGTGTAAACGAAAGTGCAGGCTGCCTGAAAACCCGATTTATCCGCAAAATGCAGCCTGAAAAACCGTTCAAGCGCGGCGAAAACATCAAGCCTGTGGAAGATGAAGCCAAGGAGCTGGAATTATGAGCTGGATGCAGAAACTTTATCGGACGTATGAAAGCATTTTGGAACAGGGTGTTACCGATGATGCCGAGCCACTGACGCCGGTTGGGCATACCATCCAAAACGCGCATATCGTTATCGTGATTGACGGACAGGGCAATTTTCAGACGGCACGCGTTATGCCGCCGAAAACGGCGATTCTGCTGCCTGCCACCGAGTCGTCTGAAAACCGAACCAGCGGCGAAGCCCCGCATCCGCTTGCTGACAAAATCCAATATGTCGCCAAAGATTACGCCGATTACGGTGGCGAAAAGAAAGCCTATTTTGAAGGCTACCTGAAACAACTCAAAGCATGGTGCGAATCGCCTTTTGCCCATCCTAAAGTGCAGGCTGTGTTGCACTATGTTGCCAAAGGACGGGTGGTTGCCGATTTGGTGGAAGCAGGCATATTTCCGCTTGATTCGTACGGCAAAGTGTTGAACAAATGGGAAACAGAAGGCGATGCGCCGCCGATTTTCTCCGTGCTGCCTAAAACCAAGGGCGAAATCGAATTCGGCTCGGCATTGGTGTGCTGGCAGGTGGAAATTGCAGGCGACGTACACAGCCAAACATGGACGGACAAAACCATACAGCGATCTTGGGCGGATTACGCCGCTTCGGAAAAAGCCGAAAAAGGTTTTTGCTTGGTGCAGGGCGAAGAAACTGTCATTTCCACCATGCATCCCGCCAAGCTGCGCCACACGGGCGATAAAGCCAAACTGATTTCTTCCAACGATACGGCGGGTTACACCTTTCGCGGGCGTTTTGCCACCGCCGAAGAAGCCGCCAGCGTATCGGCAGACGTATCCGCCAAGGCACACAGCGCGCTGCGTTGGCTGATTTCCCGCCAAGGCATCCGAAACGGCGACCAAGTTACCGTCGCCTGGGCAATCAGCGGCAAACCTATTCCGTCGCCGATGAAAGACATTTCCGCCGAACTGAATTGGGCGGATATGGAAAACTGGGACATCAGTGCGGTTGAAAATCCCGATGAAGCCACCGCGCAAAGGCTACCTGAAAATTCGGAAGCATCCCCCGATTGGTCGGTAAATATCGGGCGTGCTGCTGCGCAAATCATCAAAAAGAAACTGCACGGCTATCAGGCAGAATTGAAAGAGCACGAACAAATCTCCCTGATTATGCTCGATTCTGCCACACCAGGGCGCATGGCACTGACCTATTACCAAGAATTTCTGCCTGCCGATTATTTCGCCAACTTAGATGCATGGATTGACGATTTTTCTTGGTATCAGCGTTACAGCATTGAGGTCCAAAATGGTAAAAAAATCGACAAGCGCACCCAATGGCGTTTCGTCCCGCCGTCGCCTTACAGCATTGCCGAAGCCGTGTACGGCAAATCCCTGTCCGACACGCTCAAAAAACAACTTTATGCCCGCCTTCTGCCCGTTATCGCAGGCGGAACATCCGTGCCGATTCCCGAAGATTTGGTACAAAAGAGTTTTCAGGCAGCCTGCAATCCTAATGGCTGCGAAAACTGGGAATGGCAAAGAAACATCGGCGTCGCCTGCGCTCTATACAAAGGCTGGCGCGCTCGTCATCACGATTTATCACAACGGAGAACTTACCCTATGAGCTTGGATCCCCAAAACCGCTCGCGCGATTATATATTTGGTAGATTACTAGCAGTTGCCGAACATTTAGAACGCACCGCGTTGAGAATAGCCAACGAAACCCGTGCAACCAACGCAGAAAACTACATGCAGCGTTTTGTTATGCGTCCGTTTCATACATGGGAGCAGCTTGAAACCAATCTGAAACCGTATAAAGACCGATTGCGTAAAGACTACCCAGTTAGGATTTCGGAAAAATTTGTTTTAACCAGCCCGATAGGCTTTTTGAACAATCGAGAAAACGAAATTAATCAGCTTATATGCATGCTGGATGATTTGAAACAGGAAGGATGCGATTTAGACAAACCTTTGGAACCAGAATTCCTGTTGGGATACCACAGCCAAAAAATGGCATATCGCAACAAATCCAACCAACCCGAGCAAGAAGTAACCGAAACCCACGAATAACCCATTTAAAGGAAAACAAAAATGAGCTTAACCAAAAAAATCGACTTTGCCTTAATCCTGAAAGTAACCAACGCCAACCCTAACGGCGACCCCTTAAACGGTAACCGCCCGCGTGCCGATTTCCAAGGTTTCGGCGAAATGACCGATGTGTGCCTGAAACGCAAAATCCGCGACCGCCTGCAAGACAGCGGCGAGAGCATCTTCGTACAATCGGACGAAAAGAAAACCGACGGCATGACCAGCCTGGCCAACCGTGCCAAAGACAAAGATGTCGGCTTGGGTGCGGATGCCTTTAACGCCAAAAAAGCCAACAAAGACGACACCGCCAAGAAAGCCTGTGAAAAATGGCTGGATGTACGCAGCTTCGGACAAGTTTTCGCATTCAGCGGCGACGGCAGCAGCGGCATATCCATCGCCGTGCGCGGCCCCGTTACCATTCAATCCGCATTTAGTGTTGAGCCGATAAACATTACCAGTACTCAGATCACCAAAAGCGTCAGCGGCGAAGGCGATGGCACGAAAAAAAGCTCCGACACCATGGGCATGAAGCACCGCGTCGATCAGGGCGTGTACGTTGCCTTTGGCGCAATGTCGCCACAGCTTGCCGAACGCACCGGCTTTTCAGACGGCGATGCCGAAAAAATCAAAGCCGTACTCACAAAACTCTTTGAAGGCGACGCATCATCCGCTCGCCCCGAAGGCAGTATGCAGGTGCTGAAACTCATCTGGTGGGAGCACAACAGTAAAGCAGGGCAATACTCTTCTGCCAAAGTGCATGGTAAGTTAAGAGAAATTATTGAAGAAAAAATAAAAAATAAATCCATTGATGGACTGATTGGGGACATAACCGAAGAAAAACTTACCGTTACGGGAAATGGAGCGTCATTGAAACCAGAAATCCTTGATGGTTTTTAACTCTTAAAAACGTTCACAAAGATGACCACACTTTCAACCAAAACCCAAGGGGAAAATCAGGACACGCGCCTGATTCCCCTTTCCGCCCTGCAGCACTACGCCTTCTGCCCGCGCCAATGCGCCTTGATTCATAACGAGCAGGCGTGGGCGGAGAACTATCTGACCGCGCAGGGCAAGGCGCTGCATGAGCGGGTGGATTCGGGCGAGCCGGAAACGCGCAAGGGCGTGCGCTTTGAGCGGACAGTACATGTGTCGGCGGAGAAGCTGGGCATCAGTGGCGTGCTGGATTTGGTGGAAGTGGACACGAAAACAGGCAGCCTGCACCCCGTGGAATACAAACGCGGCAAGCCCAAACCCGACCCGATGGACGAAATCCAGCTTTGCGCACAAGGCTTGTGTTTGGAAGAAATGACGGGGCAAATCGTCTCTGAGGGCGCGCTGTGGTATATGCAAACCCGCCACCGCGTCCCCATCGTGTTTTCAGACGACCTGCGTACCCAAACGCTCGCCACCATCGCCGCCGCCCGCGAACTTCTAAACAGCGGACAAACCCCGCCGCCCGACTACGGCAAACGCTGCAAATCCTGCTCGCTGGTGGAGATTTGCCAGCCGGAGTTGTTGGGGAAACGGGATAGGAGTTTGGGGTATGTCGAAGGGCTGTTTGGGGAATAGAAATTTTCAATTATTTAATCGAGATGAAATTATGAAAATAATGAGTTATATCATTACACATGATTATGGTTTTGCTCCTAATCCTTATGGTGGATTTTTAACTCTCGCCACATGCAAACCAAAAATAAGAAATAGTGCAAAAATAGGAGATATTCTTGTTGGAATAGGCTCCAGTACAGGAGCTTATAAAAATCGATTACTTTATGTAGCCCAAGTATCTGATGTGGTGAATATGAATGAATATTTTGAAAATCCAATATATCAAGTTAAAAAACCAAGTGATGAAAATATTTCAAGAAGAAGAGGAGATAATATTTATTATCAAGAGAATGGAGCCTGGATTCAGTTAAATAACCCTTTCCATGATGAAGGCAATATGAGTCATGATTTGAACTCTACTAATGTTTTAATATGTGAAGATTTTTGGTACTTTGGAAGCAAAGCACCATTATTGCCTGAAAAATTCCTTGGGATTGTTAAGAAAGGACCTGGCCATAAAAATATAAATGACCAAAATTTAGTATCCAGTTTTTTAGATTGGTTATCAATACATGAAAAAGGAATTATTGGTAAGCCTAGTAGTTTAGAAAATAGATAGGAATACACCCATGCGCAAACTGCAAAACACGCTCTACATCACCACCCAAGGCAGCTATCTGCATAAGGAGCGGGAGACGCTGGTGGTGGAGCAGGAGCGCAAGAAGGTGGCGCAGTTGCCGGTGCATTCCATCGGACATATTTTCTGTTTTGGGAATGTGCTGGTGTCGCCGTTTTTGTTGGGGTTTTGCGGTGAAAATAATGTGAACTTGGCGTTTTTTACCGAAAATGGGCGTTATTTGGGGCGGCTTCAGGGGCGGCAGAGCGGCAATGTGCTGTTGCGTCGGGCGCAGTATCGGGTGTCGGAACAAACCCCCGTGCAGATTGCGCGCAATATCATCGCGGCGAAGATTCAGGCAAGTAAGCGGGTGCTTCAGCGGCAGATTCGCAATTACGGCGAGAATGCGGCGATTCAAAGTGCGGTCGATGCTTTGAACATTTCGCTGCGGCAGTTGAAGAGCACGGCGGAGCTGGACGTGGTGCGCGGCATTGAGGGCGATGCGGCGGCGCGTTATTTCGGCGTGTTCGGGCAGCTTTTAAGCGAAAAAAGCGGCTTTACTTTTGACGGGCGCAACCGCCGTCCGCCCAGAGACGGGGTGAATGCGCTGTTGTCGTTTGTATACAGTATCTTGGGCAAGGATATCAGCGGCGCGCTGCAAGGCGTGGGGCTTGATCCGCAGGTGGGCTTTCTGCACGCCGACCGACCGGGGCGCGACAGTTTGGCGCAAGATATTTTAGAAGAATTCCGCGCATGGTGGGCTGACAGGTTGGTGTTGTCGCTGATTAACCGTGGGCAAATCAAACCGCAGGATCTTGTTACCGAGGCAAGCGGTGCGGTAAGCCTGAAAGCCGATGCGCGTAAGCTGTTGTTCCAAACTTTGCAGGCGAAAAAGCAGGAGAAAATCATACATCCGTTTTTGGGCGAGGAAGTGGAAATCGGGCTGCTGCCGTATATTCAGGCGATGCTGTTGGCGCGCCATTTGCGCGGGGATTTGGCGGAATATCCGCCGTTTTTGATGAGATAGGTTTGCAGGTCGTCTGAAAACGGATTGGATGTTTTCAGACGACCTCTAAAGCAGCCTGCACATGGGAATACAAAATGCTGATGCTGATTACTTACGATATTTCGCTGGAAGACGCGGAAGGACAGGCAAGGCTGCGGCGCGTGGCGAAATTGTGTCTGGACTATGGCGTGCGCGTGCAGTATTCGGTGTTCGAATGCGACATTGCGCCCGATCAGTGGGTTGTTTTAAAAGACAAACTTTTGAAAACCTACAACCCTGAAACCGACAGCCTGCGCTTTTACCATTTAGGCAGCAAATGGCGGCGCAAAGTGGAACACCACGGCGCGAAACCGGCGGTGGATGTGTTTAAGGATACGTTGATTGTGTGAATCGCCAACCTACAGTTCTCATGAAAATGCGGCAGGGTTAGCGAATTGGGATTGTTCTTTAACAATCAGGATATTGCGAATGTGGGTATAACAGAAAAGGCTGTGTTATACTCGCATTTCTGCTTTTCTTGGGAGCTTAGCGAAATCGGGGCTGCGAAACTTGATGGAGCAAGGCTTTTAAGAGAGGCCCCAGCCGCCTTCAGGCGGCTGTGTGTTGAAACTTTGTGTACTACCTGAAGATTTCGGCCATCATCACCCAGCCGCCTTCAGGCGGCTGTGTGTTGA
>KV797082.1:4751-4979 GCA_001809325.1 Neisseria sp. HMSC077D05 | reverse complement strand
GCCGCCTTCAGGCGGCTGTGTGTTGAAACTTCCCCCCCGTATACTAGCTTTGCCCTGCCTGTAGCCCAGCCGCCTTCAGGCGGCTGTGTGTTGAAACTTTGTCAGTCATGATGCTGAATACGCTTGAATAACCCAGCCGCCTTCAGGCGGCTGTGTGTTGAAACTTTGGTTACTGTTTAAGATTATTTGCTACTACTGCCAGCCGCCTTCAGGCGGCTGTGTGTTGAA
>KV797082.1:4159-4651 GCA_001809325.1 Neisseria sp. HMSC077D05 | reverse complement strand
AGCCGCCTTCAGGCGGCTGTGTGTTGAAACTGGAAGGATACGCAAAAGTACAGGGATTTATACGGCCAGCCGCCTTCAGGCGGCTGTGTGTTGAAACTATAGGATATACTGTATGTACTATAATAAACTCTAACCAGCCGCCTTCAGGCGGCTGTGTGTTGAAACCATGCAGCGTCGTGGCCTCAGTATCAAACCGTGCCAGCCGCCTTCAGGCGGCTGTGTGTTGAAACCTACGGGAAATACGGGAAACGTGCAGGAAGGCACCCAGCCGCCTTCAGGCGGCTGTGTGTTGAAACCTTTTGCCACAGCCAGGGCACAGCCAGGGCACAGCCAGCCGCCTTCAGGCGGCTGTGTGTTGAAACTTATTATTATGAAAACGACTAAACAAATTCAATCCCAGCCGCCTTCAGGCGGCTGTGTGTTGAAACTTGGATAGCTTGCTTACTGCTATTAGCAGCTTTAACCAGCCGCCTTCAGGCGGCTGTGTGTTGA
>KV797082.1:3827-4059 GCA_001809325.1 Neisseria sp. HMSC077D05 | reverse complement strand
CAGCCGCCTTCAGGCGGCTGTGTGTTGAAACCCAAGGAAAACCTTGGTCGGCGGCTTCGGCAATCCCAGCCGCCTTCAGGCGGCTGTGTGTTGAAACTGAAAAATTGTCGAGAAAGAAAACCCTCAAACCGAACCAGCCGCCTTCAGGCGGCTGTGTGTTGAAACAAGTATTGAAAAGAATCAATCAAGTTAAAGGACTTCCAGCCGCCTTCAGGCGGCTGTGTGTTGAAAC
>KV797082.1:3500-3727 GCA_001809325.1 Neisseria sp. HMSC077D05 | reverse complement strand
GCCGCCTTCAGGCGGCTGTGTGTTGAAACAAGAAATCATAATCTGAACCTTTTATAATAACATAGCCAGCCGCCTTCAGGCGGCTGTGTGTTGAAACTTCACTTTGCCCGCACATTTCAGGGCGCGCTCTCCCAGCCGCCTTCGGGCGGCTGTGTGTTGAAACCCTTTGCTCCGACGGATAAAGTTCCTCAAAATTCCCAGCCGCCTTCGGGCGGCTGTGTGTTGAA
>KV797082.1:3016-3400 GCA_001809325.1 Neisseria sp. HMSC077D05 | reverse complement strand
CGCCTTCGGGCGGCTGTGTGTTGAAACTCTTCCGTATAAGAAAACGGTAGTCCATGATAAACCAGCCGCCTTCGGGCGGCTGTGTGTTGAAACGTTAAATAGGAAATACGGATATTCCCCATGATCCCAGCCGCCTTCGGGCGGCTGTGTGTTGAAACTGCCCTTATTGGCCGAGTCAGGGGTGGATGTATCCCAGCCGCCTTCGGGCGGCTGTGTGTTGAAACCATCCCTAATGCTTTGGATGTCTCACTGACCTCTACTATTTGCCGCTTAAAGACAAACCAACTGACCCAGCCGCCTTCGGGCGGCTGTGTGTTGAAACCTTATAGGTCATGTGTTTGAAAAGTATGGGTGACCCAGCCGCCTTCGGGCGGCTGTGTGTTG
>KV797082.1:2692-2916 GCA_001809325.1 Neisseria sp. HMSC077D05 | reverse complement strand
GCCGCCTTCGGGCGGCTGTGTGTTGAAACAACATGGGCGTTATCAACCCTGCACAAAGATGCCCCAGCCGCCTTCGGGCGGCTGTGTGTTGAAACAGAATCACGCAGACAGAAGAAAAGATACGCAATCCCAGCCGCCTTCGGGCGGCTGTGTGTTGAAACTTGTGTAGCCTTAAGGGCTTTCTTTTCACCCTCCCAGCCGCCTTCGGGCGGCTGTGTGTTGAA
>KV797082.1:2333-2592 GCA_001809325.1 Neisseria sp. HMSC077D05 | reverse complement strand
GCCGCCTTCGGGCGGCTGTGTGTTGAAACCTCGTCTTAATTTAGGGGGTTGCCCGCCGAACATTCCCCAGCCGCCTTCGGGCGGCTGTGTGTTGAAACTTTGCCGTCGTTAGGCGGCGTTAATCTTTGTCTCTACTATTTGCCGCTTAAAGACAAACCAACTGACCCAGCCGCCTTCGGGCGGCTGTGTGTTGAAACCATCCCCAATGCTTTGGATGTCTCCCTGACCTGCCAGCCGCCTTCGGGCGGCTGTGTGTTGA
>KV797082.1:1849-2233 GCA_001809325.1 Neisseria sp. HMSC077D05 | reverse complement strand
GCCGCCTTCGGGCGGCTGTGTGTTGAAACTTTATGATTTTATAAATTTATAAAGGTTTGTCCCCAGCCGCCTTCGGGCGGCTGTGTGTTGAAACTTCCCTGAATGCACTGGAGGTTACCGAATTGCCCCAGCCGCCTTCGGGCGGCTGTGTGTTGAAACCAGCAATTACGAACTCTATGCCGACCTATCCCCCCCAGCCGCCTTCGGGCGGCTGTGTGTTGAAACCCCCCCCTATCTAACAGGGGGGGTCGAGATTCTACTATTTGCCGCTTAAAGACAAACCAACTGACCCAGCCGCCTTCGGGCGGCTGTGTGTTGAAACCACTACCACCAGCAGAGCCACCGCCACCAGCAGAGCCAGCCGCCTTCGGGCGGCTGTGTGTT
>KV797082.1:1491-1749 GCA_001809325.1 Neisseria sp. HMSC077D05 | reverse complement strand
AGCCGCCTTCGGGCGGCTGTGTGTTGAAACACTTTCATTTGTATCTCCAAGAAGAAATTAACTCCCAGCCGCCTTCGGGCGGCTGTGTGTTGAAACATTTGGGAATTAAACACGCACTTAATTTAAATCTACTATTTGCCGCTTAAAGACAAACCAACTGACCCAGCCGCCTTCGGGCGGCTGTGTGTTGAAACCGCACAAACAATCGTTTATGAGAACACCGAAAAAACCAGCCGCCTTCGGGCGGCTGTGTGTTGA
>KV797082.1:1170-1391 GCA_001809325.1 Neisseria sp. HMSC077D05 | reverse complement strand
CGCCTTCGGGCGGCTGTGTGTTGAAACAACCAGCGCGTCATCCAACGCGCCGTCCAATACCCAGCCGCCTTCGGGCGGCTGTGTGTTGAAACGAGTGTGAAATGCCGCCTGTCGCGGGGTTTTTGACCAGCCGCCTTCGGGCGGCTGTGTGTTGAAACACATTGCCGCGCGACTCCTGCATAGACAAAGCAGCCCAGCCGCCTTCGGGCGGCTGTGTGTTG
>KV797082.1:844-1070 GCA_001809325.1 Neisseria sp. HMSC077D05 | reverse complement strand
CCGCCTTCGGGCGGCTGTGTGTTGAAACTATAATCCTTTTGGTCGAGTTTATCTTGTTTGACGAACCAGCCGCCTTCGGGCGGCTGTGTGTTGAAACATTTTTTTGCTCCTAGTTGATTGGTTGATGTTTCCCAGCCGCCTTCGGGCGGCTGTGTGTTGAAACTTTTGCCTCGTCTTTAATAACGTGGACGGGCGATTCCAGCCGCCTTCGGGCGGCTGTGTGTTG
>KV797082.1:519-744 GCA_001809325.1 Neisseria sp. HMSC077D05 | reverse complement strand
GCCGCCTTCGGGCGGCTGTGTGTTGAAACCTCCGGAAATGCGTTGGGTCCCGTTTCCCCTAACCCAGCCGCCTTCGGGCGGCTGTGTGTTGAAACCGTTTCCGCGTGCCGTTGCCCTGCCGTGTGTACCCCAGCCGCCTTCGGGCGGCTGTGTGTTGAAACAGCTTCAGTTGACTTTCTTGCCGCTTCAAAGCCTCCAGCCGCCTTCGGGCGGCTGTGTGTTGAA
>KV797082.1:0-419 GCA_001809325.1 Neisseria sp. HMSC077D05 | reverse complement strand
GCCGCCTTCGGGCGGCTGTGTGTTGAAACTCTGACTGGATAGCCTCGTCCGTGCCGTCTATACCAGCCGCCTTCGGGCGGCTGTGTGTTGAAACAAATCGTGCAAACTGACCTTTCCAGCCGCAAACCCCAGCCGCCTTCGGGCGGCTGTGTGTTGAAACAAACTGTCGTCACCAGAGACCGCACGCCGTGCAACCAGCCGCCTTCGGGCGGCTGTGTGTTGAAACTGCTACCGTCTTCAAACCATCGGCAGATTTCACCCAGCCGCCTTCGGGCGGCTGTGTGTTGAAACCCGCAAAAGTGATTTTAGGGTGTGTAAATGAACCCAGCCGCCTTCGGGCGGCTGTGTGTTGAAACGCTGTAAATGTCGTCAGGGATTACACAGGCCGTCCAGCCGCCTTCGGGCGGCTGTGTGTTGAA
>KV797081.1:45077-46771 GCA_001809325.1 Neisseria sp. HMSC077D05 | reverse complement strand
TTTTTTGTTGCACTTGGATTGTAAATTCAGCCCGTATTAGCCGTATTGGCGGCATTATCGCTGGCCGCTTGCGGCGGTGGCGAGAAAAAAACCGAGCAACCTCAAGCAGGCAGCGCGCCTGCTGCCAATGCCGAAGCAGCCGCCACCGATACTTTGAACATCTACAACTGGTCGAACTACGTTGACGAGAGTACCGTTGAAGACTTCAAAAAAGCCAATAAGCTGAAGCTGACCTACGACCTTTACGAAAACAACGAAACCCTCGAAGCCAAAATGCTGACCGGCAAATCCGGCTATGACTTGGTCGTTCCCGGCATCGCCTTCCTGCCCCGTCAAATCGAGGCGGGTGCCTATCAGAAAGTCAATAAAGACCTGATTCCCAATTACAAAAACATCGATCCCGAATTGTTGAAAATGCTGGAAACTGCCGACCCGGGCAACCAGTATGCCGTTCCTTATTTCTCCGGCGTCAACACTTTGGCAATTACGGCGAAGGGCAAAGAACTTTTGGGCGGCAAGCTGCCTGAAAACGGTTGGGATTTGCTGTTCAAGCCTGAATACACCAATAAGCTGAAATCATGCGGCATCGCCTTGTGGGATACGCCGAGCGAAATGTTCCCGATTTTGCTGAACTACTTGGGTAAAGACCCCAAAGGCACAAATCCTGATGATTTGAAAGCGGCGGCGGAAGTGCTGAAAGCCATCCGTCCTGATGTAAAACGTTTCAGTCCGTCTATCATTGACGAACTGGCACGCGGCGACATCTGTCTCGCAGCGGGTAACGGCGGCGACTTGAACTTGGCGAAAGCCCGTTCCGAAGAAGTGAAAAACAACGTCGGCATTGAAGTTTTGACGCCGAAGGGTATGGGCTTCTGGATTGAATCTTGGCTGATTCCCGCCGATGCGAAAAACATCGCCAATGCTCATAAATACATCAACTACACGCTTGATCCCGAAGTGGCTGCGAAAAATGGCATTGCCGTTACCTTCGCACCCGCAAGTAAACCGGCACGCGAGAAAATGCCTGCCGAGTTGGTTAATACCCGCTCCATCTTCCCGAATGCTCAGGATATGAAAGACGGTTTTGTGATGCCGCAAATGAGTTCGGATGCGAAGAAACTGTCGGTTAACCTGTGGCAGAAGATTAAAGTCGGTTCGAACTAATGGTTTGATGTTTTAAAGTGAAAGGTCGTCTGAAAACCTTGAATTGGGGTTTTCAGACGACCTTTGCTTATGTTGGTTTCGTGGTGGGCTGTTGTATAGTGGATTAACTTTAAACCAGACGGCGTTACCTCGCCTTGGCTCAAAGAGAACGATTCTCTAAGGTGCTGAAGCACCAAGTGAATCGGTGCCGTACTATCTGTACTGTCTGTGGCTTCGTCGCCTTGTCCTGATTTAAAGTTAATCCACTATATATGGATTTGACTTTAATGTGATGTTCTTTTGTTTTATTTTGCGGCGGTATTGGCTGTGATTTGGTTGTCTTGTGTTGATTTTAAAGTGGGTTCACTCTGTTTGTAATGATTTGAGTGATAAAGAAAAAGCACAGTTTAATTAAACTGTGCTTTCGGAATTTGGCACGCCCACGGGGAATCGAACCCCGGTTACCGCCGTGAAAGGGCGATGTCCTAACCGCTAGACGATGGGCGCGGATAAATTTTGTTGGCGCACCCGGAGCGATTCGAACGCCCGAC
>KV797081.1:35237-44977 GCA_001809325.1 Neisseria sp. HMSC077D05 | reverse complement strand
CAGATACTCTATCCAACTGAGCTACGGGTGCATTTTCATCACTTCGCGACTGCGTCGTGAATCAAGAAGACCGAATAATATACAAGCTGTCAGCGGCTGTCCAGCATTTTCTGGATAAAAATATTTATAATAAAATAACAATATGAAAATAAAGGATATTAATTATCTTAAAATGCCTACGCCTGATAAATCTTGTGCCATTTTTGCGGCGGCGTTGTCTGTCATGCCGCCGACAAAATCTAAAATTTTCATGTATGCACGATACAGGCTGTCGGTTTCTTGGATGGGGTCGTGGTTTTTTAGCAATTCAAGCGCGAGGGATTGGCGTACATCGACCTGTTTTTGCGCAATCATGGCGTATGCGGCGGGAACCAATAAATCCAAAATGGAGCCGAGACACGGGAAAGTGGCGATTTCGGTCATGAGTTTGGTGCGGTGGCGGAAAATGCGTGTGCGGGCAAGTTCTTTCGCTTTTTCCAAGGTGTTTTGAACTTGCGGGCTGCACAACGCCAACAGGTCTTTGCCTTTGAAGTTGCCGTTTAGCAGGTCGGATTGGTGCATCATGAAGGTTTGGGCGACGTCTTCTATCGCTTTGCCGATGGCGATGCCGCGCAACATGGCGCAACGTTGGCGGCTGGATTGTGCGTGCCAAGTGCTTTCTTCAAAAGTGAGTTCGGATAATACGCTTTCGATTTCGGCGTCGCTCAGCAAATCCAGTTCAACTGCGTCTTCCAAGTCCAAGAGGGCATAACAGATGTCGTCGGCTGCTTCCATCAGGTAGGACAGGGGATGGCGTATCCAACAGTCTGTTCCTGATTCAATCAGTCCTAATTCGTCTGCAACGCGGCGGATGAAGGGTAATTCGGTTTGATAAATATTGAATTTTTTTCTTCCGTTGGGATGTTGCGTCGTCCAAGGGTATTTCAGCAGTGCGCCTATGGCGGCGGACGTTAGGCGCATGCCGCCTGCGTCGGGATACATTTCCAAACTTGCCGTGATGCGCAGGCTGTGGGCATTGCCTTCATAGGTTTGGACGTCGTTGCGCTCGGCTTCGTTTAATGTCTGTAAAAACGGCTGGTTTTTGGGATTGCGGAACCAGTCGCGCAATGCGTCTTCTCCAGTGTGCCCGAATGGGGGATTGCCTAGGTCGTGCGCGAGGCAGGCGACTTGGACGACGGCGCCGATATCGCTCGGCGTATTGTTTTCCGGTAAAAAGCCGCCTGCCTGCAGCATAACGCCTACGCGGTTGCCGATGCTGCGCCCGACGCTGGCGACTTCGACGCTGTGTGTGAGGCGGTTGTGGGTTAGGTCGTGTTCGGCAAGAGGGTGGACTTGGGTTTTACGTCCTAATCTGCGGAATGCGCCGGAGAACACGACGCGGTCGTAGTCAATATGGAAGTCGGTGCGCAAAGCGTCGGCGCCTTCTTGGGTGGAAGGCGTGACGGTTGGGATGATTTCGCCGTTTTTCGTGCGGAAACGTTGTGTGGAGAGTAGGTTTTTCCAATTCATCTGCATGAAATTGCTCCTTGCGGGTTTTCAGACGAGCTTTGTAGGATGGACGGGATATTACTGCATTGCGGGACGGTTTGAAATCCCGATTGGCGTAGGGCGGCTGCTTGGGCAGTTGGTCTGAACAGGACTTTGTTTTTCAGTTACAATACGCACTTATTATAATGATCGACAGTTTGAAGAGACGCGATGAAAGAACATAAGGCCCGGAAACGCTTCGGGCAGAATTTTTTGCAGGACACGCGGATTATTGCCGATATTGTCAACGCCGTTCGCCCGCAGGCGGATGATGTGGTGATTGAAATCGGACCGGGCTTGGCGGCAATTACCGAGCCTTTGGCGAAAAAGCTGAACTGCCTGCACGTTATCGAAATCGACCGCGACATCGTACGTCGTCTGAAAACGCTGCCGTTTGCGGATAAGCTCGTGATTCATGAAGGCGATGTATTGCAGTTTGATTTCAACAGCATCGCGGGCAAAAAGAAAATCGTCGGTAATCTGCCGTACAACATTTCCACGCCGCTTTTGTTCAAGCTGGCGGAAGTGGCAGACGATGTCGTCGATATGCACTTCATGCTGCAAAAAGAAGTGGTCGAACGCATGGTCGCCGCGCCGAAAAGCAACGACTACGGCCGCTTGGGCGTAATGCTGCAATATTTTTTTGATATGGAGCTGTTGATTGACGTGCCGCCCGAATCGTTTGACCCTGCGCCGAAAGTGGATTCTGCAGTGGTGCGCATGATTCCGGTGAAACACCGCATCGGCAAGGCGGACGATTTCGAGCATTTCGCCAAACTGGTGAAACTCGCCTTCCACCAACGCCGCAAAACCATACGCAACAATTTAAAAGAACTTGCCGGCGACGAGGATTTGCAGGCAGTCGGCATCAGCCCGCAAGACCGCGCCGAACACATCGCGCCGGAGAAATATGTGGAACTGAGCAATTATCTCGTCCGTAAGGTCGTCTGAAAACATTTGGAAACAACATGATTAAATTCAAAAACGTACATAAACATTTCAAAGACCTGCACGTCATCAACGGCGTCAATCTGGAAGTGAAGCAGGGTGAGGTGGTGGTGGTTTGCGGACCTTCGGGCAGCGGCAAATCGACGCTCATCCGTACCGTCAACCAGCTTGAAAGCATTGAGAGCGGCGAGATTTGGGTGGACGGTATCAATGTTGCCGATCCGCAAACGGATTTGAACAAGGTGCGCGAAGAAGTGGGTTTTGTGTTTCAAGGCTTCAATCTGTATCCGCATCTGACCGTATTGGAAAACATCATCCTGTCGCCGATGAAGGTGAAAAAACAAAGCCGCGAACAGGCTGAGGAAAAGGCGATGGAGCTGTTGGAACGTGTGGGCTTGGCGCATAAAAAAGATGCTTTCCCCAGCCAGCTTTCCGGCGGCCAGCAGCAGCGCGTGGCGATTGCGCGCGGGCTGGCGATGGAACCGCGCGTGATGTTGTTTGACGAACCGACTTCCGCGCTCGACCCGGAAATGGTCGGCGAGGTGTTGAAAGTGATGCAGGACTTGGCGGAAAGCGGCATGACCATGATGTGTGTCACGCATGAAATGGGCTTTGCGCGCGAAGTGGCAGACCGCATTATTTTCGTGGATAAAGGGCAGATTTTGGAAAACGAAACGCCTGAAGAGTTTTTTACCAATCCGAAACACGAACGCGCCAAACAGTTCTTGCAGCAAGTAATGACGCATTAACAGTTTGTCAAAAGGTCGTCTGAAAGACAGATTTGGGCTTTCAGACGACCTTTGGTGAATGCAACCGACATCTCTAAAGACAAGACAATAAAACAATGAAAATGACAGACATTCTTCATAGGTATTATGGTGACTTTGATCTGATAAAGGAAAAATGGAATGAAGACTATGAAAGCATTTTGATTAAGACAAAGTATGATCAAAAATATAAAAGATGTCGTTTGGCAAAGAAAACACCCAAAAAAGAAGGCTACTTTACAGTCTTTTGGAAAAAAGACCAAGAGAACAAAAATATCCCTTATACCGATGAGGACTTGGGCGATGAACTGATTATTGTCGTGATAGACGGCTGTCATTGCGGTTTATTTATAATTCCCAAAGAGGTGGCTATCAGTAAAAAAATTCTCTCTACAAAGGATTGTAACGGAAAGATGTCCATGCGATTTTATCCACCCTGGTGCACAAATTTAAATAAAACAGCCCAGAAAACACAAAAATGGCAAATGGATTATTTTGGAATAGATATAGACGGCAAAGAGACTATCTCCGATTTTGCCGTAGCAAAGGAAAACCATGTATTTTGTTGACCGTACCGCCGTCGTGCTTAAGCCGACCGCCCGTTTTTTGGAATGGCTGAAATCCGCCGATGAAAATATGCCCGACCTGACCATCGAGCAAATCCGTGCCAACTGCTCCGTGTTCCTCGTGCCGCAGTTTGACGAGCCGGAAGCCGTGATTGCCTATTTTGACGAACGCTACCAACAGATTTTCGAGGCAGAACTCGCAGGCTGGGACATCGACAAAAGCAAGTGGCCGCAAGACATGAGTCTGAAGGCGTTTTGGGAATTTTTCGATACCGAAATCCACGATATGGTTTTGGACATGGAAGAGGCGGAATTGAGCATTACGCCCGTGTTCGACAATATGATGTAAGGCGATGCGCGCTTTTCAGACGACCTTGAAGCCGTCCCGTTCTTTAAAAGCCTTGTCTGTCTTGTTGCATTTGTCCGCAGTTGCCGTGTGCCTGATATGGTTTTACGGCTGGATGATGTGGTTCGGGCTGGCGGCGTTGGCGGGCAGTTTTGTCCACGCTTGGCGCGTGGTGAATTTGCGGACGGCGGGTGCGGTAAAGAAAATCGCCATCGACCGCCATGCGCGCGCTTCCGTATTTTACGGAGACGGAGAAGGGCAGGGTGCGGTGTTGGACGGCGCGACCATGCTGACACCTTACGCGTTGTTTTTGCAGTGGAACGCCGACGGCAAAACGATACGGCAATGCGTTACGCCCGATATGGCGGATAAAGAATCTTACCGTCGTCTGAAAGTTTGGGCGCGCTGGTGTCAGGCTCAGGATGACGCGAATCCGATTTAATCTCAGCAAGGCGGATTCCCGTCTTGTCCTCGTCAAATTAAACCCAATATAAAAATAGTTGACATAAACAGCCGAAACCGTCCGAATTATGACTAAACGACGGTTTCAGACGACCTTTTGAAAAACGAAACACACATGAAAACATTACAAGACTGGCTCTCGCATTTGGAAACCGCCCACAGCGGCGGCTTAATCGATATGGGCTTGGAACGCACGAGCGAAGTGAAAAAACGCATGAAGCTCGAGCCGCAATGCCCCGTCGTCGTTGTCGCGGGAACAAACGGCAAAGGTTCGGTCTGCGCCTACCTGACGCAGATTTACAAACAGGCAGGCTTTAAAGTCGGTACGCTGACCAGCCCGCATTTATTGCGTTACAACGAACGCATCGCCGTCAACGCCGAGCCGGTTTCAGACGACCTCATCACCGCTTCCTTCGAACGCATCGAAGCGGCGCGCGGCGAAATATCGCTGACTTATTTTGAATTCAATGCCTTGGCGGCGGTCGATATTTTCATACGCGAACAAGTCGATGTGATGATATTGGAAGTCGGCTTGGGCGGACGTTTGGACGCGGTCAATGTGTTCGACTGCGATTGCGCGGTGGTTACCAGCGTGGATTTGGACCATCAGGCGTTTTTGGGCGATACGGTCGAGCAGGTCGGCTTTGAAAAAGCAGGCGTGTTCCGCAGCGGCAAACCCGCAATCTGCGGTCAAAACCCCGCGCCCGAATCGTTGGTTGCACACGCCGAAGCCATAGGTGCGAAACTGCTGATGGTGCAGCGCGATTTCGATTTTTCCTCATTGGAAAACATCCAATGGAACTACCGCTTCCATTCGCAGCATTCAGACGACCCCGCACGCAACCGCAATTCCCTGCCGTTCCCCGCATTGCGCGGTGCATACCAACTTTCCAATGCCGCCTGCGCGTTGACCGTGTTGGAATGTTTGAACGACAAACTGCCGGTGGACATCGGCGCCATCAAGCGCGGATTGTTGCTGGTTGAAAATCCCGGAAGGTTCCAAGTCCTGCCCGGCCGTCCGCTGACCGTTTTGGATGTCGGACACAATCCCCACGCCGCCCGCGCCCTGCGCCGCAGCCTGATTAATCTGGCGTTTGCGCAAAAACGCACCGCCGTATTCAGCATGCTGTCCGACAAAGACATAGACGGCGTGTTGGAAATCGTTAAAGACCAGTTTGACGAGTGGTATATCGCGCCTTTGGACGTGCCGCGCGGCATGACGGCGGAAGCCTTGCAGGCGAAACTGGAAGCACAAAATATCGAAAATATACAAACTTTTACCTCCGTTCGAGAGGCGTACCGCGCAGCTTTGGCGAAGGCGGGCGAAAATGATAGAATTGTTGTTTTCGGCTCATTTCATACCGTTGCCGACGTGATGGCGGCGTTGTAAAAGGAAATCTCCATGTCTGACAATAAGCAAAATGAAGTTCTGACCGGTTACGAACAGCTCAAACGCCGCAACCGCCGCCGCTTGGTTATGGCATCGGGGTTGGTGGCGGCATCGACCGTTTTATTGGGCGTCGCCCTGTCAACCGGACCGGAAAACAAACAAGAAGAAAACGCCCAAACCACAACCATCCAACAGAATAATGCCAACGCAGAACCTGCCAACCTGGCGGATGCGACCGTGTTGGAACCTTCTACCAAAGAAGATTTGGAAGCAGCGGCAGAAGCGGCCAAAAATGCCGATGCCGAAGTAGCGGAAGCAGCGGATAAGCCTCAGGAAATCGGCACATCGGAGCGAAATGCCCAAGCGCAGCCCGAGCCGCAACCTGATGCACCGCCGGCAGCGCCCGAAGATGTAGGCCCGCCTTTGGTGCTGATTAACGATACCCTGTCAGACAGCGACATCAAAGGTTTGGAAGAGTCTGAAAAAATCCAAAAGGCCGAAGCCGTCAAACGCGAAGCAGCCGCACGTCGCGCGGAAGAGCGCCGCCGTAATCGTGAAGAGCAGCGTAAAGCGCAGCAGCTTCAAGCACAAGAAGCAGCGGAGCGAGAAGCCAATGCCGCCGCACGCAAACGCGCCCTTCAAGCCGCTAAAGCCGAGAAGGCGGAACGCGCTGCCGCAGCCGAACGCAACAAACTGGCACAATTGGAAAAAGCTGAAAAAGCCGTTGCCGAACGTAAGGCGTTAAAAGCCAAAGAAGAAGCGGCGGCGAAACACAAAGCGGCAGCGGAAAAAGCCAAAGAAGCCGTCACAGCATCCGCATCCGAACCTAAAGAAAGAATTCGGGTAGATGCTTCCAAATACGAAAAAATCGAAACAGCCAACAAAAAAGCTTCTGCGGTAAGAGAAGCCGAAGCGAAAGTTGCCAAAGCCAAAACCGAGCCGACAGCAAAAGCAGAGAAAACCGCTGCTGCCGAAAGGTCGTCTGAAAAGGCAAAAACCAAAACCGCCGAAGTCAAATCAGGTAAAAAAGCCGCGATTCAGGCAGGTTATGCTGAAAAAGAACGCGCCTTGAGCCTGCAACGCAAAATGAAAGCGGCAGGTATCGACTCGACCATTACCGAAGTGATGACGGACAAAGGCAAGGTTTACCGCGTCAAATCAGGTGCATACAAAAACGCCTACGAGGCCGAACGCGATTTGAACAAATTGCGCGTACACGGCATTGCCGGACAGGTAACCAATGAATGATATTCCGCTAGCCGACATACTCGCCTTCGGCGTGATTGCGGCGTGTATCGTGATGTCGATGATACGTGGCGTCATTGCCGAAGCGGGTTCGCTGTTTGCGTGGGTGATTTCCTTTTTGTTGGCTAAAACGTTTGCCGTGCCGTTTTCGGAAGTGGCGTTTAAATCGATTCAACCACATGCCTTGGGCGTTGCCATTTCGTTTGTCGTGATTTTCTTTTTGGCGCGTTTTTTACAGCAGTTTTTGCGCACCATACTGACCAACGCAGCGTCATCGATGGGGTTGGGCAGCGTCAACAGAGTTTTGGGCGGCGTGTTTGGCGCAGCCAAAGGCGTGTTGCTGGTGACTTTGGCGGTCATGGTCTGCGCCCACACCGATTTGCCGGAAACGGAAGATTGGCAAAGCTCGTACAGCATTCCTTATTTCCAATCATTGTCTGAAGTCATCATGCCTTATCTGCCCGGTCAGAAGGATAAGACGGAAGATAAGGCGGAATTGTAAACCGACCGGTTTCAGACGACCTCGATTACATCAAAGGTCGTCTGAAACCGGTTTTTTCATGAGGGTTAAAAGTTCGGCGGCTATATTTGCCAATCGCGCTGCCTGTAGTCTGGATTTTCGATCGAGGTACGGGTGGAGTGTTGATAACGTGATGAAATAGAAGCGTTTATGGTGTGGTTGGGTTTTGTTTTCGATGCTTTGTTTTGCCGGATTGATTCATCAATAAGTCATAGTCCGTATCCGCGTTCAAGCTAAACGGACGAATGATTGTCAACAATTTGGGCAACTTTGTCCGATTTATTCTATAATTCTAGTTTCCAAGTTAACCTCGAATTCGGAGAAAACGATATGTGCGGTGTATTAGGTTTGGTCAGCCATGAGCCGGTAAACCAGCTTCTGTACGACGGTTTGCAGATGTTGCAACACAGGGGACAGGATGCGGCGGGCATTGTAACGGCCGAAGGCGGCACGTTTCACATGCACAAAGGCAAAGGCATGGTGCGCGAAGTGTTCCGCACACGCAATATGCGCGATTTGATCGGCAACGCGGGCATCGCCCATGTCCGTTATCCTACGGCGGGCAACGCGGGCAGCAGCGCGGAGGCGCAACCTTTCTACGTCAGCTCGCCTTTCGGCATCGTTTTGGCGCACAACGGCAACCTCACCAACACCGCCGAACTGTATGAAAACGTATGCAACAAACACCTGCGCCACGTCAACACCAGCTCCGATTCCGAAGTCTTGCTCAACGTATTCGCGCACGAATTGCGCCGCGAAGTCTCTAAAAACGCCAATCCCCACCGGCTCAATATCGACAATATTTTCAACGCCGTTGCTGAAGTCCATCGCCTTGTGCGCGGCGCATACGGCGTGGTTGCCATGATTGCGGGCTACGGCATGCTCGCATTCCGCGATCCTTACGGCATCCGTCCGTTGGTGTTGGGTTCGCAAACTGACGAATCAGGCAGAAAATCCTATGCCGTCGCCTCTGAATCCGTTGCCTTCAATGCGCTTGCCTACGATTTGGAACGCGATATCCAGCCGGGCGAAGCGGTATTCGTCGGCTTTGACGGCACACTGATTGCCCGTCAATGCAGCGACCGCGCCAAACTCAGTCCCTGCCTCTTCGAATACGTCTATTTTGCCCGTCCCGACTCCGTGATCGACGGCGTATCGGTTTACCAATCGCGTTTGGACATGGGCGTGTCCTTAGCGGAAAAAATCAAACGCGAGCTGCCCGTGGACGACATCGACGTCGTGATGCCCATTCCCGACACCAGCCGCCCCAGCGCGATGGAACTTGCCGTCCACCTCAAAAAACCTTACCGCGAAGGTTTGATTAAAAACCGCTATATCGGCCGCACCTTTATCATGCCCGGTCAGGCGACGCGCAAAAAATCCGTGCGCCAGAAACTCAGCCCGATGGAAACCGAGTTTGAAGGTAAAAGCGTGTTGTTGGTGGACGACTCCATCGTGCGCGGGACGACCAGCCGCGAAATCGTCGAAATGGTACGCGCAGCAGGCGCGCGCAAAGTCTATATCGCCTCCGCCGCACCCGAAGTACGCTATCCCAATGTGTACGGCATCGATATGCCCACGCGTGAAGAATTGATTGCCAACGGGCGCAGCGCGGCGGAAATTGCCGCCGAAATCGGCGCGGACGGCATCGTTTTCCAAAATTTGAGCGATTTGGAAGCCGTCGTCAAAGCACTCAATCCGAAAATCGAATCCTTCGATTCGTCCTGTTTCAACGGCATCTATCAAACCGGCGACATCGACCAAGCCTACCTCGACCGCCTGTCCGCCGAGAAATCCGGCTGCGGCGGCTTGAAAGTTCACCCGAGCAGGATGGAACACAGCATCAGCATCAGCGATACGGGTGACGAAGAATAAAACCGGTTTGAACGATTAAGGCAAAAGGTCGTCTGAAACGGGGTCATGTTTCAGACGACCTTTGTATAGTGGATTAACTTTAAATCAGGACAAG
>KV797081.1:27487-35137 GCA_001809325.1 Neisseria sp. HMSC077D05 | reverse complement strand
AATCGTTCTCTTTGAGCTAAGGCGAGGCAACGACGTACTGGTTTAAAGTTAATCTACTATATTATTTTTAACGGCAAGATTATGAGTAACGAAAACAAAAACTACATCACGCCCGTCGGTTGGCAGGCATTGAAAGACGAGCTGTATCAGCTGGTCAATAAAGAGCGTCCCGAAATCGTCCAAATCGTCAACTGGGCGGCAAGCAACGGCGACCGCAGCGAAAACGGCGACTATCTTTACGGCAAACGCCGTATGCGCGAAATCGACCGCCGCATCCGATTCCTGACCAAGCGTTTGGAAGCCGCCGTTGTCGTCGATCCCGAATTGCGCGAAGCGACCGACCAAGTGTTTTTCGGCGCAACCGTCGGATTATTACGCGGCGACGGGCGCGAGCAAACCGTCAAAATCGTCGGCGTCGATGAAATCGATACTGCGCAAAACAAAATTTCTTGGATTTCCCCGTTGGCGCGTTGTTTGATTAAAGCGAGGGAAGGGGACGAAGTCGTCTTAAATACGCCGGAAGGGCGCGAAGAGATTGAGATTTTGTCGGTGGAATACATACGGATTGATTGAGTGGCAGTCGGATTATGCCGTATTTGTCGAGATGAAAAGGTCGTCTGAAAACATCAAGGTTTTCAGACGACCTTTTGTTTGAAGCCGCCGCTTCGCAAACAGACCTGTCCGCTGGATGTAATAATCTTTCTTTTGAGCCAAAGCAAGGCGGCGCGACCGCATTTTAGGTTTAATACACTATTGTTTTTTATCCGATAAGACCGTACACCGGCATCCCCTCAACACTGCCCTACCGCGACAGTTTTGCCGTCTTAAGAAACGGTGTTCCCACCTCAATCCACTTTAAGGAAAATCATGGCTTCGCGCGATTTATACCCACAGGAAATTTTACAGGTCGTCCTCGATAAAAGCTGTGCCAAGGCACAATCCAGCGTTTCCACGCTGGCAGTTTTGAGCGTTTTGGCGGGCGGATATATCGGCTTCGGTTATCTTGCCTATTTGAAAGTGGTCAGCGGCATCCCGCACGAATGGGGCGGCTTGGCGACTTTGCTCGGCGCGGCAATGTTCCCCATCGCCTTGATCTGCATCCTGCTCGGCGGCGGCGAGCTGGTAACAAGTAATATGATGATTATGTCTTTGGGGCGTTTGGCAGGGCGGATTTCCACAAAAATGCTGATGCGCAACTGGGTCGTCGTGTGTCTGGGCAATTTGGCGGGAACGCTGGCGATGGCGTTTTTCCTCGGACACTACGTCGGCATGACCGAAGGCAGCGTGGCGGAAAAAACGATTGCGGTGGCGGAAGCCAAAGTCCACATGGATTTCGGCAGGGCCTTCGTCTCAGCGGTCGCGTGTAACTGGATGGTGTGTATGGGCGCGTGGCTGCACTTTGCCGCCAAACATACGGCAGGGCGGATGTTGGCGATTTGGTTTCCCGTCATGATTTTCGTGTTAAACGGTTTCCAACACCTTGTCGCCAATATGTTCGTCATCCCCGCCGGTATTTTGGCGGGTGCAGACATCACATGGGGGCAGTTTTTCTTCAACATGATTCCCGTGTTTTTAGGCAATGTCGTCGGCGGCGCATCGTTTGTCGGCGCATCATACCTTTATACTTATAAAAATACGCTGAAAGATTGCGCCGAATAAGTGTCTTTGAACATACAAAACCTGCTTCAAAAAGCAGGTTTTGCCGTTTCAGACGACCCCTGTGCCGATTGCCGACGCAGTCCGTCTGATATAATGCCGCCTGAAAATAATCAGATACATGAAACACATGACTCAAGCCTCCCTCCCGCCCCGCCGCCTTTCCGTTGCCCCCATGCTCGACTGGACGGACCGCCACTACCGCTACCTCGCCCGCCAGATTACCCGCAACACATGGCTTTACAGCGAAATGGTCAATTCCGGCGCCATCGTCTATGGCGACAAAGACCGCTTTTTAATGTTTAACGAAGGCGAGCAGCCCGTCGCCCTGCAACTGGGCGGCAGCGACCCGTCCGATTTGGCGAAAGCGGCCAAAGCCGCAGAAGAATACGGCTACAACGAGGTCAACCTCAACTGCGGCTGCCCCAGCCCGCGCGTACAGAAAGGCTCGTTCGGCGCGTGTCTGATGAACGAAGTCATGCTGGTTGCCGACTGCCTCAACGCCATGCAGGACGCGGTCGGCATTCCCGTTACCGTCAAACACCGCATCGGCGTCGACAGGCAGACCGAATACCAAACCGTCGCCGATTTCGTCGGCACGCTGCGCGACAAAACTGCCTGCAAAACCTTCATCGTCCACGCCCGCAACGCATGGTTGGACGGACTCTCCCCCAAAGAAAACCGCGACGTTCCGCCGTTGAAATACGATTACGTTTACCGCTTGAAGCAAGAGTTTCCCGATCTGGAAATCATCATCAACGGCGGCATCACCACCAACGAAGCAATCGCCGGACACCTGCAACACGTTGACGGCGTAATGGTCGGACGCGAGGCGTACCACAACCCGATGGTCATGCACGAATGGGACAGGCTGTTTTACGGCGATACCCGCAGCCCGATTGAATACGCCGATTTGGTGCAGCGCCTCTACACATACAGCCAAACCCAAATCCAAGCCGGACGCGGCACAATCTTGCGCCACATCGTCCGCCACAGCCTCGGGCTGATGCACGGCCTGAAAAACGCCCGCACTTGGCGGCGTATGCTTTCCGATGCGACGCTCTTGAAAGACAACGACGGCAGCCTGATTCTCGAAGCGTGGAAAGAGGTCGAGCGGGCGAACGTATGGGAATAGCGCAGGTAAGTTGATTTTCGATTGCCGCTGTCCGGCAGCTGAGAATCGGTTCTCCGCCGCAAAAAAACAAAGGTCGTCTGAAAACGGAACAGGTTTTCAGAAGACCTCTATTTATCCCATATGACACAATCGGCCCAGTCTATTATAGTGGATTAAATTTAAATCAGGACAAGGCGACGAAGCCGCAGACAGTACAGATAGTACGGAACCGATTCACTTGGTGCTTCAGCACCTTAGAGAATCGTTCTCTTTGAGCTAAGGCGAGGTAACGCCGTACCGGTTTAAAGTTAATCCACTATAAAATCCCCGTTTCAGACGACCTTTAAGAAAGAACATTATGTATCACGCATTCGGCGGCGCGGCAGGCGTACGCAACCTGACCGACCGCTTTTACGACCTGATGGAACTCGAGCCGCAATACCGCGCCTTGCGCCAGATGCACGGCGAAGACATGACGCTGATTCGCGAAAAACTCTACGAATTTTTCAGCGGCTGGCTCGGCGGCCCGCCCTTGTTCGAGCAGAAATACGGCCATCCCATGCTGCGGGCGCGGCACATGCCCTTTGCCGTGAATATGCAGGTGCGCGACGAATGGGTCGCCTGCTTCGCCCAAGCCATGAACGAACTGGAAATCAGCAAAGACCTCGCCGAACCCGTCCTTATTCGAATTTTTGCGATGGCGGACTGGATGCGCAACCAAAACGAAGAAGGCGTAGAACCGCCCATGCCGCCGATGGCGGTCGATCCCGCAATCCGCATTCCCGAGCTGAAAAACGTCCTAAAGCAATACGGCGTAGACGGTTATTTCCCAACCTTCCCGGCTTGAGGTCGTCTGAAAAAGACGACCCCCTTCCCGTTTTCCCTGCCTGATAAAAAAACGCTGCTGTAAGGTTGCAGCCATTTGCGCTTCAATCAATGGCGGGAATCTCGATGACGATATTTTTGACGGTAACAGTCAGGCAAAGTAGCAAAATGGCATTTTAAATGCAGTCAGGATAGAATCACGGCATTTTCAGACGACCTCGACCGTCGTCTGAAAATGTCGTGATTTTTTATGAAACATACATCAGGGAAGTTTGAAATGAACACATGGTTGAAAAAAATGATGGTTGCTTTGCTGGCTTTGGGTATAGGGCAGGCAGCTTGGGCGGATGATGTACCGAATTTAAAGAAAATAGTGCAAAGGGCGGAAGCGGGAGAGGCAGATGTTCAAGTTATTTTGGGTTCGATGTATTTGAGAGGGATAGGCGTTCGTCAGAGTGATCAAGAGGCGGTGCGATGGTATCGCAAAGCGGCAGAGCAGGGACAGGCAGAAGCCCAATATAATTTGTGTATGATGTATTACGTAGGACAAGGTGTTAATCAAGACCATGAAAAGGCAATGGAATGGTGTCGCTCTTCGGCAGATAAAGGGTATCTCTCAGCCCAAAATAATCTAGGCATGATGTATAGAGTTCTTGAAAACCATGTAGAGGCAATGAAGTGGTTTCAGAAGGCGGCAGAGAAGGGGAGTGTAAATGCCCAAAAAAATTTAGGGTCGATGTATGAGCAAGGGCAAGGTGTCCGTCAAAACTATGAAGAGGCGGCGCGCTGGTATCGCAAGGCAGCAGAGCAGGGAGATGCAGCTGCCCAATTTATTTTAGGTGTGATGTATGCCAATGGGCGGGGAGTTCGTCAGAGTTATCAAGAGGCTGAACGATGGTATCGTAAGGCAGCAGAACAGGGACTTGCGACAGCCCAATATCATTTGGGTGTGATGTATGCAAATGGGCGGGGCGTCCGTCAAAACTATGAAGAAGCGGCGCAATGGTATCGCAAGGCAGCAGAACAGGGCGATGTAGACGCTCAAAATAATTTGGGCGCGCTGTATGACGAAGGACAGGGCGTTCGCCAAGACTCCGCAGAGGCAGTGCGGTGGTATCGCAAGGCAGCAGAACGGGGGTATATAGTTGCCCAAAATAATTTGGGTGTGGCGTATAGTGAAGGGCAAGGTGTTCGCCAAGACTATCCAGAAGCGTTGCGGTGGTATCGCAAGGCAGCAGAACAAGGTTTTGCAGCAGCCCAACATAATTTGGGTGAGATGTATTATGAAGGAAAAGGCGTACACCAAAACTATCCAGAGGCGTTGCAATGGTATCTCAAGGCAGCAGAACAGGGGTTCTCGCCAGCTCAAAATAGGTTGGGTGAGATGTATGAAGAAGGGCAAGGCGTCCCCAAAAATCGAAAAGTTGCCAAAGAATGGCACAAGAAGGCCTGTGATAATGGATTCCAAGATGGTTGCAATGACTACCGAAAGTTGAATAACGAAGGGCATTAAACCTTTCCTAAAGGTCGTCTGAAACACTTGGACAAACCAAGAAATACTCTGAATAAAATAGGATTTTAAGATGAAAACATTATTGAAAAAAATGATGGTTGCTTTGCTGGCTTTGGGGATAGGGCAAGCAGCTTGGGCGGATGATGTGCCGAATTTAAAGCAAATAGTGCAAAAAGCGGAAGCGGGGGAGGAAGATGCTCAAGTTGCTTTGGGTTCGATGTATTTTAAAGGAGTAGGCGTTCGTCAGAGTGATCAAGAGGCAGTGCGATGGTATCGCAAGGCAGCAGAACAGGGACAGGCAGAAGCCCAATATAATTTGGCTGTAATGTATACCGAAGGACGAGGCGTTCGCCAAGACTATGTAGAGGCGGTACGATGGTATCGGAAGGCCGCCGATCAAGGGTATGCGGAAGCCCAAAATAATTTAGGTGCGATGTACAAGGACGGGAAAGGTATACGTCAAGATGACAATCAGGCTGTGCAGTGGTTTCGTAAAGCGGTAGAACAAGGGGTTGATGCAGCCCAATATAATTTGGGCTTGATGTATTACGAAGGACGAGGTGTACGTCAAGACTATAAACAGGCAGTACAGTGGTATCGTAAAGCAGCGGAGCAGGGATATAAGGATGCGCAAAATGATTTGGGCGTAATGTACAAGGATGGGAAAGGTGTACGTAAAGATTACGTTCAGGCGGTGAAGTGGTATCGTAAAGCAGCAGAGCAGGGGAATGCAGAAGCCCAATATAATTTGGGTGTGATGTATATCGAAGGGCAAGGTGTTCGGCAAGATGACGCTCAGGCGGTACAGTGGTTTCGCAGAGCGGTAGAACAAGGTGATGCAAATGCTCAATATAATTTGGGTGTGATGTATGCCAAAGGACGAGGCGTCCGCCAAGATTATGTTCAAACATTGCAGTTATGGCATAAAGCTGCACGGCACGGAGTTGCCGAGGCACAAAGTGGTCTAGGTTGGATGTATTACACGGGTAGAGGCGTTCGCCAAAATTCGGTAATAGCCAAAGAGTGGTACAAGAAGGCCTGTGATAATGGATTACAAGATGGTTGCAATGACTACCGACAGTTGGATAACGAAGGACATTAAACCTTTCCCAAAGGTCGTCTGAAACACATAGACAAACCCAAAAACATTCTGAATAAAAGAAGGATTTTGAAATGAAAACATTATTGAAAAACATGATGCTTACCTTACTGGCTTTAGGCATAGGGCAGGCAGCTTGGGCGGATAGTGTGCCGGATTTTAAGAAAATGCTTCAAGCTGCGGAGCAAGGAAATGCCGACGCCCAATTTAATTTGGGTCTGATGTACGCCAATGGGCAAGGCGTTCGTCAAGATGATGCACAGGCAGTGCAGTGGTATCGCAAAGCGGCAGAACAAGAGTATGCCGATGCCCAATATGCGTTGGGAGGGATGTATGATCAAGGGCAAGGCGTCCATCAAGACTATGCACAGGCAGTGCAGTGGTTTCGCAAGGCGGCAGAACAAGGGATTGCACAAGCCCAATATAATTTGGGTGTGATGTACAAAAAAGGGCAAGGAGTTCGTCAAGATCATGCACAGGCAGTGCAGTGGTATCGGAAGGCGGCAGAACAAGGGATTGCCAATGCCCAATATAATTTGGGTGTAATGTATGTAGAAGGGCAAGGAGTTCGTCAAGACTATGTACAGGCAGTGCAGTGGTTTCGCAAGGCGGCAGAACAAGGCAATGTAGAGGCTCAGCATAATCTGGGAGCAGTGTATGCCAATGGACAAGGTGTTCGTCGGGATCATAAGATTGCCAAAGAGTGGTTTGGTAAGGCTTGTGATAACGGACTACAACAAAGTTGTGATGCTTACCGTACATTGGATTAAGTAGGATAATGAAACCTTTCCCAAAGGTCGTCTGAAACACATAGACAAACCCAAAAGCCTTCTGAATAAAAACAGGATTTTGAGATGAACACCTTACTGAAAAAAATGATGCTTGCCTTGCTGGCTTTAGGCATAGGGCAAGCAGCTTGGGCGGATGATGTGCCTGACTTGCAGAAAACCTTGCAATCGGCGAGACAGGGGAATGCCGCTGCCCAATTTAATTTGGGTCTGATGTATGACAGTGGGCGAGGAGTCCGTCAAGACTATACAAAGGCAGTGCAGTGGTATCGCAAGGCAGCAGAACAAGGGGTTGCAGAAGCCCAATTTAATTTGGGTCTGATGTATGACAGTGGGCGAGGAGTCCGTCAAGACTATACAAAGGCAGTGCAGTGGTATCGCAAGGCAGCAGAACAAGGGGTTGCAGAAGCCCAATATAATTTGGGTGTGGCGTATGCAGAAGGACAAGGCGTTCGTCAAGACTATGCACAAGCAGTGCAGTGGTATCGGAAGGCGGCAGAACAAGGGATTGCCAATGCCCAATATAATTTGGGTGTAATGTATGTAGAAGGGCAAGGAGTTCGTCAAGATCATGCACAGGCAGCTCAGTGGTATCGTAAGGCGGCAGAACAAGGGCATGCCGTTGCCCAATATAATTTGGGTGTGGCGTATAAAA
>KV797081.1:26766-27387 GCA_001809325.1 Neisseria sp. HMSC077D05 | reverse complement strand
GTGGCGTATAAAAAAGGTGAAGGAGTTCGTCAAGATGATAAGCAGGCAGTGCAGTGGTATCGTAAAGCGGCAGAACAAGGGCTTGCTCAAGCTCAGTCTAATTTGGGTGTGATGTATGGAAAAGGGCAAGGAGTCCGTCAAGATTATGTACAGGCAGTGCAGTGGTATCGCAAGGCTGCAGAACAAGGAAATGTAGAGGCTCAGCATAATCTGGGAGCAGTGTATGTCAACGGACAAGGTGTTCATCAGGATCATAAGATTGCCAAAGAGTGGTACAAGAAGGCTTGTGATAACGGACTACAACAAAGTTGTGATGATTACCGTACATTGGATTAAGTAGGATAATGAAGCCTTTCCCAAGGTCGTCTGAAACACATAGACAAACCAAGAAATACTCTGAATAAAATAGGATTTTAAGATGAAAACGTTATTGAAAAAAATGATGGTTGCCTTACTGGCTTTGGGCATAGGGCAGGCAGCTTGGGCTGATGATGTGTCGAATTTTAAGAAAATGCTTCAAGCTGCAGAGCAAGGAAATGCCGACGCCCAATTTAATTTGGGTGTGATGTACGACAATGGGCGAGGAGTCCGTCAAGACTATGCACAGGCAGTGCAGTGGTA
>KV797081.1:1251-26666 GCA_001809325.1 Neisseria sp. HMSC077D05 | reverse complement strand
AGCGGCAGAACAAGGAGATGCTCAAGCCCAATATAATTTGGGTGTGATGTATGATCAAGGGCAAGGCGTCCGTCAAGACTATGCAGAGGCAGTGCAGTGGTATCGCAAGGCGGCAGAACAAGGGGATGCTCAAGCCCAATATAATTTGGGTGTGGCGTATAAAAAAGGTGAAGGAGTTCGTCAGGACGATGCACAAGCAGTGCAGTGGTATCGCAAAGCGGCAGAACAAGGAGATGCTCAAGCCCAATTAGCTTTGGGCTTGAGGTATGCCACTGGGCAAGGGGTCCGGCAAGATATAGTGATTGCCAAAGAGTGGTTTGGTAAGGCTTGTGATAACGGACTACAACAAGGTTGTGATGCTTATAGAGAATTGAATCAGGCAGGATATTGAATCTTTATCCCAAGGTCGTCTGAATATTTAGGACAAAACCAAAATGACTTTCCAAAACAAAAAAATCCTCGTCGCTGGACTCGGCGGCACGGGTATTTCCATGATTGCCTACCTGCGCAAAAACGGCGCGGAGGTTGCCGCTTATGATGCGGAGCTGAAACCGGAGCGCGTGTCGCAAATCGGTAAGATGTTTGACGGGCTGGTGTTTTACACGGGTCGTCTGAAAGATGCGCTGGACAACGGTTTCGATATTTTGGCGCTCAGTCCCGGCATCAGCGAGCGGCAGCCGGATATCGAGGCGTTCAAGCAAAACGGCGGGCGCGTGTTGGGCGACATCGAATTGCTGGCGGACATTGTGAACCGCCGCGGCGACAAGGTGATTGCGATTACCGGCAGCAACGGTAAAACCACGGTAACAAGCTTGGTCGGCTATCTCTGCATCAAGTGCGGGCTGGATACCGTCATCGCGGGCAATATCGGCACGCCGGTTTTGGAGGCGGAATTGCAGCGTGAAGGTAAAAAGGCGGACGTGTGGGTGTTGGAGCTTTCCAGCTTCCAACTGGAAAACACTAAAAGCCTGCGCCCGACTGCGGCGACGGTGCTGAACATTTCCGAAGACCATCTCGACCGCTACGACGATTTGCTCGACTACGCGCATACCAAAGCCAAGATTTTCTGTGGCGATGGCGTGCAGGTTTTGAATTCAGACGACGTGTTCTGCCGCGCCATGAAGCGCGCCGGGCGCGAGGTGAAATGGTTTTCGTTGGAACACGAAGCCGATTTTTGGTTGGAACGCGAGACAGGTCGTCTGAAACAAGGCAATGAGGATTTGATTGCCACACAAGACATTCCGCTGCAAGGCTTGCACAACGCCGCCAACGTCATGGCTGCCGTCGCCTTGTGCGAAGCCGTCGGTTTGCCGCGTGAAGCATTGCTCGAGCACGTCAAAACCTTCCAAGGCCTGCCGCACCGCGTGGAAAAAATCGGTGAGAAAAACGGCGTGGTGTTTATCGATGACAGCAAAGGCACGAACGTCGGTGCGACCGCCGCCGCGATTGCCGGTTTGCAAAACCCGCTCTTCGTGATTTTAGGCGGCATGGGCAAAGGGCAGGACTTCACGCCCCTGCGCGACGCGCTTGCCGGCAAGGCAAAAGGCGTGTTCCTGATCGGCGTCGATGCGCCGCAAATCCGCCGCGATTTGGACGGCTGCGGCTTGAATATGACCGACTGTGCCACTTTGGAAGAAGCCGTTCAGACGGCATACGCCCAAGCCGAAGCGGGCGATATCGTGCTGCTCAGCCCCGCCTGTGCGAGCTTCGATATGTTCAAAGGCTATGCACACCGTTCGGAAGTGTTTATCGAAGCGTTTAAGGCTTTGTGAGGCCGTCTGAAACATGAAAAGAGGGTTGAAAATCAGTTTGGCGGCGGTTTTGCTTTTGGCAGTCGCTGCCGGAGTGGTTTGGTATTCCAAGCCAAGCAGTCCCGAGCCGACCGTTGCAACATCAGGAGAACACGCAGGAGAGCCCACCGTCGCCGCGCCGATCGAAACGCCGCTGCCTGAAGATGCCGTTATCGACAGATTGGTCGTGCATAAAAGCAAGCGCACCATGTCGGCGTACTCGAAAGGCAAGCTGCTGAAAACCTATCCTATTGCGCTGGGCAAGCAGCCCGTCGGGCATAAACACTTTGAAGGCGACGGTAAAACGCCCGAAGGGAAATACCGCATCAACGATCGCAATCACAACAGCGCGTACCACAAAAACCTCGGCGTTTCCTACCCTAACGACGCCGACAAAGCCTACGCGGCGGCACAAGGCAAAAGTCCGGGCGGGCTGATTAAAATCCACGGTATCAAAAACGGCTGGGGTTCCATCGGCAAAAGGCATCTGCAAAGAGACTGGACCGACGGCTGCATCGCGGTAACGGACGAGGAAATCGACGAACTCTACCGCAGCGTGAAACACAACGCGGAAATTGAGATTTTGCCGTAAGCCTTGTGCGCCATTGCCTCAAAGGTCGTCTGAAAACGTTAAGGCGGTTTCAGACGACCTTTTTGCAGCAACGGCAAACTTGTTCCTTGCCTTTATCCGGTGTGACTGTTTCTTAAAAATTGTCTATGCGGGCAAACGGCGAGGCGGCGGGCAGCCATGCCTGACCGACAAACGTGTGTTTATCAATCCGAAAGGAAAACCCATGAATTTTCAAGACTACATCCGTTACGATGCCGTCGGTTTGGCAGAGCTGATCCGCAAAAAAGAAGTCTCCGCCGATGAAGTGTTGCAGGCTGCTTTAAGCCGCTTGGACGAAATCAATCCCAAGCTCAATCTGTTGGCGCACGATTTGCGCGAACGCGCGGCGGCGTGGCAGGGGTCGTCTGAAAATGCCGATACGCCGCTGGCGGGCGTGCCGTTTTTGCTCAAAGACCTGCTGGCGGATTGGGAAGGCGCGCCGACATGGTCGGGGTCGCGCATGATGCAGCATTACATTGCCAAGCAAAACAGCGATTTGACCCAAGCCTATCTCGATGCGGGGCTGCGCGTGTTCGGCAAAACCACCACGCCCGAATGGGGCGCATATGCCGTTACCGAAACCGAAATTTACGGCATCACGCGCAATCCGTGGCATTTGGATTACACCGCGGGCGGCAGCAGCGGCGGTGCAGCGGCGGCAGTGGCTTCGGGCATCGTACCCGCAGCGCACGGCAGCGACGGCGGCGGCTCCATCCGCTTACCCGCGCACAACTGCGGCGTGTTCGGGCTGAAACCCACGCGCGGCCGCAGCAGTTTCGCTCCGAACGCATCGGAGGCATGGCAAGGTTTGGTATGCGACCATGTCTTGACCCGTAGCGTGCGCGACAGCGCGGTTTTGCTGGACATCGCCGCCCAAACACAAGCCCGCGCCCTGTATGCCTGCCCGCCGCCGCCCGAAAACGGTTTTGCAGACAGCTTGAAACAAGAAACAGGTCGTCTGAAAATCGCTTTTTGGAAGCAGACATGGTTCGGCGGCGGCAACGACGAAGGCACGGAAGCCGCGTTCGCCCATAGTTTGAAACTGATGCAAGACGCGGGACACGAATTGGAAGAAGCCACGCCCGATTTTGCGCCGCCTGAACAGCTCAACCGAGCCGCCCGCATCATCGTCATGGGCGAAACGGCAAAACTGTTCTACCAATATCAATACGAAACCGGACAAAAACTGCCGCACCGCCTGCTTGAGCCGACAACGTGGGCAATGATTGTGCAGGGTCGGCAAATCAGCGCGGGCGAAATGGCATGGGCGCGCGACGTGATGCTGGCGCAGGAACGTGCCGCCAAAGCATTTTTCACGCGCTACGATGTGTTGATGACGCCCGTCTGCCCACGCACCACGCCGAAAATCGGCGAGATGATGCCGCCGCCCGCCGCACAAAAAGCCATGCGCCTGCTGTTTGGCACGCTGCGCTTGGGTTTTCTGTTGAAAAACAATCCGTTTTTAGAAAAAGAAGCCGCCGCCGCGCTGCAATACGTCGGCTATACATCGCCGCTGAACATGAGCGGCAACCCCGCCATGAGTGTGCCGCTTTACCGGCATAACGGGCTGCCCGTCGGTACCCAGTTCGCCGCCGCACACGGACGCGAAGACACGCTGCTTGGCCTCGCCGCTCAGTTGGAACAGATACAGCCGTGGGCGGAAATACCGCAGTTGGCGTAGGTTTTGCATTGGATAAAAAGCGGTCTGCGCTGACAAAACGGATTGCATCCTCTGTATAACAAACTGAAGGAATTTTGCCTTGTCTTTCTACCAACGCTATCTGAACGGCGAATACAGCCAAGTTTATGCCGACATCGCCCGACTACGGCAAAAAGCCTTTCAACCCGAAGCAGCAGCGGAAATCGACCGCTTGCTTACCGAAACCTTTCGGCGTGTGCTGCACAACGCGAATATCGTTGCGGAGACCTTGCCGCAGTTCGGCTATCGGTTCAACCGATGGCGCGATAACGTGATTACGCCGCCCCTGCCCGATGCGGACGAACATATCCGCCGCCTTGTCCAAGCTGTGCAGCCTGTCGGTTTCATTCCCCTTTCGCTGCAATACTTCTACCGGATTGTCGGCGAAATCAACTTTATCTGGGACTATGACGAATATCCTGAAATTGTGTGGGAATATGCCGACCCTTTGTGTGTGTACGGCATAGATTTTGTTTTGGAAGAGATGGAAAACGAAGACAACGAGTGGCTGGAATGTACTCGAGAATTGCTTGCGGAAAACCCAAAATGCCCGATTGGTTTGCCATTTTCGCCCGATGATTACCACAAAGACAATGTAAGCGGCGGCAATGCTTATGAAATCGCATTAAGCACCAAGCCAAGTGTGGATGGTAAAGTGCTGTACGCCCCGCAAAATACACAATTTATCGCGTATCTGCGCCACATTTTTGCCAACGGCGGCTTTGGCAGCGAAGTGGATGCGCCCGAATTTCAAGACTATCTGCAAACCGTATTGCCCAAATTGCTGCCGTTTTAAAGGCAGTTTATAAGGTCGTCTGAAAACATAAAAACGTTTTCAGACGACCTTTTTTGCGTGTGTGATGGGTAGGGGAGGGCGCAAAGAACCTTGGAATCCGAATTGTTGCTTTGGCAAGAAACCTTTAGAATGACGTTTTTCTGATTCACGCTATTTTTTCAGACGACCTTCGATGTTCCGATTAGGCGGAGGGTCGTCTGAAACGCTTTGTTCTGGTTGTTTCGGGGCGGATTTTTCCGTCTGCCCCCATACGGATGTTTTTCATGATTAGTCTTTCCAAACTTCTCGACCGCCCGATTTCTTTGGACGGTCGGAAATTCGATGTGTCACTGTTGTGGATGGTCGTTTTGATGACCGCCTTCAGTTTGGTGATGATTTATTCTGCGTCGATTGCCTATGCCGCGTCTGAAGGCGGCAATCAGTTTTCTTTCGTCAGCAAGCAGGCGATGTTTGTCGGCGCGAGCGTATTGGGCTGCCTCGGGCTGTCGCTGTTGAGCATGAGTTTTTGGCGGAAAATCATTCCGTTTTATTTTGCTTTTTCCGCGATTTTGCTGGTGGTCGTGTTGTTTGTCGGCCGTGAAATCAACGGGGCGACGCGTTGGATACATATCGGGCCGCTCAATCTTCAGCCGACCGAGTTGTTCAAGCTGGCGACGGTTTTGTATTTGTCCAGCCTGTTCACGCGGCGCGAGGAAGTTTTGCGCAGTATGGACTCTTTGGGTTTGAAGCCGCTGTTTGTCGGTTTGTTCAATGCTTTTCTGTGTCCGTTCAGCAAGGAGGCGCGTCAGAAAACTTGGCAGAAGCTGAAGAAGTTTAAAAATATCCTGCTGCCTATCGTGATGATTGCGCTGGGTTTGGTTTTTGTCATGGCGCAACCTGATTTCGGCTCGTTTGTCGTGATTGTGTCGATTACGATGGGTATGCTGTTTTTGGCGGGTTTCCCGTGGAAATATTTTGCCGTCTTGGTACTGAGCGTGCTGGGGGGGATGGGCGTGATGATTTTGGCGGCACCCTACCGTATGGCGCGCGTGTCGGCATTCTTGGACCCTTGGGGCGACCCTTTGGGCAAGGGTTATCAGTTGACGCATTCGTTGATGGCGATTGCGCGCGGCGAATGGTTCGGTCAGGGTTTGGGCGCGAGTTTGGAAAAACGCTTCTACCTGCCCGAGGCGCATACCGACTTTATCTTTGCCGTCATCGGCGAGGAATTCGGGTTTGTGGGGATGTGTATTTTGGTGTTCTGCTACGGCTGGCTGGTGATGCGCGCATTCTCCATCGGCAAGCAGGCGCGTGATTCCGGGCTGACGTTCAGCGCGTATGTCGCCAACGGCATCGGTATTTGGATAGGGATTCAAAGTTTCTTCAATATCGGCGTCAACATCGGTATCCTGCCCACCAAAGGCCTGACTTTGCCGTTGATGTCTTACGGCGGTTCGGCGGTTGCCGTTATGCTGGTGTGCGTTACCTTGTTGTTGCGCGTCGATTATGAAAACCGCAAAAAAATGCGCGGTTACCAAGTGGAGTAAATCATGGGTGGTAAAACTTTCATGCTGATGGCGGGCGGTACCGGCGGCCATATTTTCCCCGCGCTGGCGGTGGCGGACTCATTGCGCGCGCGCGGCCATCATGTGATTTGGCTGGGCAGCGAAGGCTCGATGGAAGAGCGCATCGTGCCGCAATACGACATCCTGCTCGAAACGCTGGCGATTAAAGGCGTGCGCGGCAACGGCATCAAACGCAAGCTGATGCTGCCGTTTACTTTGTATAAAACCGTCCGCGAAGCGCAGCGCATTATCCGCAAACACCGTGTCGAGTGTGTCATCGGTTTCGGCGGCTTTGTTACCTTCCCCGGCGGTTTGGCGGCGAAACTGTGCGGTGTGCCGATTGTGATTCACGAGCAAAATGCCGTGGCAGGGTTGTCCAACCGCCAACTGTCGCGCTGGGCGAAACGGGTGTTGTACGCTTTCCCGAAAGCGTTCAGTCACGAAGGCGGTTTAGTCGGCAATCCTGTCCGCGCGGATATTGCCAACCTGCCCGAGCCTGCCGAACGCTTCCAAGGGCGTGAAGGTCGTCTGAAAATCTTGGTGGTCGGCGGCAGTTTGGGCGCAGACGTTTTGAACAAAACCGTTCCGCAGGCTTTAGCTTTGCTACCCGACGATGCGCGTCCGCAGATGTATCACCAATCCGGCCGCGGCAAACTGGGCAGCTTGCAGGCGGATTACGACGCGCTGGGCGTGAAAGCCGAATGCGTGGAATTTATTACCGACATGGTGTCCGCCTACCGCGATGCAGACTTGGTGATTTGTCGTGCCGGTGCGCTGACGATTGCCGAGTTGACGGCAGCGGGGCTGGGCGCGCTGCTGGTGCCGTATCCTTACGCCGTCGATGACCACCAAACTGCCAATGCGCGTTTTATGGTGCAGGCGGAGGCAGGATTGCTGTTGCCGCAAAGTCAGTTGACAGCGGAAAAACTCGCCGAAATCTTAGGCGGTTTAAACCGCGAAAAATGCCTCAAATGGGCGGAAAACGCCCGCACGTTGGCGCTGCCGCACAGCGCGGACGACGTGGCGGAAGCCGCCATCGCGTGTACGGCATGATGACATAATGCGATAAACGAAACAGAGGTCGTCTGAAAACCAAGAAATCGGTTTCAGACGACCTTTTTGCAACTTGGCAGCCTTATTGTGCGGGAGTATGATGTAAATAGGAATCTCTCTCATTGGAGGCTGCCATGTCTGCAAAAATCTCTCCCAAAACCGTTTCCGCCCTGTCCAGTACCATGCTGATCCCCCTGTGGGCGAAGGCTGTGGAGCAGGGTAGGGCGCAGCCGCTTTTGCGCGATGGCGAGGCTGTGCGGATGTTGGACAAGATTGACTACGATTTCAGCAAGTTTGCCAAAGTCAAAGCATCGCAGGTCGGCTGTTGCGGGCGGGCGAAGTTGTTGGACGATATGACCCGGCACTTTATCGCCGAACATCCCAATGCCGTCGTCGTGCAAATCGGCGCGGGGCTGGATGCGCGTTACGAACGCTTGGGCAAGCCGCGCATTACCGCTTGGTATGATTTGGATTTGCCCGAAGTGATTGAAGTGCGGCGTATGCTGCTGCCCGAATCGGACAATCATTATCTGGGTGCATCCATGTTTGACGAAGCGTGGATGAATACCGTCGCTGCACATGGCAAACCCGTGTTGCTCGTCATCGAAGGCGTGTTGATGTATTTCGAAGAAACGCAAGTGCAGGACTTTTTCAAACAGGTTGCCCGCCGCCTGCCGCACGCCCAGCTCGCCTTCGACACTATCCCCAAAGCCTACGTCGGACAAAGCAAACGCCACGACGCACTCGGTAAAATGGACAAACCGCCCGAATTCCGCTGGGCGATAAGCGGCACGGACGACATCCGACGGCTGATGCCGGGTGTGGAAATCATGGAAGAAGCGGGCTTGAGCAGCGTCTGCAAACCGCGTTATCCGTGGCTTTTGCGCCTTTTGTATGCGACCGCGTGGGGGCGGCGCAAATTGGATATGCGCTTGATGAGGATACAAGTGCCGTCCAGTTGATAAACGAGAGGTCGTCTGAAACCGGTTTCAGACGACCTTCAGGCTTTGATGGTAAATTTATATCGTCATTCCTGCATAGGCGGGAGTGACGAAGCAAACTTGCATAACCTCATAATCATATAGAAAATTTCGATTTTGAATTTCCAACTTCCCGAGAAGCCATCATGGAACCCCAGGAACTCGAAACACTAGACCTCAACGTAGCCCTTGCCGAAATCCTGCAAGCCCACGGCTATGCCTGCCAAATGCAGGGCGAAAAAATCCTGCCCAATTTCGCCGTACCCGTACAACTTGAAACTTGGGCGTTTCCGCGCGAACACGCCAACGGCGTAGTGATAAGCCGTTTCGATGTCGGCATTACCCTGCCCGACGGGCGCGAACTCTACGAATGCTGCGGCGATATTGGTGAGAATCTGGAAGAAGCCCTTTCACGCAACCTGCAAAGCTTCTGCACCAACAGCCTGCACGTTTTGCTGGATACATTTAATCCCAACGAAAACCATTGCCCGCACGAAATCTGGACAGCCCGCAACGGCAACCGTTTCCAAGCGATTTTGGGCGACTGGGTAACGAAAAATCTGGCAGAAGACGCCGACGGCGGTGATACGAAAACAATCGGCAACATCATCCCTGAAGCACTGGAAAGCACACTGCAAACCATCATCTGCAATCAAAACCTCAAAGCACAATATCATTTAATCCGCTTCTTCTTCGCCCAATCCGACAATGTTATGATGAACGTGGAATTTATGGTTGACAACCAAGAAGATGCCGCTGAAGAAGAAAAACAGCTTGCCAGTCTCCCGTGGTTGCGCAGGGAAGCCTATTACAGCGTACGCCGTTGCATCATGCTCAAGCCCTTAGATTCTGTATAAGGTTATTGAAACCGTCAAAACTAATCCGTCTGCAAGATTTCAGGTCGTCTGAAAACGGTTTTCAGACGACCTTATATTTTGTTTTTGCAGATGTTTTGTTGAGTAAGATAGAGTTTGAAAAGGGACGAAAAAGCAAAGATTCGCCGCCGAACGCAGCCTCATTTTTACCCATATTGCCACCAATGTGAAATCCTGTATGCCAAAACATCTTTAATTTACAAGAAAACTATGGCGCAGAAGCGGATAGCCCTTTAAAATAACGCCTTTACGCATCGAAAATCCACCGGAACGCAACACCATGATGAAAAATCGAGTCACCAACATCCATTTTGTCGGTATCGGCGGCGTCGGCATGAGCGGTATCGCCGAAGTCTTGCACAATTTGGGCTTTAAAGTTTCCGGTTCGGATCAGGCTAGAAATGCGGTTACCGAGCATTTGAGCAGCTTGGGTATTCAAGTTTATCCCGGCCATACCGCCGAACACGTCAACGGCGCGGATGTTGTCGTAACTTCTACCGCCGTCAAAAAAGATAATCCCGAAGTCGTCGCTGCGCTGGAGCAGCAAATCCCCGTCATTCCGCGCGCCCTGATGCTGGCAGAACTGATGCGCTTCCGTGACGGCATCGCCATTGCCGGTACGCACGGCAAAACCACGACCACCAGTCTGACCGCCTCCATCCTCGGTGCGGCAGGTCTCGACCCCACTTTCGTTATCGGCGGCAAACTCAATGCCGCAGGTACCAACGCCCGCTTGGGCAAAGGCGAATACATCGTCGCCGAAGCCGACGAGTCCGATGCGTCCTTCCTGCATTTGACTCCGATTATGTCCGTCGTCACCAATATCGACGAAGACCACATGGATACCTACGGACACAGCGTCGAAAAACTGCATCAGGCGTTTGTCGATTTTATCCACCGTATGCCGTTCTACGGCAAAGCATTTTTGTGTATCGACAGCGAACACGTCCGCGCCATTTTGCCCAAAGTGAGCAAACCTTACGCCACTTACGGCTTGGACGATACTGCCGATATTTACGCGACCGACATCGAAAACGTCGGCGCACAGATGAAATTTACCGTTCATGTCCAAATGAAAGGATCTGAACAAGCGCCGTTTGAAGTCGTGTTGAACATGCCAGGCAGACACAATGTCCTCAATGCCTTGGCAGCTATCGGCGTGGCGTTGGAAGTTGGCGCATCCGTCGAAGCGATTCAGCGCGGCTTGCTCGGTTTTGAAGGTGTCGGCCGCCGCTTCCAAAAATACGGCGAAATCAAGCTGCCCAACGGCGGAACCGCGCTTTTGGTGGATGATTACGGACACCATCCCGTCGAAATGGCGGCGACCCTCTCCGCTGCACGCGGCGCGTATCCCGAGAAACGTTTGGTGCTTGCCTTCCAGCCGCACCGTTACAGCCGCACACGCGATTTGTTTGAAGACTTCACCAAAGTCCTCAATACCGTTGACGCGCTGGTGTTGACCGAAGTTTATGCCGCAGGCGAAGAACCGATTGCTGCCGCCGACTCCCGCGCCCTTGCCCGCGCCATCCGCGTATTGGGTAAACTTGAGCCGATTTACTGCGAAAACGTCGCCGACTTGCCCGAAATGCTGCTGAACGTTTTGCAGGACGGCGATGTCGTGTTGAACATGGGTGCAGGCAGTATCAACCGCGTGCCTGCCGCGATGTTGGAGTTGTCAAAAAAAGTCTGAGGCGCAAACTTTTATCGTGATGCCGCGATAGCCGCCTGATGAAGCGATGTTCCATCGGGTGGGTAAGCAAGATTAAGGTCGTCTGAAAACCCGATTCGTTTTCAGACGACCTGTATCAAAAAATGAAGTAATCAAGAAAGAACAAAAACAATGCAGAATTTTGGCAAAGTAGCCGTATTGATGGGCGGTTTTTCCAGCGAACGCGAAATTTCGCTGGATAGCGGTGCCGCCATTTTGAATGCCCTAAAAAGCAAAGGCATAGACGCACACGCCTTCGATCCTCAAGAAACACCCTTGGCGGAATTGAAAACCCAAGGTTTCCAAACTGCTTTTAATATCCTCCACGGCACTTACGGCGAAGACGGTGCCGTTCAAGGCGCGTTAGAATTGTTGGGCATTCCTTATACCGGCAGCGGTGTCGCCGCTTCAGCCATCGGCATGGACAAATACCGCTGCAAGCTGATTTGGCAAGCCTTGGGGCTGCCTGTTCCCGAGTTTGCCGTTTTACACGAAGACTCGGATTTCGATGCCGTCGAACAGCAACTCGGCTTGCCCATGTTCGTTAAACCGGCAGCCGAAGGCAGCAGCGTCGGCGTGGTAAAAGTCAAAGAAAAAGGTCGTCTGAAAAGCGTTTATGAAGAATTGAAACACCTTCAAGGCGAAATTATCGCCGAGAGATTCATCGGCGGCGGCGAATATTCCTGCCCCGTGTTGAACGGCAAAGGCCTGCCCAGCATACACATCATCCCCGCTACCGAGTTTTACGACTACGAAGCCAAATACAACCGCGACGACACTGTTTATCAATGTCCGTCCGAAGACTTGAGCGAGGCTGAAGAAAACCTGATGCGCTCTCTGGCAGTCCGCGGGGCTCAGGCAATCGGGGCAGATGGCTGCGTGCGCGTCGATTTCCTCAAAGATACCGACGGTAAGCTGTACCTCTTGGAAATCAACACGCTGCCCGGCATGACGAGCCACAGTTTAGTACCGAAATCCGCCGCGCATACCGGCGTGGATTTTGCCGATTTATGCATTGAAATTTTGAAAACCGCACATGTGGGATGACGCAAGCGCACTGGGTCGGCTGACCCGCTGGCTGTTGCTGCTGATGGCATTGCTGCTCATCGGCACCTGCATAGCCTGGCTATACAACTCCAATCATTTTCCCGTCAAACAAGTGTCCATACAGGGCAAGCTGACTTATTCGGACGGGAAAGCCCTTCAGCGAGCCGCTCAACAGCATACGCGCGGTAATATTTTCCGTGCCGATTTGGACGGTATTCAGGCAGCCTTTCAAAAGCTGCCGTGGGTGGATTCCGCCATGGTGCGCCGCCGCTTCCCCGATACCGTCGAAATCCATTTGGCCGAGCGCGTGCCTGTCGCCCATTGGCGCAGCGGCGGCTTGGTCGATTCCAAAGGCAATGTGTTTGACGCCCAGCTCAAAGCCAAGCTGCCCATTTTTGAAGGACAGCCCGGTACGGGTAAAGATATGGTCAAACACTACGAAGAATTTTCCGGCATCCTCCGCCGGCAAAATCTGGCGATTAAAGAACTGATTTACACGCCACGCTCCGCCTGGTTGGTGGTCTTGGACAACGGGATTACCGTCAGACTGGGAAGAGAGAACGAAATCAAACGCCTACAGCTTTTCGCCGAAATTTGGCCGACGCTGTTGCGTAAAAATCAAAATCGGTTATCCTACGTTGACATGCGGTATAAAGACGGATTTTCCGTGCGTTACACATCAGAGACGTCATCTGAAAATGTTTCAGACGACTAAAGCCAAGCAAACAACGTGAAGCAAACTATTGCCAATACAGACAAATAGTTATAACTCCAGCGAAATAACGAGCAAATATAATGGAACAACAAGGTAAATATATCAGTGCCCTCGATATCGGCACATCCAAAGTCATCGCCCTGATTGGCGAAGTACAAGACGACAACGAAATCCATATTGTCGGACTCGGGCAGGCACCGTCTCGCGGTCTTAAAGCAGGCATGGTAACCAATATCGACGCAACAGCCCAAGCCATTCAGCAGGCGGTCAATGAAGCAGAATTGATGGCGGACACCAAAATCAGCCACGTTACAACCGGTATCGCAGGTAACCATATCCGCAGTTTGAATTCGCAAGGGGTTGTCAAAATCAAAGACGGTGAAGTTTCGCAAGCCGACATCGATCGCGCTATCGAAACCGCCAAAGCCATCAATATCCCGCCGGATCACAATATCCTGCATACCGTGGTACAAGAGTACATTATCGACAACCAACCCGGTGTCAAAGAGCCTATCGGTATGAGCGGCGTCCGTCTCGATACCCGCGTACATATTATTACCGGTGCCAATACCGCCCTGCAAAACATCCAAAAATGTATCCATCGTTGCGGTTTGCAGATGGACCAAATCATGCTTCAGCCTTTGGCGAGCGGTCAGGCTGTTTTGACCGAAGACGAAAAAGATTTGGGCGTGTGCGTCATCGATATCGGCGGCGGTACGACCGATATTGCCGTTTATACCAACGGCGCCATCCGCCATACTGCCGTGATTCCCGTGGCGGGCGATTTGATTACCAAAGATTTGGCACAAGCACTGCGCACCCCGCACAGCGCTGCCGAATACATCAAAATCCACTATGGCGTCGCGATTCCCGATATGGATGGCTTGGACGAAATGGTCGAAGTTCCCAGCGTCGGCGACCGCCAGCCCCGTCAGATTTCCCGCCGCGTTTTGGCAAGCGTTATCGGTCCTCGCGTCGAAGAAATCTTAGAGCTGACCCTGAACGAATTGCGCCGTTCCGGCTTCCCTGAAGAAGTCCTCACATCAGGTATCGTTCTGACCGGCGGCGCGTCTATGCTGACCGGTATCGTTGAGCTTGCCGAAGAAGTATTCGCCCTGCCTGCACGCATCGGCGTACCTCAAGAAATGGGCGGCGTATCTGAACGTATCCGCAATCCGCGTTACTCAACCGCCATCGGTCTTTTGCAGGCGGCAAGGGGGGAAGAAGACGGTGCGCCGGTGACCGGCGCTATCGTAGTTCATGATCAGGCTGAAAAAATCAGTCTGTGGGCAAGATTGATGAAATTTGTTAAAGACAATTTCTGATTGTTCCGTTACTTGCTTACAGGGAAAATGAGTTGCTGTCGGAATAGTTCCAATTGCAATAATTAAAAACTTGTGTGCTTTCGTTAAAAAATGTAGTAAAAAAATAACGGTAATGGTGAATGAATAAGAAGTATTTTGCCAGCGTCGGAATACTTCTTATATAATACGGATAATATCTAATTTTTGGACCGTCCTCGAGGCAGGGCGCGCAGGAGTATTTTAATGGAATTTGTTTACGACGTAGCTGAATCAGCCGCAAGCCCTGCGGTCATCAAAGTAATCGGCTTGGGTGGCGGCGGTTGCAACGCTATTAACAACATGATTGCCAACACCATCCAAGGTGTTGAATTTATTAGTGCTAATACTGATGCACAATCTTTGGGTAAAAATAATGCGGCCAAACGCATCCAGTTGGGTACCAACCTAACCCGTGGTTTGGGCGCAGGTGCCAATCCTGAAATCGGCCGTGCTGCGGCACAAGAAGACCGCGAAGCCATCGAAGATGCTATTCGCGGCGCGAATATGTTGTTCATCACCACCGGTATGGGTGGCGGTACCGGTACCGGTGCGGCTCCTGTGGTTGCCGAGATTGCCAAAGAAATGGGTATCCTGACCGTTGCAGTCGTTACCCGTCCGTTCGGCTACGAAGGCAAGCGAGTACACATTGCCCAAGAAGGTCTGGAACAGCTCAAAGGTCAGGTTGATTCATTGATTATCATCCCGAACGACAAATTGATGACCGCATTGGGTGAAGACGTGACCATGCGTGAAGCGTTCCGTGCGGCGGACAATGTCCTGCGCGATGCGGTGGCCGGTATTTCCGAAGTAGTTACCCGTCCCGGTTTCATCAACCTTGACTTCGCCGACGTTAAAAACGTAATGGGCATCAAAGGTATCGCCATGATGGGTTCTGGTTTTTCCCAAGGCATCGACCGCGCCCGTTTGGCAACCGAACAAGCGATTTCCAGCCCGTTGCTGGATAATGTGACTTTGGATGGCGCGCGCGGCGTATTGGTGAACATCACTACCGCTCCGGATTGCCTGAAAATGTCCGAATATCGTGAAATCATGAAAGTGGTTAACGAAAATGCGCATCCTGAAGCAGAATGCAAATACGGTACTGCTGAAGACGACAATATGGGCGAAGACGCTATCCGCGTAACCATTATTGCGACCGGTTTGAAAGAAAACGGCAGTGAAAACCAAATGCGTGCGGCTGTCCGTGCACAAAAACTGGTTAGCGGAGTCGATGATTCCCATGTTCAACAGCAGGGTAGTGTAGAAAGCTTGGTAAGAACCAACCGCGGTATTCGCTCCATGAATCTGACTGCGGCAGATTTCGGCAATCAGTCTGTTTTAGATGATTTTGAAATTCCTGCGATTTTGCGCCGTCAGCACAATCCTGATAAATAATCGATAAAAAGCCTGCTTTGAGCAGGCTTTTTTGTATCTGTGCATTGTAGAGCATAATTTTTGAAGGATTCAAAAAGGGTGGTGCATTGATATCCTTTGATATTTCTTGTGAATAAAAATCTATTGATGAGATTCGGTTTTTGGGTTTTGTTGAGCAGTTCCCACTGAAAAGATGGATTTCCGTTTGAGCGGAATAGTGGTTTTTGTTTGTGGGAGACCTGACTCAAGCAATTAAATTGAAGAAACGAGCAAGCTATATTATTGAGCAGTTGAAAAGAGGCCGTCTGAAACGTGTTTAAACGTAATTTTCAGACGACTTCTTCTCATAATTGGGATAGACGAGCAAGCTATATTATTGAGAAATTGAAAAGAGGTCGTCTGAAACGTACTTAAACGTAATTTTCAGACGACCCCTTCTCATGCTTGGAATAGACAACCTTAAGCAGGGCGGCAGACGATCATATAATTCACTTCTGTCGAATCGCATAAAGAATAGCGGCGGGTCAAGAGGTTGTAGGTCATGCCCTTAGTATTGATAACATCCAACCCTGCCTGTCTGCACATACGCGCCAGTTCGGCAGGGGTAATGAATTTTTGCCAATCGTGCGTCCCTTTGGGAACGACGTTCAACACATATTCCGCGCCAACAATCAGATGAAGATAAGATTTAGGATTGCGGTTGATGGTGGAGAAAAACACCATGCCATCAGGCTTCACCAGCTCCGAGCAGGCTTTGACGATAGCAGCCGGGTCGGGAACGTGTTCCATCATTTCCATACAGGTTACAACATCGAAACTGTGCGGCTGTTCGGCAGCAAGGTCTTCGACGCGGATGCAGCGGTAATCGATATTGTCCACGCCTTCAGCAGCGGCATGGGCTTGGGCGGTTTGCAGCGATTTTTCCGCCATATCGATGCCGGTAACGTGCGCCGCGCCCCGTTTTGCCATGCTTTCCGACAAAATCCCGCCGCCGCAGCCGACATCCAAAACGCGTTTACCTGCCAACTGTGCGAACGAGTCGATATAGCCCAAGCGCAGCGGATTGATGTCGTGCAGAGGTTTGAACTCGCCGTTTTTATCCCACCATTTATCCGCAATTTGGCTGAATTTAGCGATTTCGTCCGCATCGACGTTGTGTTGTCCGGCTGCTTCCATCATGATTTTCCTGATTTGGATTTTGGGTTGAAGAGGGTTTCGATTTTATAGCAAAGCAGCAAGATGGAACAGAGACAAACCGCCGCCAGCCGCCAAAAGGTCGTCTGAAAACGCCGCTTACCCTTTTCAGACGACCTTTGACTTGTTTTTACCCCATCCGCCTTGTTTGCCGCGACCTTTCCCATTAATTTATATAAACTTGCCCACGCATTGCCGAAGCAGCAAACACCCCATTCCTCATCAAAAAGAAACCCAATGAAACCATTTATCCGCGCCGCATCCCTGCTCTTCCTTGCCGCCGCCTCCGCGCTTGCCTCCGGCAAAGACTTTATCATTTACGACCGTATGGACTACGTCGGCAAACCTGACCTGACCACCGACAAACTGTCCAAAGTATTCTTGATTTACGAATCCGAGCTGGTGATGCCCGACCCTGCCGGCAAGCGCAAACACGGCGTATTGAACGAAAAACGCATCCGCGAATTGGCGCGCCAATCCTATCGCGAAGGCTATCGCACCATTTCCACCGATATCGAAACCTGGTTTGCCGAAAAAGACGGACAAATCCTCACGCCTCAGGAACTTAAAACCGATTTTGCCCGTATGTACCAGATTTTCAAAGAAGAAAATCCCCGCGCCTACATCAGCAACTACGGCTTGCCCGACGAACACCTGCACGCCATCCGCTACTACCAAACTCAGGCGGACAACGAAGCAGTATTGGCAAAATGGCGGCAGTTTAGCAAACGCCGTCAAATGAGCGCAGCCATCAGCGACTACGCCAATCCCGTGTTCTACATCACCACGCCCGATTTGGCGCAATGGGAAAAAGACGTCCAAACCACTGTCGCCGAGATTAGAAAACGTTATCCCGACAAAAAAATTATCGGCTACCTCTGGCCGCAATATTATTCCGCAAGCAACAGCCCGTATTTCAAACAATTTATCGATGCCGAACGCTGGCAGAAAATGCTCGAAATCTGCAGCAAATATATGGACGGCGTGATTATCTGGTCGGACAAGCGCGATGAAAACCATCAAATCGTCCGCTGGAACGACCCGCGCATACAGGCAATCATGCGCGCGACCAAATCCTTTATCGCGGCGCACCCCAAAGACATCGCCGTCGAAGCATTGCAGCCGCCGACATTATCCAAATCATTGAAAAGCAGCAAATTGAAATAAACAGCGCATTTTCCGCCGTCAATTCAATAGCGGAAAAAATGACGGCGATTGGATAAATCCGCCAAGTAAAAAGGTCGTCTGAAACCCAAAATTTAGGTTTCAGACGACCTTTTGCCGTTATGGCAGCTTTGTTTTTTATCAAATCTGATCGGAAGCAGTTGCCGGTTGCAATACGGCAAGAATAAAGACAGCAGAGCCAATCTTCCCACAAGCTCCAAGCAGGCGGGCATCTGCTTTTCATCAAGCCTGTTCAACAGAAATCCGCAAGCCAAACCTTACCTGAAGATTTCAGCTCGCGCAGGAATGGCAATCGTCAGCAAGCCTTGTTTATTCGAATCCACAATATTCCGCCATGCAGACGGACGGAAGCATAAAGAGCGTATCGAGTACGCTCTTTTTTATATGGGTAACAAAGAGGACGATGTCCATGATCTTGTTGCAGTTTATTTTCAGACGACCTGTTTCAAAATTTCTTACGGCATTTTTTTGTTTTATTATAAATGCTTTATGAAAGCCTATAAGCATAAATTAGGAAGTCATCTTTGGCATAGTAATTGCAGGTTAAAGGTCATAGTTCTATATTGTTTGGTAAATAAGTGTTAATTTTAGAAGTAAGATTATGGATTATCGGAGCTTTTTTGAAATAGACGGTAAGTTTAGTTAGTCTTAAACACTATTTCCAAAGATATAGATATGTTCTAAAAATTGTACCTAAGTGACAATTAACGTCAGCCTGATTGGTTTTCAATAATATATAAACAAAATAAACGAATGCCTGCCTCATAAAATCCGCCTGTGCCTGAAGAAGAAGATCCGGCGGCGGGGCAGCGCGGGGAGTGCGTCTTGTTTTGATTGTATGTATTTGAATTCAATCTGATATTTTTTAATAAATCCAACCAAGAGAGATTGTTATGAATAAGATTTTCAAAGTTGTGTGGAACCGTACCATCGGCTCTTTCGTCGTTACTTCCGAATTGGCGAAGGGACGTGTCAAATCAAGCAGCGAAGGTGCTGAAGGGGATGTGCGCGCCTCAGAGGAAGGTCGTCTGAAAACCTTATTCAGACTGACGGCCTTGAGCGCAGCATTATTGGGATTTTCCGAAGGGGCTTGGGCAGTGGTTGCGCCTGCCGCTGCGGTTGCAAATGGTGGAGGTGGTGAAACAGCGGTCAACGGCGGTGATGCCAGGGGTACGGGGGCAGTTGCGGTTGGTGCCTTTGCACGTGCGGGAACAAGGGGTAACCCGCCTCATGGTATAAACACGGGTACTATTGCAATCGGTGGTAGTGATTCAGGTACGGCTACGTATGCTGATGGTAATAATGCGATTGCTATTGGTACGAGCGCGAATTCAAATGGGGCTAAGGCGATAACCATCGGTTCAGATACGCTTGCTACAGATCAATGGACTACTGCTTTGGGTGGTCGCGCCGAGGCGAAGGCACGAGGTGCAACAGCCATTGGTAGTTGGACACAGGCAACAGGCCAGTTTGCGGTTGCCATCGGGGGGAGTGACCGCTGGGGGCGTGGTAATAATACAGAATTGAATGATGGCAGTGGCGCGACTTTGGCTTCAGGGGATCGCAGTACCGCCATTGGTCGACGCGCGATGGCTACGAGGGATGATACGCTTGCTTTCGGTACGAATGCGAAGGCTACGGGCGTAGATGCGGTTGCTTTTGGAACGAACGCGAATGCATCAATTCTTAAATCGATTGCTATCGGTAAAAATACACAGGCAACGGGAGAGGCCTCTATCGCTATTGGTAGTGATGATGTTAAATATGGAGAGATTAAAGCAACCTCCAGACAAGGTATTGCCATTGGTACGGGAGCTAAGGCGATAGGCGATACTCAAGCCGTTGCCATCGGTCCGGATGCCACTGCTTCGGGTCAGCAATCAACCTCCATTGGTAACAATACCCGCGCAAAAGGGGATTCGTCTGTTGCCATTGGTGGCGATGACTGGGATGAAGCAAAAAAAACTGTAAATGCGCAGTACAAGGCATTGACTGGCTCTGATATGGCCGGGGGTTATAAAGGTACGGAAGCGGCTACGGCGGCAGTTGCGATCGGTGTTAGGGCAGTTGCGAGCGGTTCATTGTCAACAGCTTTTGGTCCGGGTTCGACAGCTAGCGGTTTGGGTGCATCAGCATTCGGTGTGGGCGCATCTGCTACTCAAGATAAGTCCGTTGCCATCGGTGCGGGCTCGACCACAACCATCAATGCTGAAAAGATAACTACTGCGACTGTAAATGGTATTACCTATGGTGGTTTCGCGGGTACGAACAACTTGACGCATGGGTCACAGGTTTCTTTTGGTACGGCAGGCTACGAACGCCAGCTTAAAAATGTTGCCCCGGGTGCAATTACCTCAACTTCTACCGATGCGATTAACGGCAGCCAGCTTTATGCACTTCATGCTGGTTCGGGCAATATCGCCAAAGCGGTTGCCGATGCATTGGGTGGCGGCGCGACTGTGAGTACTGATCCTACAAACCGTCAAGGTACGGTAACGTTACCGTCTTATAACGTGCTCAAAGGCAGTGCTACGCCGAATATGGCAGGTAATGGTACAGCTAACTTCAATGCAACTCCTGCTCGGAGCGTTGCTGATGCGCTGACCAACCTCAATACTTACGTCAACCAAGGCTTTGCCGTCAAAGATAATTCGGGCGCGGCGAAGGGCATTGTTACGCCCGGCGAAAGCGTGCAGTTTGCCGACGGCAATGCAACTACCGTTACCGTTGAGACTGAAGCAGATGGTAATACTAAAGTCAAATACGACGTTAAGGTGGACGACAAAACCATCAAGGTTGTTGACGGTAAGCTGACCGGTACGTCACAAACCCATTTTTACAGCGTCAAAAACGAAGATCAAACTAAAGGTAACTACAACAACGACGGTGCGACAGGCGACAACGCGCTTGCCGCAGGTGTAGATGCTTCTGCGACTGCCAATGGTACAACTGCGGTAGGTCTGAAGGCTCAGGCATCGGCTGAATCTGCCATCGCAGTCGGTAGCGAAACCAAAGCAGCGGCGAAAAATGCGGTAGTAATCGGTAACAAGGCTTCCGTCGAAGCAGCCACAGGCTCTGTTGCTAGTGTCAACGGTACGACTACGGGTGAAGGCTCGGTCGCCGTGGGTGCGGCAAGTAAAGCCAGCGGTACGAACGCGACCGCGGTCGGTCAGTCGGCGAATGCTTTTGGTCAGAATTCTTTTGCAGGCGGTCAGGCATCCAATGCATTGGGCAAATCTAGCGTAGCATTGGGCGATGGTGCAAATGCACTTAATGATTCTGCTGTTGCTTTGGGTGCTTATACCAATGCGAATAATGCAGGGGCAACGGCTGTCGGTTTCAATACCAATGCTTCGGGTTGGGCATCATTTGCAGGTGGTCATTCCGCTAAAGCCGAAGCAAGCAGCGCGGTTGCTCTCGGTCATGAGGCGCAGGCAGTAGGTAGCAAGGCAGTCGCTATTGGTAAGTCTAGCCATGCTACCAAGGAAAGTGGCATTGCGTTGGGTGATGGCGCGAAGGCTGCCGAAGTGAATGCTATCGCTATCGGCTCGGGCAATAATGCTTGGAAAACTGATTCTATCGCGTTAGGACGTGCTGCCAATGCAGACGGCGCGGCTTCGTTGGCGCTTGGTTTGAACAGCCATACTCGTTTGGACAACGCTATTGCTTTAGGTAATGGTGCAAACGCCGATCATAGTAATAGCATCGCCATTGGTACGTCCAGCCATGCGGCTGAATCTACGGCAATTGCTATCGGTAATAACGCACAGGCTTTGAAATATAGAGCCGTTGTTATCGGTGATCAGGCTCAATCCAATAACTCGCGCTCTGTCGTCATCGGCTATCACGCTTCTGCAACCAATCCTGCAAAACCAGCTTCGGCTGAAGATGATTACAATCAAACCGTTGCTATCGGTGCATATGCCAATGCATGGGGCGATCAATCTACTGCCATCGGTAACAATGTAGACGCAAAAGGCAATTCTTCTATCGCCATTGGTGCGGACGACTGGGATACCGTTGCAGTGAAAACTGTAGACGGTACGGGGGGTAAAACGGTTAAAGAGGTTTATCAAGACTATACCGGCGATGTGATGGTAACCGGCAGTTATACTCATACGACTTCAAGCGAAGCTGCGGTAGCCATTGGTACTAAATCACAGGCAATAGGCCAATTATCCACAGCCTTTGGTACGGGTACGATTGCTGAAGGCGTCGCCTCTGCCGCATTCGGTATGGGCGCGAAAGCCACCAAAGGCAACTCTGTCGCAATCGGTGCGGGCAGTACGACTACAACCAATGCAATCGAAGTCAACGAAGCTACTGTCAACAATCTGAAATACTCAGGCTTTGCAGGCGGCAACCGTATTACCTCTGGCGACCAAGTGTCTTTCGGTTCGTCAGGCTACGAACGTCAATTGAAAAACGTTGCTCCGGGCGAAATCTCTAGTACATCTACGGATGCCATCAACGGCAGCCAGCTGTACGCGGTACAAAACGTTTTGGGCAATACTGCTAAAACTGTTAAAAATGTATTGGGCGGTGATGCCGCAGTCGGCGAAGATGGCGGCTTTACAATGAGCAACATCGGCGGTACAGGTCAAAATACCATCGATGCGGCTATTCGTGATCTGAAAACTAATGCGTACAAACCGTTCAAACTGACGATAGCGCAGACTGGTGGTACCAACGGTGTATCGGAAAACCATACACTGCAAGACGTTACCAGCGGTTCAACCATTACGTTGGAAGCGGGCAAAAATATCTCCCTGCGTCAAAACGGTGCAACCGTCAGCATCAATACCGTCGATAATCCGGAATTCACGGGCAAAGTTACCGCTAAGGGCGGATTGGATATGAGCGGCAACAAGATTACCAATGTCTTGAGTGGTACTGATACCAAAGACGCGGTTAATCTGGGTCAGTTGCAAGAAGCAATGGCAAACCTGAGCGTCAGCACGCTGACGACTGTCAACAATGATGCGCCGTTCTCTTACATTGGTGCGGATGGCAGAATTCTGAGACGTGAAGTAACTGTTGCTCCGGGTACGAATGTGAAAACCGTATCGTTCAAACATATTGACGACAACACCGAATACTCAGGCGATGTAACCATTGCCGCATTGAACCCGACCGATCCGCAAACCACTACTCCGACCACGGTCGGCAATGTGAAGGACGGTGCTAAAGCCAATGATGCGGTCAATGTTTCCCAGTTGAACAAAATCGCTGAAGCCATCGGTACGAAAGTGAATCCCGACGGCACGATTACTGCGCCGACTTACAACGTCATTTCAGGCGACCCTTCTACTTCAAGCGTAGCAGGTTATAACAAAGTAGGTGACGCGCTTACCGCTTTGAGCAATGCCGTACGCACGCCGTTGAATTTCGAAGGCGACACAGGCACGAAATTTGATCGCCAACTCGGCAGCACCGTAGCAGTCAAAGGCGGACAAACTGATAAGACTAAGCTATCCGATAATAATATTGGTGTGGTTTCAGACGACCAAAATCACACGTTGAACGTCAAATTGGCAAAAGAATTGACCGGACTGACTTCCGCAGCCTTCAGCGGCGATGTAACCGCTGCCGGTACGACCGTTAACGGCTCCGGCGTAACCATCGGCTCCGGCAGCAACCCAGTGAGCCTGACTGCGGGCGGACTCTCCAACGGCGGCAACAAGGTTACCAACATTGCTGACGGCGTGGCTGATACCGACGCAGCAAGCTTCAAACAAGTTAAAGCTGCGAAAACCGAGGTTCAAGGGGGTACGAATGTTGCCAGCGTAACCAAAACCGATAACCCGACTGACGGTCATACGGTTTACACCGTCAACGCCAAAGGTGCAGCCGTTGCGCTCGACAGTAGTGTAGATGGTTTGAAACTTACGTCGTCTGAAGATACAACCACCAATGTCACTACCTACGAACTGGATTTGTCTGACAAAACCAAAGCCTCTTTGACAAAAGCCGACAGCGCATTGCAAAACATCGGCGTACAAGTCAACGGTACAGATGCTAAAACCTTGACTAAAGACGATTCAACGCTGAACTTCGTTAATGGCACAGGTACGACCGCCGAAAACAAAAACGGCACCGTTGCGTTCAATGTCAATAAATCTACATTGACAGCAGGTACGGACGGTACGGTTAATGCTGGAAAGGCGGGCGATGCTTTCGCCACGGCTGCCGATGTTGCACAAGCCATCAATGAGGCTGTTGCCAACAGCGAAAAAACCAGCGTGGTCGAAAAGGGCGACAATACCCATGTCGCTGCTGTGGAAGCGGGTAATAAAACGACCTATACCGTCCATGCCGACAATACAACAGTCAGCGTGAAAGATGGCGGTAAATTGGCATTGAAGTCGTCTGAAACGACAAACAGTAACCAAACCAAAACCACCAACTACGAACTTGACCTTTCAGACGCCGCCAAGGCTGAGATTCAAAAAGGCGTGGATGCAAAAACAGCCGTCGACACCAAAGGTATTACCTTTAACGGCGATAGCGGCTCTCCCGTAACCAAAAAACTGGATGAAACGCTGGCAATTAAAGGCGACGACAAAAATGTGGTTACCGAAGCGGTTACAGATGGCATTACAGTTAAACTGAAAGACGACATTAAGTTGACTAGTGTAACTGCCGAGACTTTGAAGGCAGGTGACAGCATTCTGACCACTACCGGACTGACCACGCCTAAAGTTACCGCGGGCGACAGCGTACTGACGACTGACGGATTGACCATTGCCAATGGAGCCAATCCCGTATCCCTGACCAAGTCCGGTCTGAACAACGGCGGCAACAAGATTGCCAACGTAGCCAAAGGTACGGAAGACACCGACGGAGTGAATGTCAGCCAAATCAAACCGCTGGCTGAGGCACTGAACACGACTGTTGGTGCGGATGGTTCTATCGCAGAGCCCAACTTTACCGTCAATCATGCCGACGGTACGGCGGGTACACCTGTACACACCGTTCAAGACGCATTGAACGAGGTTGGTAAAGAGTTGAACAAAGGTCTGAACATCGTTGCGGACAACGGGTCGTCTGAAAAAGTGAACTTGGGCGACACCGTTACCTATACAAGCAAAGACAAGAACATCGTTACCACAAGCGGTACAGGCAAAGCGATCGACTTTAGTCTGGCTGAGAAAGTCACCATCGGCAAAGACGCAGCGAACGGCGGCAAACCGGTCGTGATTGACGGTAAAGAAGGTATTGTCAGCGGACTGACCAACACCACATTGGGTGCCGCTCCATTGACCGGATCAAACAAAGCTGCGACCGAAGCCCAGCTGGACGCTACCCAAGTGAACCTGGCAACCATCTTGGGCGGCAACGCAGCCAACAACAACGGCAACGTAACGACCAGCAACATTGGTGGTACAGGCAAAGACAACGTCCACGAAGCCATTGCGGCAGTTAAAGAAACTGCCGACAAAGGCTGGAACCTGAAAGCGAACGACGAGACCGACAGCGAAAAAATCGCTGCAGGCGACACC
>KV797081.1:0-1151 GCA_001809325.1 Neisseria sp. HMSC077D05 | reverse complement strand
AAGAACATCCGAGTGAAACGCAGCGGTAAAGATCTGACGGTTGAGACTTCAGACGACGTTGAATTTGCTCATGTCAAAGCTGATTCAGTAGAAGCTACCAGCGTAGTTGCCGAAAGTGTTATCGCGGGTAACAGCGTATTGAATACCGACGGTCTGAAGATTGGTGCGGATAATTCTCCGAACCAAGTGTCTCTGACTACTGCCGGTTTGAACAACGGCGGTAACAAGATCACCAAAGTTGCCGAAGGCACGCTTGCTGCTGACAGCACCGATGCTGTTAACGGAGCGCAACTGTACAAAGTTGATCAGAAAGCCAACACCAATGCTGAAAATATCGCTAAAGGCATCAATATCGGTGGTACAAGCGGCAGCAACAAATACGCTCTGGGCGACACTGTCAATATCAAAGGCGACAGCAACATTACCAGCGAAACCGTTGAAGGCGGCGTACAACTGAAACTTGCCGATACTCTCAAAATTGGTCAAGACAGTGGCAAGCCGGTGAGTATTGACGGTACGACCGGTACAGTGAGTGGACTGAGCAACACCACTTTGGGCGGTGCGGACTTTGCGACTTCGAACAAAGCCGCGACTGAAGAACAGCTGAACGAAACTCAAGCCAACCTGGCGAAACTCCTTGGTGGTAACGCGACCAACGACAAAGGCAACGTAACTACTACTGACATCGGCGGTACCGGCAAAGACAACGTTCACGACGCCATTGCCGCAGTGAAAGAGACCGTAGGTAAAGGCTGGAACTTGAAAGCCAACGACGAAGCCGACAGCGAAAAAATCGCTGCAGGCGACACCGTGACCGTGAAACAAGGTAAGAACATCCGAGTGAAACGCAGCGGTAAAGAGCTGACGATTGAGACTTCAGACGACGTCGAATTCGGCACTGTTTCTGCTACTACCGTACTCGCCGACAGCTTCATCTCCGGCAACAGCGTACTGAGTGGAGAAGGTCTGAAGATCGGTGCGGACGGTTCGCCAAGCCAAGTGTCTCTGACGACTGCCGGTCTGAACAACGGCGGCAACAAGATTGCCAACGTAGCCAAAGGTACGGACGACACCGACGCCGTCAACGTCGCCCAACTGAACGAACAACTCGCCGCCACCGAAAAAACCACCACCGTCGTCGCCGGTAAGAA
>KV797080.1 GCA_001809325.1 Neisseria sp. HMSC077D05 | reverse complement strand
AAAGACCATACCGTCGTTACCGACGCATTGGGTCGGACGGAAGTGTACGGTTTTGACGAAAACCGGGAACTCGTCTACCGCATCGATGCCGACGGACAGCGCAGCGACAGCGAACGCGACAGCTACGGCCGCATTACCGTAGAACGCGACCCGCTCGGACGCGAAACCCGCTATCTCTACGATACCGAAGGCAACGTCATCGCCATCACCGCGCCGGACGGCAGCAGCACCCAAATCGACTACCACGAAACCCTCAACCTGCCGGTTGCCGTCAAC
>KV797079.1 GCA_001809325.1 Neisseria sp. HMSC077D05 | reverse complement strand
CGGCAAAATCACCGCCTACGGCTACGATGCCGCCGGACAACTGGTTCAACAGACCGAATACGGTCAAAGCAATAATGAAGGTCGTCTGAAAGAGCGTCCCGAGACTTGGCACATCCACCATTTCAAACGCAACATCCTCGGCCAACTGATCGAAAAACAAAGCCGCAAAGTCTCCGGCCGCAACGGACAAAGCAAAGACGAAGGCATCAGCCGCACCCGTTTCGAATACGACCCCGTTACCGGCAACCTGACCAAAGCCCGAAACCACCACAGCAGCGTCGAACTCGCCTACGACGAACTCGACCGCCTCATCGGCGAAACCACCGTCCACAACGGCCAAAGCGCCACCGTAGGCTACCGATACGACCCGTTGGGCAACCGCATCCGCACCATCCTGCCCGACGGCCGCCAGATCGATTACCTGTACTACGGCAGCGGACACCTGCACCAAATCAGCCT
>KV797078.1:2885-4960 GCA_001809325.1 Neisseria sp. HMSC077D05 | reverse complement strand
GGTGTGTCCAACTTTTGGGGTGCAGTTCAAACAGAAATCCTGTTTCAGACGACCTTTTTTTATGAAACCGTTTCGTTATAAATAAAATTGTTATATTATAACCAATCAAATTTTCTACCCGATACATTTGGAGAACCCATGAAAAAAACCGCATTGTTCATCGCATCCGCGCTTCTGTTCAGTACAGCCGCCCACGCACACCGCGTCTGGGTTGAAACCGCCCATACGCACGGCGGCGAATACCTTCAAGCCGAGTTGGGCTACGGCGAGTTCCCCGAACTCGAGCCCATCGCCAAAGACCGCCTGCACATTTTCAGCAAACCCATGCAGCTCGTTACCGAAAAAGGCAAAGAAAATCTGATTCAAAAAGGGACGTTCAACTACCAATACCGCAGCAAACAGCCCGTTAAAGACGGCAGCTATCTCGTTATTGCCGAATACCAGCCGACCTTCTGGTCCAAAAACAGCGCAGGCTGGAAACAGGCGAGCATCAAAGAAATGCCTGATGCCAGCTATTGCGAACAAACCCGAATGTTCGGTAAAAACATCGTCAACGTCGGACACGAAAGCGCAGACACCGCCATCATCACCAAGCAAGTCGGACAACATCTGGAAATCGTTCCGTTGGACAACCCCGCCAACGTCCACGTCGGCGAACGTTTCAAAGTCCGCGTCCTTTTCAACGGCGAGCCGCTGCCCAACGCTACCGTTACCGCTACATTTGACGGTTTCGACACCAGCGACCGCAGCAAAACCCACAAAACCGAAGCCCAAGCCTTCTCCGACACTACGGACGACAAAGGCGAAGTCAGCATCATCCCCCTGCGTCAAGGCTTCTGGAAAGCCAGCGTAGAACACAAAGCCGATTTCCCCGATCAAAGCGTGTGCCAAAAACAGGCGAACTACACCACCATGACCTTCCAAATCGGTCATACACATCATTAATCTCTAATGATAAAGGTCGTCTGAAAACCGTATTGCAGGGTTTTCAGACGACCTTTTTCGTTATCAGCCAATCAATTTCAGCTAATTAATTTAATCCACTATAAACAGCCATCCATCAAGGCTTATGCGGCGCAAACGTCCATTGCCCAAGTGCCAAGCCCAAATCGAATAGATTCAGACGACCTATCGCCACCCTGACCAAACGCAGACACGGAAACCCCGCCTTAGCCGTCATCCGCCTGACCTGACGGTTTTTCCCTTCCGAAATCCGAATTTCCACCCAAAAATCAGGCACAGACTTACGCACACGGATAGGCGGCACGCGCGGCCACAAAACATCCGCTTCGCCCGCTTCTAATACGCGAACCTTTGCCGGACGCGTGACAAAATCCCCCAAATCCACCCCGCGCCGCAGCATATCCAGCCTCGCTTCGTCGGGCGCGCCTTCCACCTGCGCCCAATAAGTTTTCTCCAGTTTAAACTTAGGATCCGCAATCCGCGCCTGCAAACGCCCGTCGTTCGTCAGCAGCAGCAAACCCTCGCTGTCCGTATCTAAACGCCCCGCCGGATAAAAGTCCGGCAGCGCCACATAATCTTTCAAACACCCATACTTTTCATGCACCGAAAACTGGCAAATCACGCCATAAGGCTTGTTCAATACGATTAAATCATTCATTTTCATCACATCCTGAAAGCAAGCATGAATTGTACCAGCCGCCGCATACGGGCTACAATTTCACGCTTCTTTATATTTTATACAAATGATTTCATACGGTTAAAAAATACCCTCAGGCTCGGCTTGACACGTCCGAGTCAAACCAGTATATTACGCACTTCCTTAGGAGTAATGGCTGAGAGGCTGAAGGCACTTCCCTGCTAAGGAAGCATGTGGGGTCAACCTGCATCGAGGGTTCGAATCCCTCTTACTCCGCCACCATACGAAAACCCGTCGATTATTCGGCGGGTTTTCTTTTTATCACACAGCCGCCCGAAGGCGGCTGGAAACCTGACGAAAGAAATGCTTGAGCCAAAAATAGTTTCAACACACAGCCGCCCGAAGGCGGCTGGAAGGTGTTCGTATTTACTCGCTGCACGACATCAAGTTTCAACACACAGCCGCCCGAAGGCGG
>KV797078.1:2496-2785 GCA_001809325.1 Neisseria sp. HMSC077D05 | reverse complement strand
CAACACACAGCCGCCCGAAGGCGGCTGGGCGATAAAACCGCGAAAAACCCCATCAGAAAACGTTTCAACACACAGCCGCCCGAAGGCGGCTGGACGGCAGCAGGAGGCGGATTCAATACTTCGTCAAGTTTCAACACACAGCCGCCCGAAGGCGGCTGGTCCGTAACCCTGATTAGACTTGCTGGTGCTACACGTTTCAACACACAGCCGCCCGAAGGCGGCTGGTTTGAATTAACAGCAACAATGTCGATTGCTGGCCGTTTCAACACACAGCCGCCCGAAGGCGGCT
>KV797078.1:2141-2396 GCA_001809325.1 Neisseria sp. HMSC077D05 | reverse complement strand
TCAACACACAGCCGCCCGAAGGCGGCTGGAAATAAGGATTTTCTGTGTACTGCTTTTTAATCTCGTTTCAACACACAGCCGCCCGAAGGCGGCTGGGTTCAACACACAGCCGCCCGAAGGCGGCTGGGCCTTGTGTTTAGGAACCCATCCCCATTTCACACGTTTCAACACACAGCCGCCCGAAGGCGGCTGGGGCCTCTTCTAATTGTGCCAAATTCCGACCATAAGGTTTCAACACACAGCCGCCCGAAGGCG
>KV797078.1:1719-2041 GCA_001809325.1 Neisseria sp. HMSC077D05 | reverse complement strand
TCAACACACAGCCGCCCGAAGGCGGCTGGAGCCGCCTGATTTATCAAGCGGCTTTTTTAAAACGTTTCAACACACAGCCGCCCGAAGGCGGCTGGGTTTCAACACACAGCCGCCCGAAGGCGGCTGGGCGAATCATATCTACTGATACACCTTTATACATGTTTCAACACACAGCCGCCCGAAGGCGGCTGGGTCGCCCCGCCGCGAAATGCGACGCCCGAAAAAGTTTCAACACACAGCCGCCCGAAGGCGGCTGGCCGCCTGAACCGTGATTTTACAGGCCGCTTCGGAACAGTTTCAACACACAGCCGCCCGAAGGCGG
>KV797078.1:1393-1619 GCA_001809325.1 Neisseria sp. HMSC077D05 | reverse complement strand
CCATCAATTAAACGCAAGCCCGAAAGGAAAAACCAGCCGCCTTCGGGCGGCTGTGTATTGAAACAGCTCTATCCCGAACTCGGCTTTTGCCAAAAACTACTATTTGCCGCTTAAAGACAAACCAACTGACCCAGCCGCCTTCGGGCGGCTGTGTGTTGAAACTAAAGTAAGATAAGAGATTGTGAAATGCTAAACAGCCCAGCCGCCTTCGGGCGGCTGTGTGTTG
>KV797078.1:1006-1293 GCA_001809325.1 Neisseria sp. HMSC077D05 | reverse complement strand
CAACACACAGCCGCCCGAAGGCGGCTGGTTTGCTAGCTAATTCCTTTTTCCGACCAAGTACGTTTCAACACACAGCCGCCCGAAGGCGGCTGGGTCAGTTGGTTTGTCTTTAAGCGGCAAATAGTAGTTTCAACACACAGCCGCCCGAAGGCGGCTGGCGAGACATCCCGAAGGATTGGATGCGCGCCAAAGTTTCAACACACAGCCGCCCGAAGGCGGCTGGACAGGAAGCCTAAATATTGGAATGGCTCATACCAGTTTCAACACACAGCCGCCCGAAGGCGGCT
>KV797078.1:678-906 GCA_001809325.1 Neisseria sp. HMSC077D05 | reverse complement strand
AGCCGCCTTCGGGCGGCTGTGTGTTGAAACAATGCCTAACTGAACTTTAGCTTGGTCGGAAACCCCAGCCGCCTTCGGGCGGCTGTGTGTTGAAACCGCTGTAAATATTGGGTCGGCAGCTTGTGGGTAGCCCCAGCCGCCTTCGGGCGGCTGTGTGTTGAAACTACAAATTTCTTTTACGCGCCCCTTCAAATCCCGCCAGCCGCCTTCGGGCGGCTGTGTGTTGAA
>KV797078.1:358-578 GCA_001809325.1 Neisseria sp. HMSC077D05 | reverse complement strand
CAACACACAGCCGCCCGAAGGCGGCTGGGCCGAGCCAAGAGGCTGAAAAGCTGGGAAAGTCCGTTTCAACACACAGCCGCCCGAAGGCGGCTGGGTCAGTTGGTTTGTCTTTAAGCGGCAAATAGTAGTTTCAACACACAGCCGCCCGAAGGCGGCTGGTCGGGCAAACTTTCGAAAATAGAGGTTTCAGTAGTTTCAACACACAGCCGCCCGAAGGCGG
>KV797078.1:0-258 GCA_001809325.1 Neisseria sp. HMSC077D05 | reverse complement strand
TTCAACACACAGCCGCCCGAAGGCGGCTGGCCATTTTTCATGACGGCATTAATGTACATTTCTTTGTTTCAACACACAGCCGCCCGAAGGCGGCTGGTTTCAGCAAGGCGGCGATACATGGTTATGTTGACGTTTCAACACACAGCCGCCCGAAGGCGGCTGGGTTTCAACACACAGCCGCCCGAAGGCGGCTGGGCGCCTAATAAACACAACTTTTGCGCTTGTGTGGTTTCAACACACAGCCGCCCGAAGGCGGCT
>KV797077.1:35109-68289 GCA_001809325.1 Neisseria sp. HMSC077D05 | reverse complement strand
GGGGGCCAGTTCAGTTTTCAGACGACCTTTTGATGTCGTCGCCAAACGGTTTACTTGAATTTGTAAGTGTATTGCAATCCAACGATGTTGGCGTGGTTTTTAAAGCGCGCGCTGGATGCGCCTTTGCTGTCCACATCGTTGCCGGTGGCGCGGGCGGTGTGGTAGCGGGTGTCGTTGATGTGGATGTGGCTGTAAGCGGCATCGAGGACGTGGTTTTTGCCGATATGGTATTTCGCGCCGAGCGAGAACCAGATGCGGTTGCCGTCGGGCAGGCTGTTCATGCGGTAGCCGGCGTTTTTGACGGGCGAGCGGTCAAAGGCGATACCTGCGCGCAGTTGCAGCGGGTCGGTCACTTGGTAAGAACCGCCGAGCGCGACTTTGTAAGTGTTGCGCCAGTTGGGGGTAATGACGGTGCGGTCGGATTTGCCGTTGACGACGTTTTTGGTGTTTTCAAATACCAATTCCGCTTTGTTGAAGCGGCTGTGGCGCGTCCACGTTACATCGCTGAACAGGTTGAATTTGTCGGTGGCTTTGTACATGCCGTGAACGGACAAGGATTCGGGCGTGACGATTTTGACGCTTGCTTTTTCACGCGGAACGTAGCCGCGGGCGGCAAGCGCGCCCAAATCCCAAGCGCGGCGGGCGTATGCGCCGTCGGCTTCCCATTCTGCGGAGCCTTTGAGGGTGTGGGTTACTTTGGAGCGGTAGTTCACGCCGACCCGTGCGCGGTCGTTGATGTCCCACATCCAAGCGAGTTGATAGCCGAAGCCCCAGTCGTGGCCTTTCACTTCGGCGTGCCCATCAGATTTGCCTTGCGCGCTGACGGAAACAGGACGGCCGGCTGCGCGTGAGGCAAGGCCGCTGGCGAGTTGGCTGATGGCGCCGGAGGCATCCCAGTCGGAATATTTGCGCAATTCGGCTTTGGAATATTGGGCAATCAAACCTGCACCGAAAGCATGGTTTTCATTGGCTTTCCAAGCGACAACCGGCTCGATGTCGATGCTGGTGAGGCTGAGTTTGTTGATGTTGTGGCGCAGCACGGAATCTTTTTCGTATTCGGTGGCAGAGCCGAAGGGGACGTAAACGCCCAAGCCCAAAGTTACATCGTCATTGACTTTGTATGCGCCGTAGAGGTGCGGAGCGACGGTGGTTTTGGTGATTTTGCCGCTTTTCGAGCCGGAAACATCGCCGCCTTGATAATATTGGGCGGAATCGGCCTCGTGGCGGATGCTGGGCATGACGATGTTGGCGTTGACGGAAACTTGGCTGCTGTCGAGTTTGGACAGACCTGCAGGGTTGTAGAAGATGGTCGATGCGTCGGCTGCTTCTGCGCCGGAAGAGTTGGCGGTGCCTTGCGCGTTGACCGACTGCGTACCGAAGTGGTAGCCCGAAGCGTGGACTGCGCCGGAAAAGAAGACTGCGCTGAGTAAGATTACGGTTTGTTTGATGGGTGAGTGTGTCATTTTCTTATACCTGCGGACAAATAATAAAGAGGTCGTCTGAAACAAACGCCTCCGTATCGGGAGCGGGCTGACGGTTTGGAATCGGTATTTTGAATAGAAACGATGGCCTTCAAGGCAAAAAATGCAGCAAATGACTGGCTGACATGAATTTTGGGCTGAAGGGCAACGGTTTTTCAATCAAAGTACAGTTGTTTCCTAGCGGTCATTCCGTTTGATTAGTGTAGGTGCTCGATTCTATACCACGTTATCGCTTTTGCCTAATATTTTTGGCTTCTTTCAGAAAAACTTGCGTGTTGCGCAGATAGGAGAGGGCGGGACTGTGGTAAAGATGTCAGTGAGGGATTTTGTGCTAGTCTGGTTCCGCTGTTAAATCTTAAGCACGAAGACCATGATAAACAAAAATAAACTTCCCATCTTTTTTATGAAAACGACCTTCTAGGGTTAGGTCAGTTTCCCTGTTATCTGCATATAAACAGCATTCGATTCCTATAACTTCTTCCGTGCCATTCATTTCATATGTTTCAAATATTGCCCTATTATCATTTCGTGCGGTCAATGCTATTGCTTTGGGAGGTAATGATAATTTTTATCTAAAAGATTTTCATCATCCAGTTCTTCCAAAATTTCCTCATACCTATCTTTGTTAATCTGAAATTTGATTTTGAGTTGTTTAAAATCTCTCTGATTAAATAAATTTAGAAATTCTTCTATAAGGTCAAAAAAATTATCTTCCCTTTGATCTTTGGACATATTCATCTCTTTCTTCTTGAGAATTGATTAGTTGAAGTTTCTGCATCAGCCCTCAAGCCTGTTAGATATTTTCTAGCTTCCAAAGTGGCAAACTTTTCTGTCTTTGCACCTAGACTTGAGGCTATTATAGTGGATTAAATTTAAATCAGGACAAGGCGACGAAGCCGAAGACAGTACAGATAGTACGGCAAGGCGAGGCAACGCCGTACTGGTTTAAAGTTAATCCACTATAAAAAATTATAGACTCCTACTGTTTCAGTGTTCAAAAATCTTACTTCAAAAGAAAACGAAAAGGTCGTCTGAAAACCCGTTTCCAAGTTTTCAGACGACCTCTTGTTTATCTGCCGTTTGTGTATCGATTATTTAACGCGCAACACTTCCAGCGTATTGGTCGAACCGGATTCGCGCATTTGCGAACCGCTGGTGATGATGTATTGGTCGCCGGAGCTTAAGATTTTATGTTCGACCAACATGGCTTCCACTTCGTTCAGCGCGGTATCGTGGTCGGTGCTGGTCGCCAGAATCATCGGGCGCACGCCGCGGTACATCGCCATACGGCGTTGGGCGGAAATGCTCGGGGTCAGTGCGAAAATCGGCAAAGTGATGTTGTGGCGGCTGATTTCGAAGGCGGTTGAGCCGCTTTCGGTCAGGGCGACAATCGCTTTGGCGTGAACCGCACGCGCCACGCCGACCGCGCCGCCGGCAATCGCCAAGTTGGTGCTGACGGCTTCGGGATACTCGACCTGTTCGGCAACGCCGTTGAGCGAGTCCTGCTCTTTTTCGGCTGCCGCACAAATAATCGCCATTTGGCTGACAGTTTCAAAAGGATACGCGCCGACGGCGGTTTCGGCGGAACACATCACCGCATCGGTGCCGTCCAATACCGCGTTTGCCACGTCGCTGACTTCCGCGCGGGTCGGTACGGGGTTGGTGATCATGGATTCCATCATTTGGGTTGCCGTAATGCTGAAGCGGCGCAACTCGCGTGCGCGGCGGATCATGCGTTTTTGCAGGGCGGGGACGGCTGCGTGTCCAACTTCGACCGCCAAGTCGCCGCGTGCCACCATGATGCCGTCGCTGGCGAGGATGATTTCGTCTAAGTTTTCAATCGCTTCCACGCGTTCGATTTTAGACACCAAACCGGGGCGAACGGCAGTGCTGCCTTTCATTTCTTCTTCTACTTTGGCGCGGGCGATGTGTAAATCTTCGGCGGATTTCACAAAGCTGATGGCGAGGTAGTCGCAACCGATGGCAATCGCGGTTTTCAGGTCGCGGAAGTCTTTCTCGGTCAACGCACCTGCGGACAAACCGCCGCCGCGTTTATTGATGCCTTTGTTGCTTTTCAACACATGGCTGTTTTCAACTTTAGTAACAATCTTACTGCCTTCAACGGATTCCACGGTCAAAGTCAGCAGACCGTCGTCCAACCACAAAACATCGCCTGCGACGACATCATCAGGCAGGTCGCGGTAGTCCAAACCGACCGCGTCGCGCGTGCCTTCGCCTTCGAGTGCGGCATCGAGTACCAGCGTTTCGCCTTTGTTCAATTCGATGCTACCGCCGGCGATTTTGCCGACACGGATTTTCGGACCTTGCAAGTCGGCAAGGATGGCGATTTCCTGTCCGGCACGTTTTGCCGCTTCACGCACGATGCGGGCGTTTTCCTGATGGAATTCAGGTGTGCCGTGGCTGAAATTGAAACGGACGATATTCAGACCGCCTACACGGATCATGTCTTCCAACAACTGAACATTGTTGCTGCCCGGCCCCAACGTAGCGACGATTTTGGTGTTGTGGCTGATGCGGGTTACATCGCGTTTTGCATTACTCATGTGAAGCGTCCTTTCGGTCAATCCGTTGATAAATGGCATACGGCTTTGTTGGAAAATTACAAAATAGCGTCCCAACGTCGTCTGAAACTGTAAATCTAAAACTTACACTGAGATATCCAAGCCGTAAATCATGAAGCAAATTAATATTTTGGAATTTTACTCCCAAAGTTAAATGATTGGTGGAAAATTACAGGATTTTATGACTTAGGCTAAATTTAATTTTACATACGTTAGAGCCGGCAATCCGCTACAATACCGTCTGCAACTTTTCAGACGACCTCATAAATAGACATATATAGATATAGTGCGAATACGTCGTCTGAAACGGCATCATCTTTCCATTCATACCTTATTTCATCATTATCTGACACAACCATGCTAAGACGAATGCTCACTTCCTTGCCCATAGGTATTATGCTTGCCGATATGGTTTATGGTTTCGTTTTAAATATTATTCAAGGGCTTAACCTTCAGCAGCAAGCGACGCCTGCTTCAGACAGCGGTCTGGCGGTAACGCCCGATATCGCTTTCAACAGCCTGCAAATCGTTGCAAACGGCGGCATGGTCCTCATCATCGGGTTTGGATTGATTGTCTTGTTGCAGCTAAACCGTACAGTGCTAAAACGGCAGATTTTGCCTATCGGTATTTTTCGAACGCTGGGATTGATTGCCGTGTTGGCTTTCAGCGTGCCTTCGTTGTGGGAATGGTTTAATGCCGCATTGGCTCTATCAGCGGGCGGGAATGTCCTTAATACCAACAATCCGCGCTATTTGATTTCCGCCTTGTGCATGCCGTTTATTGCCTTTTTATGTTTAGTGCGGCTGTTTGGCTGGTATAAGTTGCACACGCGCCAGCCCGAACAAACTCCGCCGACGGAGTTGCAGAAATAGCAGTTTCGATATGAAGCGCATCTGAGTGGTTTAAAATAAACCATATATTATATATTGAGAAGAGGTCGTCTGAAATTTTGTTGTAGATGAAATTTCAGACGACCTTTTATATCGTTGAACAATAATTAAGACTGTCAAAATTCAGAACAGAATATCGATGGATTGGGTAAACCTCAAATCTGTCGGATAGCGGTAAATAATCTGCGGCAAGCCTAAGATTTTGCTTGAAAACTTCTTTATTGTCGTGGTATAGTGCAGGGCTTGGTGCAAATGTGCCAAGTTTTATCATTGTCCGAAGGCAGGCCAATCGTAGCCCGCCCCTTTACTTTAAAAGGAAAATAATCATGACTTTAGGTCTGGTTGGACGCAAAGTTGGTATGACCCGCGTGTTTGACGAACAGGGTGTTTCTGTTCCGGTAACCGTTTTGGATATGTCTGCCAACCGCGTTACACAAGTAAAATCCAAAGATGCTGACGGCTATACTGCCGTTCAAGTTACCTTTGGTCAGAAAAAAGCTAACCGTGTCAACAAAGCCGAAGCCGGGCACTTTGCAAAAGCAGGTGTTGAGGCCGGTCGCGGTTTGATTGAGTTTGCTTTGACTGAAGAAAAACTGGCTGAATTGAAAGCCGGTGACGAAATCACCGTTTCTATGTTTGAAGTCGGTCAATTGGTCGATGTAACCGGTACCTCTAAAGGTAAAGGTTTCTCCGGTACGATCAAACGTCATAACTTCGGTGCCCAACGTACTTCCCACGGTAACTCCCGTTCTCACCGTGTTCCAGGTTCTATCGGTATGGCGCAAGACCCAGGTCGCGTGTTCCCCGGTAAACGCATGGCCGGTCAATACGGCAACACCAAAGCAACTGTCCAAAAACTGGAAGTTGTCCGTGTTGATGCAGAACGCCAACTGCTGTTGGTTAAGGGTGCTGTTCCGGGTGCGGTCAACAGCGATGTTGTAGTTCGTCCTAGCGTGAAAGTAGGTGCGTAATGGAATTGAAAGTAATTGACGCTAAAGGACAAGTTTCAGGCAGTCTGTCTGTTTCTGATGCTTTGTTCGCTCGCGAATACAATGAGGCGTTGGTTCATCAGCTGGTAAATGCCTACTTGGCAAACGCCCGTTCTGGCAACCGTGCTCAAAAAACCCGTGCCGAAGTAAAACACTCAACCAAAAAACCATGGCGTCAAAAAGGTACCGGCCGTGCCCGTTCCGGTATGACTTCTTCTCCGCTGTGGCGTAAAGGTGGTCGTGCGTTCCCGAACAAACCCGACGAAAACTTCACTCAAAAAGTAAACCGTAAAATGTACCGTGCCGGTATGGCGACTATCCTGTCCCAATTGGCCCGTGACGAACGTTTGTTTGCTATCGAAGCGTTGACTGCTGAAACTCCTAAAACCAAAGTTTTTGCTGAACAAGTGAAAAATCTGGGTCTGGAGCAAGTGCTGTTTGTAACCAAACAGCTCGATGAGAATGTTTACTTGGCTTCACGCAACTTGCCAAACGTGTTGGTTTTGGAAGCTCAACAAGTTGATCCTTACAGCTTGCTGCGTTACAAAAAAGTAATCATCACTAAAGATGCGGTTGCACAATTAGAGGAGCAATGGGTATGAATCAACAACGTTTGACTCAAGTGATTTTGGCACCTATCGTTTCTGAAAAAAGCAACGTATTGGCTGAAAAACGCAACCAAATGACGTTTAAAGTTTTGGCAAATGCAACCAAACCTGAAATCAAAGCTGCTGTTGAGCTGCTGTTCGGTGTTCAAGTTGCTTCTGTAACTACCGTTACCACTAAAGGCAAAACTAAGCGTTTTGGTCGTACTTTGGGCCGCCGCAGCGATGTTAAAAAAGCTTATGTAAGCTTGGCTGCCGGTCAAGAGTTGGATTTGGAAGCCGCTGCTGCAGCTGCAGATAAGGAATAAACAAAATGGCAATCGTTAAAATGAAGCCAACTTCTGCAGGCCGTCGCGGCATGGTTCGCGTGGTAACAGAAGGTTTGCACAAAGGTGCGCCTTATGCACCTTTGCTCGAAAAGAAAAATTCTACTGCCGGTCGTAACAATAATGGTCATATCACCACCCGTCACAAAGGCGGCGGTCATAAACACCATTACCGTGTTGTAGACTTTAAACGTAACAAAGACGGTATCCCTGCAAAAGTAGAGCGTATCGAATACGATCCTAACCGTACTGCCTTCATTGCGCTGTTGTGCTATGCAGACGGTGAGCGTCGCTACATCATCGCTCCTCGCGGTATTCAAGCTGGTGCTGTATTGGTTTCCGGTGCTGAAGCTGCCATCAAAGTAGGTAACACCCTGCCGATTCGCAACATCCCCGTTGGTACGACTATCCACTGTATCGAAATGAAACCTGGCAAAGGTGCTCAAATTGCACGTTCTGCCGGTGCTTCTGCGGTATTGCTGGCTAAAGAAGGCGCATACGCTCAAATCCGTCTGCGCTCTGGCGAAGTTCGTAAAATCAACGTAGATTGCCGTGCAACCATCGGTGAAGTCGGTAACGAAGAGCAAAGCCTGAAAAAAATCGGTAAAGCCGGTGCCAATCGTTGGCGCGGTATTCGTCCGACCGTTCGTGGTGTTGTCATGAACCCTGTCGATCACCCGCATGGTGGTGGTGAAGGTCGTACCGGTGAAGCTCGCGAACCGGTTAGTCCATGGGGTACTCCTGCTAAAGGCTACCGCACTCGTAATAACAAACGCACGGATAACATGATTGTTCGTCGTCGTTACTCAAATAAAGGTTAATTAGTATGGCTCGTTCATTGAAAAAAGGCCCATATGTAGACCTGCATTTGCTGAAAAAAGTAGATGCTGCTCGTGCAAGCAACGACAAACGCCCGATTAAAACCTGGTCTCGTCGTTCTACCATTCTGCCTGATTTTATCGGTCTGACCATTGCTGTACACAACGGCCGCACCCATGTGCCCGTGTTTATCAGCGATAACATGGTTGGTCATAAATTAGGTGAATTCTCATTGACCCGTACCTTTAAAGGCCACTTGGCTGATAAAAAGGCTAAAAAGAAATAAGGTGAATCATGAGAGTAAATGCACAACATAAAAATGCCCGTATTTCAGCTCAAAAAGCTCGTTTGGTAGCTGATTTGATTCGCGGTAAAGACGTTGCCCAAGCTTTGAATATTTTGACTTTCAGTCCTAAAAAAGGTGCTGAGTTGATTAAAAAAGTATTGGAATCAGCTATTGCTAATGCCGAGCACAATAACGGTGCCGACATTGATGAGTTGAAAGTGGTCACTATCTTTGTTGACAAAGGTCCAAGCTTGAAACGTTTCCAAGCTCGTGCCAAAGGTCGCGGTAACCGCATTGAAAAACAAACTTGTCATATCAATGTGACAGTGGGCAACTAAGGAAAAGCTATGGGACAAAAGATTAACCCTACAGGCTTTCGCCTGGCGGTAACTAAAGACTGGGCTTCAAAATGGTTTGCTAAAAGCACCGACTTTTCTGCTGTTTTGAAACAAGATATTGATGTTCGTAACTATCTGCGTAAAAAATTGGCGAATGCTTCTGTTGGTCGCGTAGTTATTGAGCGTCCTGCGAAATCTGCACGTATTACTATTCACTCTGCTCGTCCAGGCGTAGTAATTGGTAAAAAAGGTGAGGATATCGAAGTTCTGAAACGTGATTTGCAAGCCTTGATGGGCGTGCCTGTTCATGTGAATATCGAAGAAATCCGTAAACCTGAATTGGATGCGCAAATTATTGCTGATGGTATTGCACAGCAATTAGAAAAACGCGTTCAATTCCGCCGTGCTATGAAGCGCGCAATGCAAAATGCTATGCGTTCAGGCGCAAAAGGCATCAAGATTATGACCTCAGGTCGTCTGAATGGTGCAGATATTGCTCGTAGCGAATGGTATCGTGAAGGTCGCGTACCGCTGCATACTTTGCGTGCCAACGTAGATTATGCGACTAGCGAAGCCCATACCACTTATGGCGTGCTGGGTCTGAAAGTTTGGGTCTATACTGAAGGTAATGTAAAGACTTCAGCTAAACCTGAGCATGAAAAGAAACAAAGAAAGGCAGGTGGACGTAATGCTGCAGCCAACTAGACTGAAATACCGCAAGCAACAAAAAGGTCGCAATACTGGTATTGCTACTCGCGGTAACAAAGTAAGTTTCGGTGAGTTCGGTTTGAAAGCCGTTGGTCGTGGCCGTTTGACTGCCCGCCAAATCGAAGCTGCTCGTCGTACAATGACTCGCCACATTAAACGTGGTGGTCGTATTTGGATTCGTGTATTCCCTGATAAACCAATTACTGAAAAACCTATTCAAGTTCGTATGGGTGGCGGTAAAGGTAACGTGGAATATTACATTGCCGAAATCAAACCAGGCAAAGTGTTGTATGAAATGGACGGTGTTCCAGAGGCATTGGCTCGCGAAGCATTTGAATTGGCCGCTGCCAAATTGCCTATTCCTACGACCTTTGTAGTAAGACAGGTAGGTCAATAATGAAAGCAAATGAATTGAAAGACAAATCTATTGAGCAATTAAATGCAGATTTGTTGGACTTGTTGAAAGCTCAGTTTGGCTTACGTATGCAAAACGCAACTGGTCAATTGGGTAAGCCAAGCGAATTAAAACGTGTACGTCGCGATATTGCTCGTATTAAAACCATTTTAACTGAAAAAGGTGCTAAGTAATGAGCGAAAATAAAAATGTTCGTACTTTGCAAGGCAAAGTGGTAAGCGACAAAATGGACAAAACTGTTACAGTGCTGGTTGAGCGTAAAGTGAAACACCCTCTGTACGGTAAAATCATCCGTTTATCAACTAAAATCCATGCCCATGATGAAAATAATCAATATGGAATTGGTGATGTAGTAGTAATTGCGGAATCTCGTCCACTGTCAAAAACCAAATCTTGGGTTGTTAAAGAACTGGTTGAGAAAGCACGTACTGTTTAAAATCTAAGACAGTTAGCTTTAATAAGAAACGAAGTGTTGCGCCAAAGTGAATTTGCGTGTAAACTTCGTTTCTTATCTTTCAGTTTCTTCTGGAAGTTTCTTCCCTTCGGGATCCAAGACTGGTTTACTAGAACCGTGATGGTTTCATTTAGTTAGCTCAATTTAAATAAGTGGGCGAGTTATATGAAAATGGTAAATTAAGTTGGTTAATTTAAAGGTACTAATATGATTCAAATGCAGACCATCTTAGATGTGGCTGATAACTCTGGTGCGCGTCGCGTGATGTGCATCAAAGTGTTGGGCGGATCTAAGCGTCGCTACGCTTCTGTTGGCGATATTATTAAAGTCGCAGTTAAAGATGCGGCCCCACGTGGTCGTGTCAAAAAAGGTGATGTGTACAATGCGGTTGTTGTTCGTACTGCTAAAGGTGTGCGTCGTCCTGATGGTGCGTTGATTAAATTTGATAACAACGCCGCCGTGTTGTTAAACAATAAACTTGAACCTCTGGGTACACGTATTTTTGGACCGGTAACCCGCGAGTTGCGTACTGAGCGATTTATGAAAATCGTTTCATTGGCGCCTGAAGTGTTATAAGGAATAGCGCGATGAATAAAATCATTAAAGGTGACCAAGTTGTTGTGATCACTGGTAAGGATAAAGGTAAGCAAGGTCAAGTAGTTCGCGTATTGGGTAGTAAAGTTGTGGTTGAAGGTGTTAATGTTGTAAAACGTCACCAAAAACCTAATCCGATGCGTGGTATTGAAGGTGGTATTGTTTCAAAAGAAATGCCGTTGGATATTTCTAATGTTGCAATCCTGAATCCGGAAACTAATAAAGCAGACCGTGTTGGTATTAAACTGATTGAGAATGAAGGCAAAGTTAAGCGCGTTCGTTTCTTCAAATCAAATGGCTCTGTTATTGGAGCGTAAGGAGATAACATGGCTCGTTTGAGAGAGTTTTATAAAGATACAGTTGTTCCTGAATTGATTAAACAATTTGGTTACAAGTCAGTAATGGAAGTTCCTCGTATTGAAAAAATTACTTTAAATATGGGGGTTGGAGAGGCCGTTGCTGATAAAAAAGTTATGGAGCACGCAGTATCTGATTTAGAGAAAATTGCTGGTCAAAAACCAGTAGTTACTGTTGCTCGTAAATCTATCGCTGGCTTTAAAATTCGCGATAATTATCCTGTAGGTTGCAAAGTAACATTGCGTCGTGATCAAATGTTCGAATTCTTGGATCGTTTGATTACTATTGCATTACCTCGAGTACGTGACTTCCGTGGTGTAAGTGGCAAATCTTTTGATGGACGTGGTAATTACAACATGGGTGTTCGCGAGCAAATCATTTTCCCGGAAATTGAATACGATAAAATTGATGCTTTGCGTGGTTTGAATATTACTATTACAACTACTGCAAAAACTGATGAAGAAGCTAAAGCTTTATTGTCGCTGTTCAAGTTTCCGTTTAAAGGATAATCATGGCTAAGAAAGCACTTATTAATCGTGAACTGAAACGTCAAGCTTTGGCGAAAAAGTTTGCAGCCAAACGTGAGGCAATTTTTGCTGTTATTAATGATGCGAATGCAACTGAAGAGGAGCGTTTTGAAGCTCGTCTGAAATTCCAATCCATTCCGCGTAATGCAGCTCCTGTACGTCAACGCCGTCGTTGTGCTTTGACAGGCCGTCCTCGTGGTACTTTCCGTAAATTCGGTTTGGGTCGTATTAAAATCCGTGAAATCGCTATGCGTGGCGAGATTCCGGGTGTTGTTAAAGCTAGCTGGTAATAGGAGTATTAATAATGAGTATGCATGATCCTATTTCCGATATGTTGACTCGTATTCGTAATGCGCAACGTGCTAATAAGGTAGTAGTTGCCATGCCTTCTTCCAAATTAAAGTGTGCAATTGCAAAAGTCTTGAAAGAAGAAGGTTATATCGAGGATTTTTCGGTTTCTGCTGATGCGAAGCCGGTATTGGAAATTCAATTGAAATACTATGCAGGTCGCCCTGTGATTGAGCAAATTAAACGTGTTTCACGTCCAGGTTTGCGTATTTACAAAGCTTCTAGCGAAATTCCTAATGTTATGAATGGCTTGGGTATCGCTATTGTTAGTACTTCTAAAGGTGTGATGACTGACCGCAAGGCTCGTTCTGAGGGTGTTGGTGGTGAGTTGTTGTGCATTGTAGCCTAGTGGAGAAAAGTAAATGTCACGTGTCGCAAAAAACCCAGTGACTGTTCCTGCTGGTGTAGAAGTAAAATTTGGAACAGAAGCATTGGTTATCAAGGGTAAGAATGGCGAGTTGTCCTTTCCTTTGCATTCTGATGTCGCCATTGAATTAAACGATGGTAAATTAACTTTTGCTGCAAAAAATGACAGTAAACAGGCAAATGCTATGTCAGGTACTGCTCGTGCATTAGTTAATAATATGGTTAAAGGTGTTTCAGAAGGTTTTGAGAAAAAACTACAATTGATTGGTGTGGGTTACCGTGCTCAAGCTCAAGGCAAAGTTTTGAATTTGTCTTTGGGTTTTTCTCATCCAATCGTATATGAAATGCCTGAAGGTGTTTCTGTTCAAACTCCTAGCCAAACAGAGATCGTTTTGACTGGTGCAGATAAACAAGTAGTTGGTCAAGTCGCTGCTGAAATTCGTGCATTCCGTTCTCCTGAGCCTTATAAAGGCAAGGGTGTTCGTTATGTAGGTGAAGTGGTAGTGATGAAAGAAGCCAAGAAAAAATAATTGAGGTTCACTAATGGATAAACATACAACCCGACTCCGTCGTGCACGCAAAACCCGTGCACGTATTGCGGACTTGAAAATGGTAAGATTATGTGTGTTCCGTAGCAATAATCATATTTATGCTCAAGTAATTAGTGCTGAGGGTGATAAAGTATTGGCTCAAGCCTCTACATTGGAAGCTGAAGTGCGTGGTAGTCTGAAATCTGGTAGCAACGTCGAGGCAGCTGCAGTAGTAGGAAAGCGCATTGCTGAGAAAGCTAAAGCAGTAGGTGTAGAAAAAGTTGCTTTTGATCGTTCAGGTTTCCAATATCACGGTCGTGTGAAAGCTTTGGCTGAAGCTGCACGTGAAAATGGTTTAAGCTTCTAATAATTGGAGACTTTCAGATGGCAAAACATGAAATTGAAGAACGTGGTGACGGCCTGATTGAAAAAATGGTCGCAGTTAATCGCGTAACTAAAGTAGTTAAAGGTGGTCGTATCATGGCTTTCTCTGCGCTAACAGTTGTTGGTGATGGTGATGGTCGTATTGGTATGGGCAAAGGTAAGTCAAAAGAAGTGCCGGTAGCTGTTCAAAAAGCAATGGATCAGGCTCGTCGCTCTATGATTAAAGTACCTCTAAAAAATGGTACGATTCATCATGAGGTTATTGGACGTCATGGTGCTACCAAAGTCTTTATGCAACCTGCTAAAGAAGGTAGTGGTGTAAAGGCAGGTGGTCCTATGCGCTTAGTTTTCGATGCTATGGGTATTCATAACATTTCTGCTAAAGTACATGGTTCTACAAATCCTTATAACATTGTACGAGCTACATTAGACGGCTTGTCTAAGTTGTATACACCTGCTGATATCGCTGCTAAACGTGGCTTAACAGTAGAAGACATTTTAGGAGCAAGCCATGACTGAGCAAAAAAAGATTAAAGTTACATTGGTGAAGAGCCTGATTGGTACAATTGAATCTCATCGTGCATGTGCTCGTGGTTTAGGTTTGCGTCATCGTGAGCATACAGTAGAGGTTTTAGATACCCCTGAAAACCGTGGCATGATTAACAAAATCAGCTACTTGTTGAAAGTGGAGTCTTGATATGTTTCTAAATTCTATTCAACCTGCTGAGGGTGCTACCCACGCTCGTCGTCGTGTAGGTCGTGGTATTGGTAGCGGTTTAGGTAAAACCGGTGGTCGTGGTCATAAAGGTCAAAAAAGCCGTTCTGGTGGTTTTCATAAAGTAGGTTTTGAAGGTGGTCAAATGCCTTTGCAACGTCGCCTACCAAAACGTGGTTTCAAATCGTTGACTGCTGCTGCAAATGCTGAGATTCGTTTGAGTGAATTGAACTTGCTCGCTGTGAATGAGATTGATGTATTAGTTCTCAAGCAAGCTGGGCTGGTTCCTACAACTGTTTCCAATGTGAAAGTTATTGCCTCTGGTGTGCTTTCAAAAGCTGTTGTCCTGAGGGGCATTAAAGCCACTAAAGGGGCTAAAGCAGCAATTGAAGCTGCTGGTGGTAAAGTGGAAGAATAAGGCTTGCATTATAGTGGCTAATCAACAATCTTTATCAGGCTTGTCCAAATTTGGAGATCTGAAAAAACGTCTAACGTTTCTTTTAGGGGCGTTAATTGTTTTTCGTATTGGAGCCCATATCCCTGTACCTGGCGTAGATGCTGTTGCTTTAGCTAAATTATACGAAAGCGCTGGGAACGGCATACTAGGCATGTTGAACATGTTTTCTGGTGGTTCGTTAGAGCGCTTTAGTATATTCGCAATTGGCATAATGCCATATATTTCAGCATCAATAATTGTTCAGTTGGCCTCTGAAATTATTCCTTCTTTAAAGGCATTAAAAAAGGAAGGGGAGGCGGGTCGAAAAGTTATTACAAAATATACAAGATACGGTACAGTGCTATTAGCCATCTTACAGAGTTTTGGTGTGGCTACCTTTGTATTCCAGCAAGGTGTGGTTGTCACTAATTCTTTGGAGTTCCATATTTCTACGGTAGTGAGCTTAGTCACAGGTACAATGTTCCTGATGTGGTTAGGTGAGCAGATTACGGAGCGTGGGATTGGGAATGGAATTTCCTTGATTATTACTGCTGGTATCGCTGCCGGTATTCCTTCCGGTATAGCAAGATTATTAGCTTTAACGAGTCAAGGATCAATTGGTATGCCTACGGCTGTGTCAATTGTTATTGGTGCATTGCTATTAATTTATATTGTTGTATATTTTGAAAGTGCACAGCGTAAAGTTCCCGTGCATTATGCGAAACGCCAAGTTGGTAGTGGTGTAATGCAAGGTTCTAATACACATATGCCCTTTAAGTTGAATATGGCAGGCGTCATTCCTCCTATTTTTGCGTCAAGTATTATTTTGTTTCCATCCACTTTGTTAAGCTGGTTTGGTTCTAATGATACCGGTAGTTTGTTGCATAAAATTGCTGGTTTGCTTCAGCATGGGCAAGCTTTATATATTTTGTTATTTACAGTGACAATTATTTTCTTCTGCTATTTTTATACAGCCTTGGTTTTTAGTCCAAAAGAAATGGCAGAGAATTTGAAGAAAAGCGGTGCTTTTGTGCCGGGAATTCGACCTGGTAAGCAAACTTCTCAGTATCTGGAGCAGGTTGTATTGCGCCTCACTTTGTTTGGTGCATTATATATTACAACTATTTGTTTAATTCCAGAATTTTTGACAACAGCTTTGAATGTTCCTTTTTATTTGGGTGGTACATCTTTACTGATTTTAGTCGTGGTGACAATGGACTTTAGTACCCAAATTAACTCTTACCGCATGACTCAGCAATATGAGAGTTTAATGAGCGGTCTTGATATGAAATCTTTATCACGTAAGTAGAATTATGGCTAAAGAAGATACCATACAAATGCAGGGGGAGATTCTTGAAACTCTACCTAACGCAACTTTTAAAGTAAAGCTTGAGAATGACCATATTGTATTAGGTCATATTTCCGGGAAAATGCGTATGCACTATATCCGGATCTCTCCTGGGGATAAGGTGACGGTAGAACTGACACCTTATGATTTAACTCGAGCTCGGATTGTCTTCCGAGCTAGATAAAACGATATAAGGAAAGATAATGCGTGTACAACCGTCTGTAAAGAAAATTTGCCGCAACTGTAAGATTATCCGTCGTAATCGAGTGGTTCGTGTAATTTGTACTGATCCTCGTCACAAACAGCGTCAAGGTTAAGGGAACTTTTCTTTTAGCAAGACTTTGTGGTATAGTGACGAACTTTGCCGTTTAAAGGAAAAAATATGGCTCGTATTGCAGGGGTAAATATCCCTAATAATGCACATATCGTAATTGGCTTGCAGGCTATTTATGGTATCGGTGCTACTCGTGCTAAATTAATTTGCGAGGCAGCAAATATTGCTCCCACTACAAAAGCAAAAGATTTGGACGAGGCTCAATTAGACGCTTTGCGTGAACAAGTTGCCAAGTATGAAGTGGAAGGCGATTTGCGCCGTGAGGTAACGATGAGCATCAAACGATTGATGGACATGGGTTGTTACCGTGGTTTCCGTCATCGTCGAGGTTTGCCTTGTCGTGGTCAACGCACTCGCACAAACGCTCGTACCCGCAAAGGTCCGCGTAAAGCGATTGCTGGTAAAAAATAATTTTTAAGGAATTTTATTAATGGCTAAAGCAAACACAGCTTCGCGTGTACGTAAAAAAGTACGTAAAACCGTAAGCGAAGGTATTGTGCATGTACATGCTTCTTTCAACAATACCATCATTACAATCACTGACCGTCAAGGCAATGCATTGTCTTGGGCTACCTCTGGCGGCGCTGGTTTTAAAGGTTCTCGTAAAAGTACACCGTTTGCAGCTCAAGTGGCTGCAGAAGCAGCTGGTAAAGTTGCCCAAGAATATGGCGTTAAAAATTTAGAAGTTCGTATAAAAGGCCCTGGTCCCGGTCGAGAGTCTTCTGTACGTGCACTCAACGCTCTTGGTTTTAAAATTACCAGTATTACCGACGTTACTCCGTTGCCTCATAACGGTTGCCGTCCGCCTAAAAAACGTCGTATTTAAAGGAGTGATTGAAACATGGCACGTTATATTGGCCCTAAATGTAAATTAGCACGCCGTGAAGGTACTGATTTATTTTTGAAGAGCGCTCGTCGTTCTTTGGATTCTAAATGTAAACTGGACTCCGCTCCTGGTCAGCACGGCGCAAAAAAACCGCGTTTGTCCGACTATGGTTTGCAATTACGTGAAAAGCAAAAGATTCGTCGTATTTATGGCGTATTGGAACGTCAATTCCGCCGCTATTTTGCAGAAGCAGATCGACGTAAAGGCTCTACTGGTGAATTGCTGCTGCAATTGTTAGAGTCTCGTTTGGATAATGTAGTATATCGCATGGGATTTGGCTCGACTCGTGCTGAGGCGCGTCAGCTGGTTTCTCATAAAGCAATTACCGTTAACGGTCAGGTTGTAAATATTCCTTCTTTCCAAGTTAAAGCTGGTGATGTTGTAGCTGTTCGTGAGAAAGCTAAAAAACAGGTTCGTATCCAGGAAGCTTTAAGTCTGGCAACTCAAATCGGTTTACCAAGCTGGGTTTCTGTTGATGCAGACAAATTGGAAGGCGTATTTAAAAATATGCCGGATCGTTCAGAATTAACTGGCGATATTAATGAACAGCTGGTGGTAGAATTCTACTCTAAATAACGCTAGCTCAGTGAGGGACAGTTAAATGCAAAATAGCACAACCGAATTTTTGAAACCTCGTCAAATTGATGTCGATACTTTATCTACCACTCGTGCAAAAGTATCTATGCAGCCGTTTGAGCGCGGTTTTGGTCATACTTTAGGTAATGCTTTGCGTCGTATCTTACTGTCATCCATGAATGGTTTTGCTCCTACTGAAGTGGCCATTTCCGGTGTATTGCACGAATACTCTACTGTTGATGGCGTTCAAGAAGATGTCGTCGATATTTTGTTGAATGTCAAAGGTATTGTATTTAAGCTGCATGGGCGTGGCCAAGTTCAGTTAACTTTGAAAAAGTCAGGGGCCGGTACAGTAGTTGCCGGTGATATTGAATTACCACATGATGTGGAAATTTTAAATCCTGAGCATATTATTTGTCATTTGGCCGAGAATGGTCAAATTGAGATGGAAATCAAAGTTGAGCAGGGGCGTGGCTATCAATCTGTTTCCGGTCGTCGTGTTGTGCGCGATGAAAACCGCCAGATTGGTGCAATTCAGTTGGATGCGAGCTTTTCGCCCATCAGTCGTGTTAGCTTTGAAGTTGAACCTGCACGCGTAGAGCAGCGTACGGATTTAGATAAATTGGTTTTGGATATTGAAACTGATGGTTCTATTGATCCTGAAGAAGCTGTACGTAGTGCCGCTCGTATTTTAATTGATCAAATGTCTATTTTTGCTGATTTGCAAGGTACTCCAGTAGAAGAAGTTGAAGAAAAAGCTCCTCCTATTGACCCTATCCTGCTGCGTCCGGTAGATGATTTGGAATTAACTGTACGTTCAGCTAATTGTCTGAAAGCTGAAGATATTTATTATATCGGCGATTTGATTCAACGTACTGAAACAGAGCTTCTTAAAACTCCGAATTTGGGTCGTAAATCTTTGAATGAAATCAAAGAAGTGTTGGCATCTAAAGGCTTGACACTAGGTTCCAAATTGGAAGCTTGGCCGCCTGTAGGCTTAGAAAAGCCGTAAGTTTGAAGATTAAAGGATAATGACATGCGTCATCGTAATGGTAACCGCAAATTAAACCGTACAAGCAGCCATCGCGCTGCAATGCTGCGTAATATGGCGAACTCATTGTTGACTCACGAGACTATTGTGACAACTTTGCCTAAAGCTAAAGAATTGCGCCGCGTAGTAGAACCCTTGATTACATTGGGTAAAAAACCTTCCTTGGCAAACCGTCGTTTGGCATTTGACCGCACTCGTGATCGTGATGTTGTAGTTAAATTGTTTGATGAGTTAGGTCCACGTTTTGCTGCCCGTAATGGCGGTTATGTTCGTGTACTGAAATATGGTTTCCGCAAAGGCGACAATGCACCTTTGGCATTGATTGAATTAGTAGACAAAGCAGCAGAAGCTGCCGAGTAATCTAATACACCATAACAAAACACCATTTGTTTTCTCAAATGGTGTTTTGTTATATGCAAGCTACCTTTTGAGTATTTTAAATGCTCTATTTAAAATACTCTCGGTATATTGAAGTTATTCTTTCTGTTTTGTAATGATAGGTAAGTGAGTTTGCCATAGATAGAGTATTTCTTTCCAGTATCATATTGTAAGAGATATTTTAAATAACATAAGTTACTAAAATTTTATGTTCAATACTATTTTCAAAATGAAAAACCTTTCTGATTTTTCCTAGCTTTTACTCAAAATCATAAAGGTTTTGGTCAATTGAAAATTTTAGCGTATTTTTATGAGTTAAATTTCGTTAACAGACTATTTTTGCAAAGGTCTCTATAACTGAAATTTAACTAAGAACTTCTTTGCCGCCAGGTATTACACTTACCAAATTCTTTTTTGTATCCCATAATTTTATATGACTACTTCTCTCACGATTGCAATGAGTGTTGCTGAGGCATCGGGTGATCTGCTTGGTGCACATCTTATTAGTGCGATTAAAAAACGTTGTCCTGATGCAAGATTTATTGGTATCGGTGGCGAGCGTATGAAGGCGGAAGGATTTGAAAGTCTTTATGACCAAGAAAAATTGGCAGTACGAGGCTTTGTTGAGGTAGTTAAACGTTTGCCCGAAATATTGAAAATCCGAAAAGGTCTGGTTAATGACCTTATTCGTATAAAACCGGATGTTTTTGTTGGGATTGATGCACCTGATTTTAATCTTTGGGTGGAAGAGAAACTGAAGAAAACGGGTATTCCAACGGTTCACTATGTCAGCCCTTCTGTTTGGGCGTGGAGGCGTGAACGGGTGAACAAAATCGTTCATCAAGTTAACCGGGTGTTGTGCCTTTTCCCAATGGAACCACAACTCTATTTAGATGCCGGTGGTAAGGCTGAGTTTGTCGGTCATCCGATGGCTCAAACCATGCCTGTAGATGTTGATCAATCTTCTGCGCGTCGTCAGTTGGGAGTTGCACCGTCTATCCCAGTATTTGCCTTGATGCCTGGCAGTCGTGTTAGCGAAATTGATTACATGGCTCCCGTGTTTTTTCAAACCGCATTACTTCTGTTGAAGCGTTACCCACAGGCGCAGTTTCTGATGCCGGTTGCTACGCAGGCAACCCGCCGTCGTATATCAAAAATTCTTGCATCTGCGCAATTTTCGGGTCTTCCTATTACGTTAGTCGATAAACAAGCAGATACTGTTTGTGCTGCGGCAGATGTGGTCTTGGTAACCAGCGGGACGGCAACGCTGGAAGTGGCTTTGTGCAAACGTCCTATGGTGATCAGCTATAAGATATCTCCTCTGACTTATGCTTATGTGAAGCGTAAAGTTAAAGTGCCACATGTCGGTTTGCCCAATATTTTGCTGAACAAATGTGCTGTTCCAGAGCTTTTGCAACATGATGCGACGCCTGAAAAACTGGCAGAAGCCATGATTTATTGGCATGAACATCCGGAAGCAGTTGCCCGTTTGAAACAAGATTTTCATGAGCTGCATTTATTATTGAGAAAAGATACCGATACACTGGTGGCAAATGCAGTGTTGGAAGAAGCTGGTTTTTTCAAATCTTAGTTTGACTTGCTGATTCAACAAGAGAAAAGAGCGGTAATCAGATTTACAAAAAAGTAATGAAGCAGAAAACGGGTTGCAGTTTAAACATCGCTTTGCCCCAACTTATCTATCCTTCAGTAGGCAAAGATGGCGTTTCCACGGCCTTTGCTATATCATTCCCTTATCTGAAACCAAGGAAAACATCATGTACGAAGTCAACCGCAGCGTCTTCCTGCTCATCCCGCTCGATCCTTTTTGGAACTGGCTGCAAACCCTGCCCGGTAATCATCTTGACGGTTTGACGCTTGAAGATATTCAAGCCGATGCCAATTCTTATCTCGTTCGTCCGTGTGAAACCGCTGACGAAGTATGGGACGAAATCGAAGCGCGGTTTGAAGACATTTTCGCTGCCGAACTTGCCGACTGGTGTGAAGATGAGAGCGAGTGGCCTGATTTGGACGCCGATATTTTCAACGAATGGTTTGACATCCAGCTTTCTACCGTCATTACCGACCTCGAACACGAACCGCTCGCCCGTGAAGCCTTTCAACCCTTTAATCTGAACTGATGAACGTCCGCGTCCGCAATTACCATCTTGACGGCTATGGTCATGTCAACAACGCGCGCTATCTCGAATTTCTCGAAGAAGCGCGCTGGACATTTTTTGAGGAACACGGGTTTTTGTCTGAAATCGACGGCTTGATGCTGGTGGTCGTCCGCACCGACATCCGTTATCGTCGTGCCGCCGTCGATGGCGACATATTGCGCTTTGAAGGTCGTCTGAAAGAGCTGACCTCGCGCCACATTATCCTTACTCAAAATATCGTTTTGCCCAGTGGGAAAAATGCCGTTGAAGCCGAAAGTACGCTGATGGTTGTCAGCGCAGAAAGCGGGCGGAGCATCAGTATTCCCGAATCTCTATTTACCCTTTTAAAACAATACGCTGAAGCATGAAAAAACTCATTACCATTGCCGCCGTCGCCATTATCGGCGCGCTGCTCGCCATCGTCCTCATTCCGGATAACAAACCTGCTCCCGCATTCTCTTTGTCCGACCTGCAAGGCAAACCGGTGTCCAACGCCAATTTGCAAGGCAAAGTCAGCTTCATCAATTTTTGGTTCCCTTCCTGCCCGGGCTGTGTCAGTGAAATGCCCAAAGTCATCAAAATGTCCAAAGACTATCAAGGAAAAGATTTTCAAGTACTCGGCATTGCCCAACCGATAGACCCGCTGGAAAGTGTGAACCAATACGTCAAAGAATACGGTTTGCCCTTTACCGTCATGTTTGATGCCGATAAAACCGCCGCCCAAGCGTTCGGCACGCAGGTTTACCCGACTTCTTTTCTGATTAATAAAAAAGGCGAAATCCTGAAAACCTTTGTCGGCGAGCCGGACTTCGCCGCGCTTTATCAGGAAATCGACAAAGAATTGGCGAAGTAATACTGGCTTGAGAGGTTCGTGACTGTTTTCAGACGACCTCTGTTATGAATATATTAAACAATCAACGATATTGTTTGCTGTCGGACTTAAAGAAGGGCAATTTCGGTAAGTAGATTCTGAGCATCATTGAAAATGGCTTTGAAAAATAAACAATTTATTTATTGTATTTTTGTCAGCTTTATTTTGAGCGTATTGCAGCTGACATTTGCACAAGGCGTTCCTCAAAAAGGCATGCTGTGGGTTTATTGGGGTAAAAGTTTAGATGGTAATGCTCGGAGTCAAAGGGTTTTATATTTTGACTTTATTCCTGAAGACACCAAAATATCGAATCAAAACCGAATCTCCCTTAATTTGAGCAAATCGCAGCAAGCTGCTGTTTTGAAAGAATTGGTGCTTCCACCGAATTTTTACGTCTATCAGGAAGATTCTGTCAAACAGCCTGCCCAAATTACTATGGGTAAAGTGGGTACGGAAGTCATTTGTGATGGTAAATATTATTCTGCCAAACTTATAAAATTTGAAAAAATTCCAAAAACAACAGCTAAACAAATTCCTGATTCGGGCTGTATTTACTCGTTGATTATGAATAATGATTTCATCGTTAAATCCACAGATAGCCATAAGGTTAATCTCAGGAGCCAACCGGATGCTCATGCCGACATAATCAAACGCTTGGACGACAACGCCATAGTAGAAAAATTGAAAACCGTTCGTAAGGATTGGTATCTCGTTCAATTAAAAGATACGACTACCCAAGGATATGTTCATAAAAGTCAGTTGGAGCGGGTGGATTAATCAAAAGCTGTCGAGATATAGGCGTAATAAAGAAGGTCGTCTGAAAACTTTGATTCAGTTTTTCAGACGACCTTGCACTTAATATAGTGGATTAACTTTAAACCAGTACGGCGTTGTCTCGCCTTGGCTCAAAGAGAACGATTCTCTAAGGTGCTGAAGCACCAAGTGAATCGGTTCCGTACTATCTGTACTGTCTGCGGCTTCGTCTCCTTGTCCTGATTTAAATTTAATCCACTATAATCTTCTATTGCAAGGAATGTTCATGACACCCCAAACCGTCTTAGATTTCTGGTTTGCCAAAGAAAACCGTCCTTTTCTGTTTGCCAAAAACGATGAATTCGATGCCAAGATTCGCGCGCGATTTTTTGATGTCTGGCAGCAGGCGGCCCATGGCGAGCTTGCACACTGGCGCGACACCCTGCAAGGCAGGCTCGCCGAAATCATCCTGCTCGACCAATTCTCACGCAACCTGTTTCGCAACAGCCCCCAAGCATTTGGCCAAGATTTGGCCGCTCTCATCCTTGCCCAAGAAGCCGTCCGTCAGCCCGGTTTCGCCGACCTCCTGCCGCACGAACGCCATTTCATGCTTATGCCGTTGATGCACAGCGAAAGCCAAGTTGTCCACGAACAAGCCGTTCCGCTGTTTGAACGCTATACCGACGGACACGCATTGGATTTTGAAATCAAACACAAAGTCATCATCGACCGCTTCGGACGCTATCCGCACCGCAATGCCGTATTGGGGCGTGAAGGCACGGAGGAAGAGGCGGAATTTTTGAAACAGGAAGGTTCGTCATTTTAATTTGGGTGTTATAGTGGATTAAATTTAAATCAGGACAAGGCGACGAAGCTGCAGACAGTACAGATAGTACGGCAAGGCGAGGCAACGCCGTACTGGTTTAAATTTAATCCACTATAAAATTTGAAGGTCGTCTGAAAACCATTTTTCAGACGACCTTTTTTCATATTTCCGTTTCAATAATGCGGCGGAATTTCATCACGCAGGCTGTAAGGTTCGCGCTCTCCGCTTGCGCCTTTGTCCTGCATTTTCTGATAAAGCAGCCTCAAATGCGCCTGCTGCAAATCCAGCGTCTGCTGCATTTTCGCCACCGTATCGTTCAGGCTGCCGATTAAGTCTTCCTGAAGCGCGGTTTGGATTTCCAGCTCGATGATGCGGTGTTCCAATTCGTCCATTTCACTCATTTACAGCACCATAGCGGCAATCCAGCCGGCAATCATCAGCGGGATATTGTAGTGGATAAAGGTTGGGATGACGGAGTCGCGGATGTGGTCGTGTTGTCCGTCGGCGTTCAAACCCATGGTCGGGCCGAGCGTCGAGTCGGACGCGGGCGAACCGGCGTCGCCCAATGCGCCCGCCGTACCGACGATGGCGACGGTTGCCAGCGGCGAGAAGCCGAGGCTGATACACAGCGGCACATAAATTGCGGTAATGATCGGCAAAGTAGAGAAAGAAGAGCCGATGCCCATGGTGACCAACAATCCGACAAACAACATGGCAAATGCCGCCATGCCTTTATTGCTGCCGAAAAGTTGCATACTGTGTTCGACCAGCGGTTTGATTTCGCCTGTCGCGGTCATGACTGCCGCAAAGCCTTGCGCCGCAATCATGATGAAACCGACCATCGCCATCATTTTGATGCCTTCGCCGAACACATCACTGGCAGCGTCTCGGTTCATCACGCCGAGCATCATAAAGACGGCAAAACCCAACATCGCGCCCAACACCAGCGAATCTTCATACATCAACTGAATCGCAAAGCACACGCCGATTGCCACCGCCGCCACCAGACTGCGGTAAGCCGAAGGCTGGGGCTGTTCGGATGCTTCGCGGTTGTCTTCCGTATCGACGGTATTGGTTTGATAAATGCGCGATTTGCGGTAGTGGACAAACGCCGCCAGCAGCCCCGCCACCATACCCAGCGCAGGAATCGCCATCGCATGCATGACGCTAATGCCTTTTACGTCCATGCCCGCAGATTTGATGTTGCCCAAGAGGATGTCGTTCAAGAAAATCGCACCGAAGCCGTAAGGCAGGAACATATAAGTCGTCACCAAACCGAACGTAATCACACACGCCACCAGGCGGCGGTCGACTTTCAAACGGTTAAACACCAGCAAAAGCGGCGGAATAATCATCGGAATAAACGCGATATGGATAGGCACGACGTTTTGACTCATGATGCCCATCGCCAAAATAATCAGCAACAGCGTCCATTTCACCGAACTTTCGCCTTTCGCGGCATCCTGACTGTTGTTGAGTTTGCGGATAATGCCGCCCGCAAGCTGCTGCGGCAGCCCCGAATAGGTAATCGCCATCGCGAACGCACCGAGCATCGCATAAGACAAAGAAATCCGCGCGCCGCCCTTCAAGCCTTCGTTAAACACGGGAATAATCCCCGACTGAGTGACATTGCCCGCCGTATCCACGATGTTTTCCAGCGGCATTCCCGCCACCAGTCCGCCGACGAACGCACCGACAGTCAGGCTCAATACGACGTGTACCCGCGATAGCGACAACACGAGCATAACGATTACTGCAACCACTACGGCATTCATGCCTTTTCTCCGTTTCAGACGACCTGTCGGCCATCTATTTATATATTAAAAGAAACATCATAACCTAACATGATTTAACACGCTAGGGCAAGCCGATTATTCATTCAAATGAATAGGATGGAATTTTGCAGGCAAGCAATTCAGACGACCCCCAGTGCAAAAACAATCCAAGCCGCCCGCTCAAGCTATCAGACAAAATGTAAAGGTATGATGCTGCCTTGCCTGCCGTCTGTAATGTAGCAGCGGAAACTTGAGTACGCTTGTTATCTATTCGACTAGAAAGAGAACAAATGCCGTATAATCAAGCCCCAAGTTTCCCCAGCCCTGAAGGTCGTCTGAAAACCATGCACTCAACTTACGCCACCGTACAGCGCGATTTGCTCGAAGCCAATCACCTTTCCCCTGAGCTGCTCGCCAAAAGCCTGAGCATCATCGGCGCGCATCACGTCGATTACGCCGACATTTACTGCCAGCGCACTGCTTTTGAGAGCTGGCATTTGGAAGAGGGCATCGTCAAATCAGGCAGTTTCCAAATCGATCAGGGTGTGGGCGTGCGCGCCGTTTCGGGCGAAAAAACCGCTTTTGCCTATGCGGACAGTTTGTGTATCGATTCAATCAACCGTTCCGCCCAAGCCGTCCGCGTTATCGGCGCGGCAGGTGGCGAAGCTTCTGTCAAAGTGCCGTCCGTTGCAAACGGCAAATCCGTCCATGCGGTGCTGAATCCCATTATCGGTCTCGATTCCGCCGCCAAAGTTGCCTTATTGAACAAAGTGGAAACGCTTGCCAAAGCCGCCGACCCGCGCATTGTGCAAGTGATGGCGGGGCTGACCTGCGAATACGACATGATTTACATCGCCCGCCTCGACGGCAGACACGCCGCGGATATTCGTCCTATGGTGCGCCTGAACGTTACCGTCATCGCCAAACAGGGCGACCGGAGAGAGCAGGGCAGTGCGGGTGGCGGCGGACGCTACGACTTGGCTTATTTTGATGAAACCCTCGTGCGGCAATTTGTCGATTCAGCCGTCAAACAAGCCCTGATTAATCTTGAGTCGCGCCCTGCGCCCGCAGGCGAAATGACTGTTGTCTTGGGCAACGGCTGGCCGGGCGTGTTGCTGCATGAAGCCGTCGGACATGGCTTGGAAGGCGATTTCAACCGCAAAGAAACCAGCGTCTTTTCAGGCAGAATCGGCGAGCGCGTTGCCGCCAAAGGCGTTACCGTCGTTGATCAGGGCGACATCGCCGACAGACGCGGTTCGCTCAATATCGACGACGAAGGCAACGAAACACGCCGCACCGTATTGATTGAAGACGGCATCTTGGTCGGCTATATGCAGGACGAAACCAACGCTCGCCTGATGGGTACGCAATCCACCGGCAACGGCCGCCGCGAAAGCTATGCCTCCGCCCCTATGCCACGCATGACCAATACCTTTATGGAAAACGGCGGCTACGAACCCGACGAAATCATCGCGTCTATCGACAAAGGCATTTACGCCGTCAATTTCGGCGGCGGACAGGTGGACATCACCAGTGGCAAATTCGTCTTCAGCGCATCCGAAGCGTGGTGGGTCGAAGGCGGTAAACTGCAATATCCCGTCAAAGGCGCAACCATCATCGGCAACGGCCCTGAAGTGTTGAAACACGTCTCCATGATAGGTAACGATACTGCGTTGGACAGCGGTGTCGGTGTGTGTGGCAAAGACGGGCAAAGCGTTCCTGTCGGCGTCGGACAACCGACCTTGCGGATTGATTCGGGACTGACCGTCGGCGGTAGCGAGATTTAAGGCAATTAAAAATAAAACGTCGTCTGAAAACTGTATTGAGGGTTTTCAGACGACGTTTTGTATTGGATGGTCAGTTGATTGGCTTGATTGGAAATGGGTGGGAGGCCTTGTCCTGCTCAAATTCGCAGGAAACCATGTTTTAAGGCATTAAGTACAAGTTTATCTGCTCGAACGTTCTACACGATTTTCGGCTTACCCATTTGCTAAGACACAAATAAAACAAGCCGCCGAAAAAAATCGGCGGCTTGTTGAATATCATCACAATTGACAGCCCTGTGCATGATTTAATCGATGCCCGGCATTCAATGCGCTTTACTCTTGGACAAAAGTAACGCCGTGAAGATGGGAATTGAGGATGGCGGTCCGCAAAGCAGTCAATGCTTTGGGGCGGACGAAGTTCCGACGGTATGCCAAAACGACGCGGCGGTGCGGTACGGAGCCTGAAAACGGGATGATGCTGAACAGCAAATGGTCGTTTTCGGTCAACGCGGTAGCAGGCATGACGCTGATGGCGAGACCGCTGGCAACCATGTGGCGGATGGTGTTGATGGAGCTGCCTTGCAGGGTGTTGGTCAGACCTTGGATTTTCTGCTTGGCGGCAAGTTCGGAACAGCTTGATAAGACCTGATCGCGCATACAGTTGCCTTCAGTCAGCAACAAAACCTGTTCTTCACCCAACATTTGTGGAGTAACGGCATCGAGTTCTTCGAAATGGTGTCCTTTGGGGACGATGACGAAGAAAGGCTCGTCATACAAAGGCTCGGTAACGATACCCGGCTCTTGGAAGGGTTCTGCGACTACGATGGCATCGACGTCGCCGCGCTTGAGCGATTCGGTCAGTATGTGCGTGTAGTTTTCTTCGAGCATCAGGGGCATTTTCGGCGCGGTTTCGCGCAGGGAAATGATGAGCTTGGGCAGAAGGTAGGGGGCGACGGTAAAAATCAGACCGAGTTTGAATGCGCCTTCCAATTCGTTTTGCTCTTCGCTGGCAAGGTGCTTGATCATCTCGGCTTCTTCCAGCACGCGACGGGCTTGGGCAACGATGCGCTCGCCCGCTTCAGTGGTGATGATGTCGTTGCTGCTGCGGTCAAACAGGGACACCGACAGCTCTTCCTCCAGCTTTTTGATGGCGATGGAAAGGGTGGGCTGGCTGACAAAGCAGCGGCGCGCGGCACGTCCGAAATGACGCTCCTGCGCGACGGCTACGATGTAACGCAATTCGGTCAAGGTCATGTGTTAAGCCTTTTTCTGTTCCGTTTTTTGTTCAGGTAGGGTGATGTTCAATTCGAGAACGTCCATACCGTCCTGTTTTTCTTGGGAAATGCGGATGTCGTCCAAAGAAACGTTGACGTATTTGGACAATACTTCCAGCAATTCTTTACGCAGGGTAGGCAGATAGTCGGGTGCTTGACCTTCTTGGGCGCGCTCTTGTGCAATGATGATTTGCAGGCGGTCGCGTGCAACGGCGGCGGTCTTCGGCTTTCTGCCGAACAACATATCCATTAATGACATGACTTAGCCTCCGAACAGTCGCTTGAAGAAGCCTTTTTTCTCGGCTTCGAGGAAACGCATTTCACGGTTTTCACCCAAGAGGCGTGCAATAACGTCTTTGTAGGCTTCTGCGGCAGTCGCGCTGTTTTGATGGATGACAGGTTCGCCGGCATTGGATGCTTGCAGGACGTTTTGCGATTCGGGAATCACGCCCAAAAGCGGGATGCGCAGGATGTCGCAAATGTCTTGTACGGACAGCATTTCGCCTTTGCTGACGCGCTCGGGTGAGTAGCGGGTAATCAGCAGGTGTTCTTTAACTGTACCGCCTTGTTCCGCTTTGCGGGATTTGCTTTGCAGGATGCCCAAAATGCGGTCGGAGTCGCGGACGCTGGATACTTCCGGGTTGGTGGTAACGATGGCTTCGTCGGCGAAGTAGAGAGCCATCAATGCACCTTGTTCGATACCGGCAGGGGAGTCGCAGATGATGTATTCGAATCCCATTTTGTCACTGCTCAATTCCTGCATGACTTTTTCGACGCCTTCACGGGTCAGTGCGTCTTTGTCGCGGGTTTGCGAAGCGGGCAGGATGAAGAGGTTTTCGCAGTTTTTGTCTTTAATCAGGGCCTGGTTGAGCGTGGCTTCGCCTTGGATAACGTTGACCAAGTCGTAAACGACACGTCGTTCGCAACCCATAATCAGGTCGAGGTTGCGCAAGCCGACGTCAAAATCAATGACGGCTGTTTTGTGGCCGCGCAGAGCCAGTCCGGTTGCGATACTGGCGCTGGTCGTGGTTTTGCCTACGCCGCCTTTGCCTGAAGTTACTACGATGATTTTTGTCACGATGTTTCCTTTATCAAATGCTTGGAATGGTTACTCTGTGTCGATTGCGCTGATAACCAGGCGGTTGTCTTGCAATGAAACCTGTACGGCTTTTTTGTGCAGGTGGTCGGGCAGGTCTTGTTCGAAATTGCGGTAAATGCCCGCTACGGAGACCAGTTCCGCCTGCATGGAGTGGATAAAGATGCGCGCGTTGGTGTTGCCTTTCGCACCTGCCAACGCCCTGCCGCGCATGGGCGCATAGATATGAATGTTTCCGTCGGCAATGAGTTCCGCACCTTGGCTGACGATGCCGGTAACGATAAGGTCGCCGTTTTCCGCGTAAACCTGTTGTCCGGTGCGGACGGGTGTGCTGATGAGGACGGTCGGGTTGTTGATGACCGTTGCCTGAACGGGTGCAGGCTCTTGGTTGATTTTGGGCTGTTGCGGCTCGGATTTGTCGCTACGGCTGAAAACCAAGTGGTAACGTGCTGCGAAGGATGCCCAATATTCGCTTTCGTGGCGCAGCCCCAGAATCTGCATGCCGTAACGGGCGAAAAGGGAAATCATGGAACCGATATCCAATGATTCGGGATGGTCAAAATCCTGTACATCCAAAACGAAGGGGACGACATCCAATTCTTGGTATTGACCGGCGCGTTGGCGCAAAAATTCTTCCAGTTCGGTCAAGTCTGCGGTATGCAGGTGAATAGCCAGCACGTCAAGCCGGGCTGACTTTATGTCGAAGGCGGGTTTCATAGTGAGTAAATCATAAAATTTTTTAATTGTATAAGTTTACCGCGTAAATCTTGGCTATTCAATCCGTTTGGGTCGTCTGAAGTGAAATTTCGTGTTTCTATAAGGTTCAAATCATCGCTGGAACGAGATTGCAGGCGGATTGCAAGGTTTTGTCATGGCATGACGTCATCTTTAAAGTTGTTTGAAGTGGCGTAAAAACGACAACAGGTCGTCTGAAATTCGGAGTCGGCTTTAAATCTAATCTGTTTATCAAGGGAATGGACAGATTTTTGATAAAGGATGGTAAGCCGAAGAAGACTTAAATACGGCGGAAAAGGTGTGTCGGGTGTTTGAGCGCGGCAAAGCCGAATCGCTTTGTGAGGATGGTGTTTGTTTTATAGTGGATTAACTTTAAACCAGTACGGCGTTGCCTCGCCTTGCCGTACTATTTGTAATGTCTGTGGCTTCGTCGCCTTGTCCTGATTTAAATTTAATCCACTATATCAATGGATAACTTGGTTACAGAGGGCTTGTGTAAGGGTTTATTGGATGAGTTGAACGGCTAAGGTCGTCTGAAAATGCGGATCCCGTTTTCAGACGACCTTTTTCCTTCCACTTTCTTTGCACATCCCTTGTCTAACTTGACATTTCCTTGCTGCGGCAACAACATAAAGGCAGAATCGGCAGCCGGTTCGAGCCTGCCGTACGTTTTTTCTTAACCGAAAGGCTATCCACGATGACACAATCCACTCACGATCCTTATGCGGACTACCGCGAGCTGACGCTTCGGGGCATGATACTCGGTGCGCTGATTACCGTGATCTTTACCGCGTCAAACGTTTATCTCGGTTTGAAAGTCGGTCTGACCTTTGCTTCGTCGATTCCGGCTGCGGTGATTTCGATGGCGGTTTTGAAGTTTTTCAAAGGCAGCAATATTTTGGAAAACAATATGGTGCAGACGCAGGCTTCGGCGGCGGGTACGCTTTCGACCATTATCTTTGTCCTGCCCGGTTTGCTGATGGCGGGCTACTGGAGCGGTTTTCCGTTTTGGCAGACGACGCTTTTATGTATTGCCGGCGGGATTTTAGGGGTGATTTTCACCATTCCGCTGCGTTACGCGATGGTGGTGAAAAGCGAGTTGCCTTATCCCGAAGGCGTGGCGGCGGCGGAGATTTTGAAAGTCGGCAGCCACGAGGAGGAAGGCCGTCAGGGCGGCAGCGGCATTAAAGAACTGGCGGCAGGCGGCGCGTTGGCGGGCTTTATGAGCTTTTGTTCCAACGGTTTGCGTGTGATTGCCGACAGTGCGAGTTATTGGTTCAAAAGCGGCACGGCGATTTTCCAACTGCCGATGGGCTTTTCGCTGGCATTGTTGGGCGCGGGCTATCTGGTCGGTCTGACGGGCGGTATCGCCATCCTGCTGGGTATTTCGATTGCTTGGGGCATTGCCGTGCCGTATTTTTCATCGCACATTCCGCAGCCTGCCGATATGGAAATGGCAGCGTTTGCGATGAAGCTGTGGAAGGAAAAAGTACGCTTTATCGGCGCGGGTACCATCGGTATTGCGGCGGTTTGGACGCTTTTGATGCTGCTCAAGCCGATGCTGGAAGGCCTGAAAATGTCGTTCAAGAGTTTCGGCGGCGGTGCGCCCGCTGCGGAACGCGCCGAACAGGATTTGTCACCTAAAGCCATGATTTTTTGGGTATTGTCCATGATGCTGATTTTGGGCGTGTCGTTTTATCACTTTATCGGCGATTCGCACATTACGGGCGGCATGGCTTGGCTTTTGGTGGTTGTTTGTACGCTTTTGGCTTCCGTCATCGGCTTTTTGGTCGCCGCCGCCTGCGGTTATATGGCGGGTTTGGTCGGCTCGTCTTCCAGCCCGATTTCGGGCGTGGGCATCGTTTCCATCGTCATCATTTCGCTGGTGTTGTTGGTTGTGGGCGAATCCGGCAGCTTGATGGCGGATGAAGCCAACCGCAAATTCTTGTTGGCACTGACCTTGTTCTGCGGCTCGGCGGTGATTTGCGTGGCTTCGATTTCCAACGACAACCTGCAAGACTTGAAAACCGGCTACCTGCTCAAAGCAACGCCTTGGAGACAACAGATTGCGTTGATTATCGGCTGTATCGTCGGCGCGTTCGTCATCTCGCCCGTGTTGGAACTGCTCTACGAAGCCTACGGCTTTACCGGTGCAATGCCGCGCGAAGGCATGGACGCGGCGCAGGCTTTGGCGGCTCCGCAAGCGACTTTGATGACGACCATCGCGTCGGGTATTTTCGCCCACAACCTTGAATGGGCGTACATCTTCACCGGTATCGCAATCGGCGCGGTGTTAATCGTCGTCGATTGGGGGTTGAAAAAATCGTCCGGCGGCAAACGCGCACTGCCCGTCCTCGCGGTCGGCATGGGCATCTACCTGCCCCCGTCCGTCACTATGCCCATCGTGATCGGCGCAGTGTTGGCGGCGGTGTTGAAACACATCATCGGCAAGCAAGCGGAAAACCGTGAAGGTCGTCTGAAAAACGCCGAACGTATCGGCACCTTGTTCTCCGCCGGTTTGATTGTCGGCGAAAGCCTGGTCGGCGTAGTGATGGCATTCATCATCGTCTTCTCCGTGACCAACAGCGGCTCCGACGCCCCGCTCGCACTGGGTCTGGAAAACTGGGAAACCACCGCATCTTGGCTGGGACTGGCGTTCTTCATCACAAGCATGGTGTTCTTTGCCCAACGCGTGTTGAAAGCAGGGCGCGTCAAGTAAGTCAGGTTTGAAAATAAAGAGGTCGTTTGAAAACTTGGGATTCAGGTTTTCAGACGACCTTGTTTTTATCTGTAACCCGCCCCCTCTCCCGTCCGGTGGGAGAGGGCTGGAGAGAGGGCGGCTCTACGGGGCAAACGAATTTGATTTTACCCCAAGCCATAGAACCACCCCCATCCTAACCTTCCCCCGTCGGACGGGGGAAGGGACAGGTTGCCGTTGAAGCAACGAGTAGCGTGGGCTTTGCCCACGAGATGGGAGCAAATGCGATTGTTTTCTGATTTGAATAGTTAAACGGCAAATTTCGCGGGCAAAGCCTACGCTACTTGAGTTATCCCAAGTACGCGTTGATTGAACAAACAAGGTCGTCTGAAAACGAGTATGAACGAGTTTATTTCTTTAAAACCCGAATCTCAAAGTTTTCAGACGACCCTATTTTTACTTGCAACCCGCCCCCTCTCCCGTCTGGCGGGAGAGGGCTGGGGAGA
>KV797077.1:24228-35009 GCA_001809325.1 Neisseria sp. HMSC077D05 | reverse complement strand
GGAGAGGGTTGGGGAGAGGGTGGCTCTATGGGCTGCACGAATTTGATTTTTCCTAAAGCCGCAAAGCCACCCCCATCCTAACCTTCCCCCGCCGGACGGGGGAAGGGACGAGGTTGCTGATATGGTAAAAGGTCGTCTGAAATCATAAATTCAGTTTCAGACGACCTTTTTCTTTTTTGCCTCCGTGCAATACTATAAAATCCGTGCTGCTGTTGATAGCAACTCCAATGATGATTAATAAGGAAATACAGAATGGGAAATGTAGCTTTTGTTATTGACCATAAGTGGGCGATTATAAGCATCCTGGTTGTTCTGATTATTTTATGCTGGGTACTTTTTGGGAAAAAATGGAGCAATGTATTAAAAGTCTTTTGTGCCGGGACATTTTCCATCGTTATTCTTGATATTTTATTTAATTGGTTTGAATTTTATTCTAAGGATTCGATAGACACTTTATCTGCGGGTTTTTGGAATTTCATCATTCTGATTGTTTCCGCCCCTGTCGCTTTCGTCATCTGGCACTTCCGCGACGAAAACAATAGACAGCAAATCGAGAACCAGCGCAAAGACATTAACCTGAAAGAATTTCAAAAACTGTCCGAATGGGTCAGCGGCGCGCATTTGCCGGAAATAAAAACCGTCAGTAAAACCACGCAGAAAAGCAGCTCAAAAGACGGGGCAGAAATTACAGAACAAACAATGGAACAATCTGAAGAATATGCCAAAAAACCAAATGCTGCCCATTTCGATACTTTCAGTAAACGGGACGGAGCGGTCGCTTTGCAGATTTCCGCTATCTACAATTTGTTGCCGTTTTTCCGAGGAGATTACGGAGAAAGTTTCCGTCGTCCCGCATTCAACCTATTGAAATCCGCGTGGCAGGCGATGCAGCAGGATAGTTTGAAGAAGTTCGAAAATATTGGTTTACATTATGAAAGGGTGGAAATTATTAGAAAATTGAGAAAATCAGCAGAAAGCCCTATGGGGGTGGCTTTAACGCATGTGTTATTAAGTTTGAATCGGAATAACACGAAACTTAATCTACGAGATTTCCCCGAAATGTTGCCTAATATTTGCTTGGCTGGCATGAATTTTTCGTTGAGTGTAGTAAGTAAAACTGCTAGGGACTTATCAGATTTAAATTTAGATGGAGCTGATTTTCGAGGAGCTATTTTGGACCAAGTTAAGTTTCAAAATAGTCAATTATGTAAAGCTAACTTTCAAAATGCGCAATTATTTGAGAGTAATTTACAAACTGCAAACTTAAAATGGGCTAGGTTAGATAATGCATACTTATGGGCAGTTGATATGGAGGGGACTAAATTAACAGCAGCTTATTTGAATAATGCAAAGCTTTTCAAATGTAAATTGAATTGGAGACAACTAAAGACGAGTAGAAATTTATTATTCGCAAAAATAACAGTTTATGATTTTATTAAAAAAATCTATCCTGATTGGAAAACAGAAAATGATTTTATGTGGAAAGGATTGGCAAAATCAGAGAAAAGAAAGGTGATGCAACGCTTCTGTGATGAAACAAACCTAATATAGTGGATTAACTTTAAACCGGTACGGCGTTGCCTCGCCTTGCCGTACTATCTGTACTGTCTGTGGCTTCGTCGCCTTGTCCTGATTTAAATTTAATCCACTATAATTATAAGTAATTTGTCAGAAAAGGAGATGGTTATACCTAAAAAACGTGATGAATACTGATTTGCCCCACAAAGGTCGTCTGAAACTGCAAACTTAGTTTCAGACGACCTTTTCTTATAAACAAACCACGCCAAACACCCCGCCGACGTCATTCCCGCGTAGGCGGGAATCCATCGGAAATTCTAAGAAACAGATGTTTAAAAACAGTTGCCGAGAGTTAAAAGTAGATTCCCGCCTGCGCGGGAATGACGGTAGCCGGACAGAAATCTATGTCGCGACGTGTAGCCTGTTCTCTCTCCCGTCTGGCGGGAGAGGGCTGGGGAGAGGGTGGTTCTACGGGGCAAACGAATTTGATTTTACCTAACCCCATAGAGCCATTCCCATCCTAACCTTCCCCTACCGGACGGGGGAAGGGACAAGTTGTCGTTGCGGCAATCCGTAGCGTGGGTTCTACCCACGAAATGAGTAAAAACGTGACCATCCAATTCAGATTGTCAGAAGATAGATTTCGCGGGCAAAGCCCACGCTGCAAACTGGCGAGGATTAAATAAAAGGTCGTCTGAAAACTCAACTTTCAAGTTTTCAGACGACCTTTGGTACCATGACAAGATAGTCGGCTTATGCTACTGAATTTTGATGAATCAGGCAGCCCATATAGAGATTGCTGTCTTTCTGCCAGCCGAACAATTGATTTTGCTGGTCGCCGTTTTCAGCCATCAAACCCAACGTCAGCCAGTGGCTTTCTCGCGGAAGCTGACCTGTATACGGTTCGGGCGTGTGTATCAGGGGCAGGTCGAAATTATCGTTCCAGCTGACACCTGCTTGGCGAAGTTTGCCGACGTATTGTTGCGTATCTTTAGGTGGCACGGTAAACCAAGCGGCATGGACGGTGCGGTTTTTCAAAGCGTAATCAGCGTAGTGTCCGAAAGATTTGTTTTGAGCCGTTTCATCGGATAAGGAGATGGCAATCGGACGCTGTAAAACCGCTTTGACGGGCAATTTATTCTGTTTGGCGGCATAAGGCGAGGCAAACACCAGCCAAGTCGCGTTTTCTGTAAACTCGGCATCTGAAGCGTCTTCGTTCAGCCATGCCGAAAAAATCACATGGATGCCTTCAAACTGACGGTTTTCCACCCAATCGCCCATCAAACTTTCGCCATCGGACAAGGGTTTGATAGTCGCGCGGACACCCGCCATTTCGGCGATTTCTTCAAATCTTTGCTGCCAGTTCAAATACGCTTCTTCATCCGGCGCATCGATGTGCAGGGTCACAGGCAGCCGATACTCCGCCAATTCGCTCAATTTTTGGTAAAAATGTTCGGCAACGTAAGGATAGCCGCTGCGCCACAGGTCTTCGTCTTCGTCACGCGGAAACAGAAACAGGTCAGCATTTCGTCCGCCCGACGCTTGGGTAATGACGTCCGGCAGCGACAAGGGTTCGGGCAGGATGGTACGCGAATCGACCAACACAATGCTTCTCTGCGCCCAATCCGTCCATTTTTTGCGGATATTTGATTTTTCGGTTTCCCAAGCATCTGCCGCCGCACTGCGGTTCATCGACAAGATAAAGCGGTACAGCAAAGCCGCACCCCAAACGCCGACCGGTATCAACAGATAAAACGGGCTGATTTTCAGCCACAACACAACAATCAACGCCGCAATGAAAAGCAAAGCCAATACCGTCAGCCATACCCAAGGGGTATTCCACTTGCTGTTTTTGCGGGCGACGATGGTATCGGGGATATCAGGAATAGACCAGTACATAATCTTCAGATATTGATTTGAAATAAATGGAATGAGTATAACAGCAAAAAAGCCAAATGTTTTTCCAAACTTGATTTCAGGTATTTTTTCCAACCAAACGGATTGACCGAAAACCCCTGTCCGATGTTTTTCAGACGACCTTTTGAGCCGGATAGAAAAAAACACCGACATCGCGTAAAATATGCGCAAATTTTGTGATTCAATCAGGTCGTCTGAAACAGATTGCGCCTGATTTATTTTTCCGGAAAACACCATGAGCGAACAAAACAATCCGCAAACCGAGCCGCAGTTGGACGAAAACCAAATCATCGCCCTGCGCCGCGAAAAACTGCACAACATCCGCCAACAGCGCATTGCCTATCCCAACGACTTCAAGCGAGACAGCTTTGCCGCCGATTTGCACGCCCAATACGGCGAAATCAGCAAAGAAGAACTCGACCCGCAAGCCGTTCCCGTCAAAATTGCCGGCCGCATGATGCTCAAACGCCAAATGGGCAAGGCGAGCTTCGCCACCATCCAAGACGTGACCGGCCAAATCCAGCTTTATCTGAACAACAAAGGCGTGAGTCAGGAAGTTTTGGACGATTTCAACCACTGGGACTTGGGCGACATCGTCGGCGCGGAAGGCACTTTGTTCAAAACCAACCACGGCGAATTGACCGTGCGCGTGTCCGACATCCGCCTGCTGTCCAAATCCCTGCGCCCGCTGCCCGACAAACACAAAGGCTTGAGCGATCAGGAAACCAAATACCGCCAACGCTACGTCGATTTGATTGCCAACGAAGAATCGCGCAATACGTTTATCAAACGCAGCCAAATCATCCAATCCGTGCGTAATTTCATGGTGAACGAGCATTATCTCGAAGTCGAAACTCCGATGATGCACCCGATTCCCGGCGGCGCGACGGCGAAACCGTTCGTGACCCACCACAACGCTTTGGACATCCCGCTCTACCTGCGCATTGCCCCCGAGCTGTATCTGAAACGCTTGGTGGTTGGCGGTTTGGAGCGCGTGTTTGAAATCAACCGCAGCTTCCGCAACGAAGGCATGTCCGTGCGCCACAACCCCGAATTCACCATGATCGAATTCTACGAAGCCTTCTCCGACTACGAACGCATGATGCAGATGGCGGAAGACATCATCCGCAACGCATCGCGCACGGTAAACGGTACGGCGAAAATCAGCTACAACGGCAAAGAAGTCGATTTGGAAAGCCCGTTCGAACGCCTGACCATTCTCGAAGCCATCAAAAAATATAATCCGCACTACACCGACGATCAGTTGAACGATGCGGAGTGGCTGAAAAAAGAAATTGTCAAACACGGTGAAAGCCTGCCGCCGTCCCCGGGCATCGGCAGCCTGCAACTCGCCCTGTTTGAAGGTTGCGCCGAAAGCAAACTGTGGAACCCGACCTTCATCGTCGATTACCCGGTCGAAGTTTCCCCGTTGGCACGCGCTTCCGATACCAAACAAGGTCTGACCGAGCGTTTCGAATTGTTCGTTGTCGGCCGCGAGCTGGCAAACGGCTATTCCGAGTTGAACGACCCCGAAGACCAAGCCGAACGCTTCAAATCGCAAGTGGCGCAAAAAGACGCGGGCGACGACGAAGCCATGCACTACGATGCCGACTACATCCGCGCGATGGAATTCGGCCTGCCGCCGACAGGCGGTTGCGGCATCGGCATCGACCGCCTGGTGATGCTGCTGACCGATTCGCAAACCATCCGCGACGTGATTTTGTTCCCGCAGATGCGTCCCGAATAAGGTAGGCAGATAACAAAGAAAAGGTCGTCTGAAAACCGGAAGATTGGTTTTCAGACGACCTTTTTGTTGAAGCTAAACCTAATTCAGATTCAGCCCCTATTTTTCAAGCATCCATGTACCTCCTATACGCTGTATACGCCTAGGGAGTTGTGGCTTTTTAGGTTACCCCGTTGGCAGCTTTACTGCCTGGTTCTCAGGGTAGGTTTATTCTGGTTTTTCAGACGATGTATCAGCTGGATTATCTGTACTGTTGGTGGGCTGTGTTACGTCGTTAGTCTGATTTCCGAGTTGTTTTTTGTTGCCCTGTACTACCTGAACAGCCTGAGTGGAAATATTTTTCACGGCTTTTGCGCTGTTTCCGATAATTTCTTGCAGTACAGCGCTATCGTCGCGCGCAAAACTTTGTACTTGTGCATCAAATTTTTCATCATCGCTGTCAAAGTACTCCACCGTGTCAAACGACAGTTTTTGCGCTACTAACACCGCAGGAAATGAATTACGGTAGCTGTTGAACCGCTTCACACGGTTATTATAATTTTCTCGGCGCGCCAAAATGTCATTTTCCAATGCTTCCAGCTGTCCCATCAGTTTTTGATAGGTGGCATCTGCTTTCAGCTGGGGGAAATTTTGTGCCATTGCAGCCAGTTGTTGGGTGTTTTGCGACTGAGCCACACGCAGTTGAGTGACCTGTTCGTGTTCTAAATAACCTGAAGCGATTTCAATAATTTGCCCGCTTAGTTGTTGACGTTTTTTTAATCCCGCCTGCAGATTGGAAAATCCTTCACGGATATTCTGCATACTGCTTTGTAGCTTGTTATACACTTTCACCAGCCACAAAACGATAACTATCAAAATCACTAATAACCAAAACATTCCATTTTCCTTTTGCTGTGTATTGTCAAATTTCAGGCTGCCTGAAACTGTTTTCTCTAGTTTTCAGGCAGCCTGTATTTCCATTACTTCAACGCCTTCAACCGTCCATGCAACTCCTGCACGCTGTACACGCCCAAGTGGTCGCGGCTTTTTGCGCCTTCGCTCATGGCTTCGCCGCCGGCGATGGTGGTGTATTGCGGCACGCGTTGGGTGAGGGAGGTGCGGCGGATGCTGTGGCTGTCGGCGATGGATTGTGCCGAGCTGCTGACGGTGTTGACCACCAGCGCGATTTCGCCGTTTTTAATCGCGTCCACGATGTGCGGGCGGCCTTCCTGTACTTTGTTCACCGCTTGCACGATGATGCCGTGCTCTTTCAGGTATTCGGCGGTGCCGCGTGTGGCGCAGACGCCGTAGCCTAAGGCTTGGAAGTTTTGCGCGGTTTTGACGATGAGCGGTTTGTCTTCGTCGCGCACGGCGAGGAAGATTTTGCCGGTCGGGTTCAGGCGTTCGCCTGCGCCGAGTTGGGCTTTGTAGTAGGCTTCGCCGAAGCTGGCGCCCACGCCCATCACTTCGCCGGTGGAGCGCATTTCGGGGCCGAGGATGGTGTCCACGCCGGGGAATTTGATGAAGGGGAACACGGCTTCTTTAACGGCATAGAAATCGGGGACGACTTCTTTTTCCACGCCTTGCTCTTGCAGGGAAATGCCTGCCATGCAGCGCGCGCCGACTTTGGCGAGCGGCACGCCGGTGGCTTTGGAGACGAACGGAACGGTGCGGCTGGCGCGCGGGTTTACTTCCAACACGAACACCACGCCGTCCTGCACGGCAAACTGTACGTTCATCAGGCCGACCACGCCCAGCGCGTAGGCCATGGCTTTGGTTTGGCGGCGGATTTCGTCTTGGATTTCTTCGCTGAGCGAGTAGGGCGGCAGCGAGCAGCCGGAGTCGCCAGAGTGGATGCCTGCCTGTTCGACGTGTTGCATGATGCCGCCGATAACGACGTCTTTGCCGTCTGAAACGCAGTCCACATCGACTTCAATCGCGTTGTTCAGGAAGAAGTCGAGCAACACGGGGCTGTCTTCGGATACCTGCACGGCTTCGCGCATGTATTTTTGCAGCTCTTCGGCGGAGTGGACGACCTGCATGGCGCGGCCGCCGAGGACGTAAGACGGGCGCACGACCAGCGGATAGCCGATTTCTTCGGCTTTGACGAGCGCTTCTTCTTCGTTGTGGGCGATGCGGTTGGGCGGTTGGCGCAGGCCTAAGTCGTTCAACACTTTTTGGAAGCGTTCGCGGTCTTCGGCGGCGTCGATGCTGTCGGCGGACGTGCCGATGATGTTCACGCCGTTTTCAACCAGTGCGTTGGCGAGTTTGAGCGGGGTTTGGCCGCCGTAATGCACAATCACGCCCCACGGATTTTCGGTGCGGACGATTTCCAACACGTCTTCCAGCGTCAGCGGCTCGAAATACAGGCGGTCGCTGGTGTCGAAGTCGGTGGACACGGTTTCGGGGTTGCAGTTCACCATAATCGTTTCAAAGCCCGATTCGCGCAGGGCGAGCGCGGCGTGAACGCAGCAGTAGTCAAACTCGATGCCCTGACCGATGCGGTTCGGGCCGCCGCCGAGAATCATCACTTTTTTACGCTCGGAAGGACGCGCTTCGCATTCTTCTTCGTAAGTGGAATAGAGGTAGGCGGTTTCGGTGGCGAACTCGGCGGCGCAGGTATCGACGCGTTTATAGACAGGATGCAGGTTCAGCGCGTAGCGGTGTTCGCGCACTTCTTTTTCTTTTACGCCCAAAAGCTGCGCGATGCGTTTGTCGGAGAAGCCTTTGCGTTTCAGACGACGTAAGGCGGCGAAATCCAAATCTTGCAGGCAGCCTGCACTTACCTGCTGCTCTTCTTTCACCAAGTCTTCGATTTGCGCCAAGAACCAAGGGTCGATGGCGCAGATTTCGTGGATTTCTTCCAGCGTGAAGCCCGCGCGGAACGCGTCTGCCACAAAGAGCATACGTTCGGGGCCGGGGTTCGCCAGTTCGCGGCGGATTTCTGCTTTGTCGGAGCTTCTCGGATTGAAGCCGCACAAGCCTGTTTCCAAGCCGCGCAGGGCTTTTTGGAAGCTTTCCTGAATGGTACGGCCCATCGCCATCACTTCGCCCACCGATTTCATCTGCGTGGTCAGGCGGTCGTCTGCGGCGGGGAATTTTTCAAACGCGAAACGCGGGATTTTGGTTACCACATAGTCGATGGAAGGCTCGAACGACGCGGGCGTGCGGCCGCCGGTGATGTCGTTGCGCAACTCGTCCAGCGTAAAGCCGACCGCCAGCTTCGCCGCCACTTTCGCAATCGGGAAGCCCGTCGCTTTTGAAGCCAACGCGGACGAACGGCTCACGCGCGGGTTCATCTCAATCACAATCATCTCGCCGTTTTCAGGGTTCACCGCAAACTGCACGTTCGAGCCGCCCGTATCCACACCGATTTCGCGCAATACCGCTAAGCTTGCGTTGCGCATGATTTGGTATTCTTTGTCCGTCAGCGTTTGCGCCGGCGCAACCGTAATCGAGTCGCCGGTATGCACGCCCATCGGGTCGAAGTTTTCAATCGAGCAAATAATGATGCAGTTGTCGGCCTTATCGCGCACCACTTCCATCTCGTACTCTTTCCAGCCGAGCACGGACTGCTCAATCAGCAGCTCATGGGTGGGCGACGCATCGAAACCGCGTTCGCAAATCGCCAAAAACTCGTCTTTATTGTAGGCAATGCCGCCGCCCGAACCGCCCATCGTGAAAGACGGACGAATCAGCGTCGGGAAGCCGACCTGTTCTTGCGCCGCCAAGGCCTCGTTCATCGTGTGGCAGACAAAAGATTTCGGGCAGGAGAGGCCGATTTTCTCCATCGCCTCCTTAAAGCGACCGCGGTCTTCCGCCTTGTCGATCGCGTCTTCCGTCGCGCCGATCAGCTCGACATTGTATTTCGCCAGCACGCCGTTGCGCGCCAAATCCAGCGCACAGTTCAGCGCGGTCTGGCCGCCCATCGTGGGCAGAATCGCATCGGGCCGCTCCTTGGCGATAATCTTCTCCACCGTCTGCCACATAATCGGCTCGATGTAGGTAACATCCGCCATTTCAGGGTCGGTCATGATGGTGGCGGGGTTGGAATTCACCAGAATGACTTTATAGCCTTCTTCACGCAAAGCCTTGCAGGCCTGTGCGCCCGAATAGTCAAATTCGCAGGCCTGACCGATAACGATAGGGCCGGCGCCGATGATAAGGATGGATTTTAGGTCGGTACGTTTGGGCATGGGTGGGTCTTTCTTTGAAAATTATTGGCAATTGATTTGATTTAACTGTGCTACAAGTTGTTCTTGCTGGACTTGTCGTTCATTTCGGTCTTGTTCGGTAAGTCTATGAATAACGAATCCTTTTGCAAATCCGGATTGGAGTTCTTCTCTTATATTGTCTAACTGATGTTGCAAGTGCTGTTGCCTTTGTAAACATGCGCTTTTTGTTTGCAATTGAGATGAAAGTTTTATATTTTGATCATTTATTCTTTGGTTTTGATCTGATTTTTGAGCATAATCTTGCTGGCAGCGATTCAACTCTTCTTTTCGTACATAATCTTTCTGTATCGAGTTTTCTAATCCTGTTTTTTGTGCTTCGCAAGTGGCAAGGCTTTCTCTTTGAGTTGATTTTTCTTCTTCCAGTTTGCTTTTTTCTTCCTTTAAGTCTGTTATTTGTTTATTAAGTGTTTCTTTGTTGTCTTGATATAAACCTTCTCGTACTAGCCATGTTCCAGGAATACCGAGAAATAATCCAAGTATCGCCCCAACAAATATTTCTTTTTTTGCCCACTTGCTAGCTTCTTCATGTGAAATTCCTGTCATAAATTATCCTAACTTATCAAAAATGAACAATAAAGCAAGCCGTAGCCCACATGTAGGGCGTGTGCGGTACGCACGCACGCGTTCTCCATTTTCCCTGCAACCCCAACCCACCGCGTGCGTGCCTTGTGGTACACACCCTACCGATGGGTTCAAAGGTCGTCTGAAAAAACGCTCGCGGCGTTTGTTCCATCTGCCTTGCGATAAAGGCTGCCTGAAAAATTCCTGCTGTTGATGTTTCGGGCATTCTTTTTCAGACGGCCTGCAACACTTGAATCCGCCGCAACCTACTCCCTCCCCTGTGGGGAAGGGTTGGGGAGAGGGCATTCCCCGAATGGCGGCAATCTTTCCCAAACACCTTAACCGCCCCAATACAAGCCTTGCGGCTTGTTGCCCTCTCTCTAACTCTCTCCCACGGGAGAGAGGACGGGCGGCTGTTGGGGTTAAGGGTTGCTGCAAGGAAAAAAGGTTGTGTAGCAGCCTGCATGTAGTGTGTGTGCGGTACGCACGCACGCGTTCTCTATTTTCCCTGCAACCCCAACCCACCGCGCGCGTGCCTTGCGGCACACACCCTACCGACGGGTTCAAAGGTCGTCTGAAAAAACGCTCGCGGCGTTTGTTCCATCTGCCTTGCGATAAAGGCTGCCTGAAAAATTCCTGCTGTTGATGTTTCGGGCATTCTTTTTCAGACGACCTGTAATACTTGAATCTGCTGCAATCCACCCCCTCCCCCGTGGGGGAGGGCTGGGGAGAGGGCATTCTCCGAATTTCGGCAACCTTTCCCAATACCCTAACCGCTCAAAATACAAGCCTTGCCGGCTTGTTGCCCTCTCTCTAGCTCTCTCCCA
>KV797077.1:23436-24128 GCA_001809325.1 Neisseria sp. HMSC077D05 | reverse complement strand
CTCCCACGGGAGAGAGGACGGGGCAGCTGTTGAGATTAAGGGTTCTGCGAGGAAAACAGGTTGTGCGGGCTGCTTTTTGCTTTTCAGACGGTCTGAAATCAACGGTTGTAAATCCAAGTTGCTTTTCAAATTGCCAGCAACCGAAAAAATCGCTGTAACCTGCTCCCTCCCCTGTGGGGGAGGGTTGGGGAGAGGGCATTTCCCGAATTGTGGTAATCTTTTCCAACACCCTAGCCGCCCAAAATACAAGCCTTGCGGCTTGTTGCCCTCTCTCTAACTCTCTCCCACGGGAGAGAGGACGGGGCAGCTGTTGGGATTAAGGGTTCTGTAAGAAAAACAGGTTGTGCGGGCTGCTTTTTTACTTTTCAGACGACCTGAAATCAACGACAGTAAACCCAAGTTGCTTTTCAAACCGCCTGCAACCGCAAAAACTGCTGCAATCCGCTCCCTCCCCTGTGGGGGAGGGCTGGGGAGAGGGCATCTCCCGAATTGCAGCAATCTTTCCCAACGCCCTAACCGCCCAAACACAAGTCTTGCGGCTTGTTGCCCTCTCTCTAGCTCTCTCCCACGGGAGAGAGGACGGGGTGGCTGTTGGGGTCAAAGGATTCTGCAAGGAAAATAGGTTGTACAGGCTGCTTTTTTACTTTTCAGACGACCTGCATCAACGGTTGTAAATCCAAGTTGCTTTTCAA
>KV797077.1:0-23336 GCA_001809325.1 Neisseria sp. HMSC077D05 | reverse complement strand
TGCGGGCTGCTTTTTTACTTTTCAGACGACCTTTATAAAATGCTCAATTCAGTCGGTTTGCATCCTATAATTTTCAATAATTTAATCAAAATCAGCCATCTGCTACCGTGCAGGCTGCTTTTCCAATTCCTGCAATACGCGCAGGATTTCCGCGAGCACATCGTTTGTTTGCTGCAAAATTTCGTGATTCCAAAAACGCAGCACGGTAAAGCTTAGGCTGTTGAGATATGCCGTCCGCGCGTGGTCGTATGCGGCTTGTTCTGTGTGCTGCCCACCGTCTGCTTCGACAATCAGCTTGGGCGTTACGCACATAAAATCAACAATATAATTTCCCATCGGCTGCTGGCGGCGGAATTTATAGCCGTTCAGACGGCCTGCCCGCAGGTGCTGCCACAATTTCGCTTCCGCCTCGCTCATTTCTTGACGCATAGCTTTGGCGCGTTGATTCAGGGTGGGGTTGTCGGCGGTCAATAGTTTTTCGGGCGGGTTCATTTTTTTATTATTGGGTGTGGAAAACGCCTTGATGACCATCTTTTTTCAGTAAGTGTAGATTAGCTTAAAAACAGCATAACACGCGTAATCGTACAAAAACGTCGGGCTTGTCAATTCATCCTACCCTTGAGGTCGTCTGAAAAAATCTTGGCGTTTTGTATGTAGGTCTTGGTGAGTTTCTTTCCGGTAATGTTGAGAACGTTAGTTTGTTATGGTGTATTGAATGGTGGGTGCTGAGTTGCCGAATATGGTTTTATTCTATGTCTATGATGGTTTGTACGCCTTCTAATATTTTATTGGATAGGTTTTCTAGGCTTCTTGCGCCTTCATCGACCCTTGCCCCTTTTTGCTTGAGTGCCTGATCCATGTAGATGCTGCCTGCCATGGCGGGTTCTTTCAGGCAGTGGTCTACGGAAAATTGCTCCAATTCTGCGGCGGTTGTCGGGATGGCGCATTCTGAATTGGCTATGGTTTTGCTGCTTTCAGAGATGGTTTTGTAGACGCCCTGGGTGGCGGAATCGAAGATATCCGCGCCGAGTTGGCTGATTTTTTTCAGGTCGATGGTTTTGTCACCTGCAAAGGCAGGGGCGCTCATAAGCAGGCAGAGGAGTAAAGCCGTTTTTTTCATGAAATGCCTTTATGGGGGGCTTCAGGCGGTTTGATGGGCAAACCGCCTTGTGGTTTGGTGTAATGTGTTAGCGATTGTTTTGTTTTTGGTAGTCGTCATTCCATGCTTGCACGGCTGTATTGGCATCGCGTGCGACGGAGTGGATGGTGTTGCACGCGGATAATGCGCCGATTAATGCGATAAACAGGGCTACTTTTTTCATAGGGTTAATCCTTATGTTGATGGTGGTGAGTAAGGTCGGTCAGCGTTTGACCGGCATGAAATCGGTATGGTTTTTAAAAGCTGGTGATAAAGGTAATCAAGCCCAAAATAATGCCGGGGGCGTTTGCCAGTACGACGGGGTAGTCGCGTTTTTCTTTCAAAAAGCCGTAGGCAACCCATAATGTGCAGTTGATGGCAGCGACGAGGGGTTGCAGCGGCGAGCCGGGGTTGCCCGCAAGGTTGTTTTGGATTTGCGGGATGTAGGAAACGTACATGCCTACGGCGGTCAGGGTGGCGACGACGGAGAGTACGCGCATTTGTTTTTCAGTCATGGGGTTTCCTTTCTGACTTGAGGGGGGATTTTTCAGACGACCTTGTTGAGTTGAGAGGTCGTCTGAAAAGGCGGTTTATTGTTTTGCCGCTTTCATATTGTCAATGAATTTGTCAAACAGATAGCCGACATCCTGCGGGCCGGGGCTGGCTTCGGGGTGGCCTTGGAAGCAGAACACGGGTTTGTTGGTCAGCTCGATGCCTTGCAAGGTGTTGTCGAACAAGGATTTGTGAGTAATCCTTGCGTTGGCGGGCAGGGTGTCGGCATCGACGGCGAAACCGTGGTTTTGGCTGGTGATGACAACTTTGCCGCTGTCCAAGTCTTGTACGGGGTGGTTCGCGCCGTGGTGGCTGAAGTGCATTTTCAGGGTTTTTGCGCCGATGGCTAGGCTGATGAGCTGGTGTCCCAAGCAGATGCCGAAGATGGGTTTGCCGCTTGCCATCAGTTTTTGCACGGCTTCGATGGCGTAGGTGCAAGGTTCGGGGTCGCCGGGGCCGTTGGATAGGAACACGCCGTCGGGGTTGAGTGCCAACACGTCTTCCGCGCTGGTTTGGGCGGGGACGACGGTCAGACGGCAACCGCGTGCGGCGAGCATACGCAGGATGTTGGTTTTTACGCCGAAATCGTAGGCAACAACGTGGAACGGTTGTTCGGCAGGGGTAACGAAACCTTTGCCCAGCGCCCATTCGCCTTCGGTCCATTCGTAGGCTTCTGTGCAGGAAACTTCTTTTGCCAAATCTTTGCCGACCATGCTGCCGAACACGGCGATGAGTTCTTGCGCTTTTTCAACCGTGGCGTCCGAGCCGGTCAAAATCGCGCCGCCTTGTGCACCTTTTTCGCGCAGCAGCGAGGTCAGGCGGCGTGTGTCGATGTCAGCAATGGCGACGGTTTTGTTGCGCACCAGATAGTCGTGCAGGCTTTCGGAGGCGCGGAAGTTGCTGTGCAAGAGCGGCAGGTCGCGGATAATCAAGCCTGCGGCATAAACGCTGCGGCTTTCTTCGTCTTCGGCGTTGGTGCCGGTATTGCCGATGTGGGGGTAGGTGAGGGTAACGATTTGTTTGCAGTAGGACGGGTCGGTCAGGATTTCCTGATAGCCGGTCATGGAAGTGTTGAACACGACTTCGCCGGAAGTCGAACCTTCGTAACCGATTGATGTGCCGTGAAATACGCTGCCGTCAGCGAGAACGAGAAGAGCCGGAGTGGTCATGATGAATCCTGTTTGCCTGATGATGGTCGGTTTGCAGAAACGGGCAGGGGTCGTCTGAAAATTGTTTACAAAAAAGACCGCCTGAGAAAATATCGGCTAAAAAAAAACACGCCCCGCAGCCTTGATTTTGCTGCGTAACGTGCTTTTTCAGGCATAGCTGCCTATGCCGTAGAAGCAATGCATTCTACGTCAAAAAGCCATATCGTTCAAGCCGTGACTTGGCAACGGATTTTGCCTTTACAATCGCGCCGCCTGTTTCATTTTCGCCATTGTTCGCCGCGTCAGATAAAAAAAACAGCCCGAACCCCACATAAATGACATCGTAAATGTTAGAATCTCATTCCGAGAAAATAAAAACAACGTCATCATCCGTCAACCGACGATTTTATGAAAAAAGAACGCATTATGAAAAACAAACCTTCACGTTGCCCCGGCTCCATCCGTCCGATGATTTACAGCATCGCCTCCGCGCTCGCACTGATGGGGGCGGCATCACAAGCGCAAGCACAGTTTGCCAAAACCCCGCTTTATTTGCAAAACGAAAGCCAAATTACAGAGCAGCCGAAAGTCAAACATAACATTATGTTTTTTATTGATGATTCGGCGAGTATGGGTTCTATTGTACCTGGAGCCAGGGGGAAGAGGGGGGAACCTTTAAATAGGTTAGAAGTAACGAAAAATGCGCTAAATGATATTCTTGATCAATATAAGGATCAGTTTAACTGGGGGTTGCAGACGCTTCATAACAATGGTCGATCAGATGCTGATTTTTTCAGTTCTGACCCAGAGGCAATGAAAACGCGTGTCAACAAGATGAGTACTGGCTATGCAACCCCAGCAACACGCCGCTATTTTGAAATTGTCAGTACGATTGTTATGCCTAAGGTTGAGTACCGTTGTCAAAAATCGTATGTCGTCATGATGTCGGATGGCGATGCTAACTATAGCTCTTATTGTGGTAATTCTCCATATTGGCCAGATAGGACGATTTTTGATTATGATGCCCGTCGTTTTTATTATGCTGCTAAAGATTACAATTGGAGAGTTCATAATGCTTATGATAGTGAAGATTACCAGAAAGCATACGAATATTTCGGCGAACGAAAAGGGCAGGATAGGCTTTTACGTTGTATGAGGGCAGAGCCTTCCTACGATCAGTTTTGGGATCGCGGTAACGGTTTGGCCTTTTTCAGTAAAAAACTAGCAGAAAAAGACTTTAAAGTCGGTGGTAAGGATAAAGCGGGTAAGAGCTGGGATGGCGATCCAAATGATTTTGGGGACTACAAAAAGCAAACTGTTCAAACATTTACTGTAGGTTTTGGTGGCGATATTACCCTGGCAGGTGAAGATTATCTGAAGCGAGGCGCCAGTAAAAAAGAGTGGTATTACATTGCTAATAAATCAGAAACCTTACTTGAGGCATTCAAAACTATTACAGATACGATTAAAAATGATAGCCAAAGTGAACCGATTACTTTGGATGGCGGTACCGCTCCGGCAACTTCCAGCAGCGGTATTCCCGATTTGGCGGCAACCATCAAGCTGAATACCGGCTCTTGGAGCAGTCAGATTTTATTTAATAAATTGAATAATAGTGATGGTAGACGGGAAGGTACGGTTACCCAGCCTTCCTTTGGTAATCGTAAAACATTGATTAACACAGGTTCTAATACTTACTCTATTGATGCTATTCCTGCTGATAAAGTCAACAATGCCTATTTCGGTATTGAGAATACTGACAAAGACGAATGGAAAAAACTGCTCAATTGGACGGGCAGGGTCGGCAATGATGACAGTGCATACAAGCCTTACCGTGACCGTAAACCCGGAGAGCGTGATTTAGGCGATATTTTGGATGGTTCCGTTGCTGCAGTCGGCAATCAGGAGCATGGTCGCCGCAAATATTTGGTTGCCGCCGCCAACGACGGTATGGTTCATATTTTCCAAAGCACGGCAGGCGAACATCCTTATGATTTGAAAGTCAGCTATCTTCCTTCAGCGATGGAGCGTGAAAATGATGCTTCGGGCAACCCGATTACGCTTGCCAAAGTATTGAAAGACATCGCGCATGCGGATTACGGAAAATCCATTGAAAACCATAAATACGGCGTAAATGGTGGCTTTACCCTGCGTCAGACTGCCGCAGCTGAACAAGGCAGTAAGTTTCAGCAACGTGTCTTTATGTTTGGCGCAATGGGACAAGGCGGACGTGGTGCATACGCTCTCAATATAGGCGGTAAAGAAGATCAAACCACCAATACCGGTATGGATGCGGCTGCTTGGAGCGATAAAGTTCCTTTGTTTGAAACGGCCAAAGGTAAAGACAATACTTTGGGCTTTACCATCGGTACGCCACAAATCGGTCGTGTTTCCATCAAACGTGAAACCGATGGTAGTGCCAAACTGAATGAAAACATCCGTTACGCAGGCTTCCTCGCCAGTGGCTACGCAGCTGAAGAAAAAGATGCAGCAGCCAACGAAACGGCGTTATATGTTTACGAAATGCTTGGTAAAGAAGTCGGTACAGGCGAGAAACGCGGTCAGGCTGCAGGTAAACCCGGTGATCAACTGGCGAAAATTGTCGTGAAGGATGGTGTAGGCGGGCTGTCTACACCGACACTGCTCGATACCGATTTTGACGGGGTTGTCGATTTTGCCTTTGCGGGCGACCGAGGGGGCAATATGTACCGCTTTGACCTGCGCGGGGCAGCTCCCAGTGATTGGACTGTGGTCAAAATCTTCTCCGGTTCGTCAAACAAGCCGATTACCTCGGCTCCTGCCGTATCACGAAAAGGAACTAAGGAATACGTCGTGATTTTCGGTACGGGTAGCGAGATTTACCAAAGTGATTTGAGCAATACTGAAACACAATCGATTTACGGTATTTTCCAAAAACTGGATCAAGCGCCGAAAGATCTTGCTGCAGATAAGACAAATCAAGATGTTGCCGAGCAAAACCTACGCAAGCAAACGATTACTGAGGTAGAGCAGTCATATAACGATGGAAACAATCAGCCACGAACCAGTAAGGCATTGTATCTGAGTAATGAAAAAATTGAAGAGACGCATAAAGGCTGGTTCATCAATCTAGGTTCTGGCGAGCGTGTCAGCATTAAGCCGACTATGATTCTGCGTACTGCCATCGTTACGATACGCAAGTACACTTCCGATGGCGGTAAGACTATCGGCAAGGAGGAAGCGGAAAAAGACTTGTGTATGCCTGTCAGCAACAATAAGTCAACCGTAACCAGCACAACCTTCCTCGGCATCAATGCTGATAACGGCGGTGCACTCAATAGCCGTAGCGCACGTTTTACGCCTGATATATTTAAGCGTGAATTGAGTGGTTTTGGTACGCAATACGCCAATGGTTTGACTCAAGAAGGTATTGTCAGCTTCACCTTTATCGATCCGAACAAGCGTACGGACGATCCTGTTACCGCCGATGGTGATAGCGGTGAAACCGGTACGGATAAAGAGCTTGGGTTGGGTTCTGGTACGCCCAACAATAGATGCTTCTCAGGCAAAGAGGGTGACCAACGCAGCTTGTTGCTGAATAATGCGCAATCACTGGAAGTGAAAGGCCGTATCTGTGGTCTGCAACGTATCAGCTGGCGCGAGCTGTTTTTCTGATTGGTTCGTGTAAGCGTATGAAGACCAAGAGGTCGTCTGAAAACTTGGAAACAGGTTTTCAGACGACCTTTGTTTTATCTAAGATGCAATCAGTTTTGCGGCCGGTAAATCTTATCGAATACGCCGCCGTCGTTGAAGAATCGTGCTTGTGCTTTGCGCCAGCCGCCGAAGGTTTCGTCGATGCCGACCAGTTTTAAATCGGGGAAGCGTGCTTTAAATTCGGTGCGTACGGCTTCGTCGGTGGGGCGGTAGAAATGGCGTGCCGCCATTCGTTGCGCTTCTTTGCTATACAGCATTTCCAAATAGGTTTTGGCGATTTGTTCCGTGCCTTTTTCTTTTGCTACTTCGCTGACCACGGCGACGGGTGGTTCGCACAGCATGGATATTGACGGCGTGATGATTTCAAATTGGTTCGGATTCTCCTGCAAGGCGAGGTGCGCTTCGTTTTCCCATACCAGCAAAACATCGCCTAATCCGCGCCGTGTAAAGGTAATGGTCGAACCGCGCGCGCCTGCGTCCATGACCGGCACGCGGCGGTAGAGTTCGGAGACAAACTGTTCTGCCGCCGCATCCCCGCCTTTTTCTTGTGCGTATGCCCAAGCCGATAGGAAATTCCAGCGTGCGCCGCCTGAGGTTTTCGGGTTTGCCGTGATGATTTGTACGTCGCCTTTGACCAAGTCGTCCCAGTCATGAATCTGCTTGGGGTTGCCTTTGCGTACGAGGAACACGATGGTCGAAGTGTAGGGCGTGCTGTTGTGCGGCAGGGCTTTTTGCCAATCTGCCGACAAGAGTTGCCTGCCTGATTTGCTGTGATGGAGCGCGTCGATGTCGGATGCCAGCGCAAGCGTTACGACATCGGCTTTCAAGCCGTTTTGCACGGTCAATGATTGCTTGCCCGAACCGCCGTTGGAGAGGCGGATATCTGCTTCCTGTCCGTGTGTTTTTTGCCAGTAGTGTTGGAAAAACGGGTTGTATTCGCGGTAGAACTCGCGTGTCGGGTCGTACGATACATTCAACATGACGACGCGTTCGGGTTTGCCTTTCGACGTGCCGCCGGACTGCCCGCATGAGGCGAGCCACACCGTCGCGCCGATGAAGATAATGCCCAGCCATGATTTGAGTCCCATCATATTTTCCTTATCAGACAAATACTTGAGCGGGGAATATAACAAGGCGGGAATCGCGCGGGAAATATTGTTTGCTTCTTTGGATATAACGGAAATGCGTTTGCGGCGATATGTGGCTTGGTGTTTGCAGTTATGGCGTTTGAAGGGATGAATAACGGAAAGGTCGTCTGAAAACGGATTTCGGTTTTCAGACGACCTTTTGTCAATGATGAACCATGCAGACAATGCCTAGCTGTGAACGCTGCTTGCCAAACCGAAAGCCATTTGCTTCGGACGGACAGGATTCAGCGGTGCATAATCATGGCTTTAATCCACGCGGGTATTTCGCGGGAGAGTTTGCGCAGGTAATTGGGCGTGGAGTCGCCGCAGGAATCGGAAGCGTAAAACTGGACGTTTTTGCCTTTCAAATGGCGGTTGACGAGCCACTCGGCGCGTGCGAGATGGAAGGCGTCGCTGACGATGATGACGTTGGATACGTCTTGCAACAGCGGTGCGCTCAAGGCGATGTTTTCAAAGGTGCTTTCCGATTTGTTTTCGATGCGGATGTGTTCGGGCGGGATGCCCATGTCTATCGCCATAGATTGCATGGCTGCCGCTTCGTTGCTGCCGTCGCCGTCCGTGCCGCCGCTCATCAGCAACCCGCTGACTTTGTTTTGGCGGTAGAGGGCGACGCCTGCTTCCACTCGGGAACGCAGGCAGGGATTGGGTTTGCCGCGCCTGTTGACGGAATTGCCCAGGATGACGGCGATGTCGGCAGGTTTGATGTTTTGGGATGCTTTTTCTGCTTGGACGGCTTGGTAATGCAGCCAAGCCACGCTGGTCGCCCAGATGAGGAGAAGCGGGAGGAGGCCCCATATTATCCATCTTTTCATAAATGATTCCTTTGGGTGTATCGGGTGTGTGCGGCGGGATATCGGTTGGATGGCGCGGCAGTGAAACATCATAGCATATGCGGATTGTCTGGCCGGCAAGACGGGATGGGCGGTAGATTTCGGTTGCGGGCGGGAAGGGTATGTTGTGTTGTCATCGCGAGGAGGTCGTCTGAAACCATCTTCTGTTTTTCAGACGACCTCGTAAATGTTAAGATAAACCGTTTTTCCCTTTACGGTATGGAAGGGCGCAAAATGTAGCGGCATCGGGTTGCCTGCTGTTTTGCGTGGTTCCGCCATGTCTTGACCGAAAGCCATTTATGACCGATATCCTCAATAAAATCCTTGCCACCAAGGCTCAAGAAGTGGCCGCACAAAAAGCGGCGGTGCCGCTTGCGGAAGTCAAAGCGCAGTTGCGCGATGCCGAACCCGTGCGTGACTTTTTTGCTTCCATCCGCAATAAACACGCTCAAAACTTGCCTGCCATTATCGCGGAAATCAAAAAAGCCAGTCCCAGCAAAGGGCTGATACGGCCTGATTTTCACCCTGCGGATATTGCGCGCGCTTATGAACGCGCGGGGGCGGCTTGTTTGTCTGTGTTGACCGACGAAGTGTATTTCCAAGGTTCGCCCGAGTATTTGAAACAGGCGCGTTCGGCGGTCAGCCTGCCGGTGTTGCGCAAGGATTTCATTATCGACGACTATCAGATTTATCAGGCGCGCACATGGGGCGCTGATGCGATTTTATTGATTGCGGCGGCCTTGGATGCCGAGCAGTTGACGCATTTTGAAGCCGTTGCCCACGATTTGGGCTTGACCGTGCTGCTGGAATTGCACGATCAATCCGAATTGGAAAAATGCCGCAGCATGACCACGCCGCTTTGGGGCGTGAACAACCGCAATCTGCGGACTTTTGAAGTCACGCTCCAGCAAACTTTAGACCTGCTGCCCGAGCTGTCGGGCAAAACGGTCGTCACGGAAAGCGGTATCCGAAACAAAGACGATGTGGACTTTATGCGCGGCCACGGCGTGCATACGTTCTTAATCGGCGAAACCTTTATGCGGGCGGCGGATATCAAAGCCGAAGTGCGTAAGTTGTTTTAATATCGTGCCGCAAGGTGTGCACAGCACAAAATTTCTTGCCTGCTTTTGAGGCGGTCTGCTTCGGAAGCAGGCAGTTTAGTGTTTCCCCGACCGCCACACCGACCAGATAATCCACAGGCTGTTGGCGAAGGCGATCAGGTAGCCGACGAAGCCGATAAACTTGGGGCCGGTGTCTATACTCATGACGATGGACGAACCGATAATCAGGGCGGCGGTGACGATGCCCATGGTCAGGCGGTTGGCGGCGCTGTCGATTTGATGGCTGATGCGGTCTGACTGCTTGAGGTCTAGGGTGATGCCGAATTTGCCTTTTTGCAGCATTCTGGTCAGCCTGAAGAAGTCTTGCGGCAGCGACTCCGCCATTTGCAACAGGGTGCGCAGTTGCGTTTTGGCGTTGCGGGCGATGTGGGCGGCGGAGGCTTGTTCTTTGACGGCGGCTTCGGTGATGGGTTTGGCGCGTTCGAGCAGTTCGATACTGCCGTCGAGCCGTTTGACGACGCCTTCGAGGGTGATGAGGGTCTTGAAGAGCATCACGAGGTCGCCGGGCAGGGTCAGCCCGTGGCGGCGCATGATGGAGGTGATGTCGTTGATGACTTGGCTGACGCGCAGGTCGCGGATGGGCGTGTGTTCGTAGTTGAGCAGCATTTCCAAAACATCGGCGCCGAGCAGGTTTTCGTCGGGCAAATCGCCCTGCGCCCAGTCGCTGAGGACGTATTGGATGAGCAGCGCGTCGTTGTTGGTCAGGGCGTTGATAAGGTTGAGGATTTCGCGGCGGCGGGTGTTGCCGAGGTGTCCGACCAGCCCGAAGTCGATGAAGGTGATGCCGCCGTTGTCGTTGATGAAGATGTTGCCCGGATGGGGGTCGGCATGGAAAAAGCCTTGCCGCAGCATCATGGTGAAGAGGGTGTCGGTAATCCGTCCGGCAAGAGTGCTGCGCAAGGTGTGGGGCATGGTGTCGAGGTCGGCGTCTTTCAGGAGCGTGCCGCCGATGTAGTCTTGTACGAGGATGTGCCGGTTGGAAATGTCGGGATAGACGGCAGGGATACGGACCAAAGGGTCTTCTGAAAAGGTCTGACCGAAGCGCTGCATATAACGCAGCTCCACCGATAAGTCGGTTTCTTTCGCCAGACTCTTGGCAAAATAGGCGACCATCAATACGGGCTGGTAACGGCGCACTTCGGGGATTTCGGATTCCATCAGTCTGGCAAGGTGGTTCAAAATCCGCAAATCCGCCTGAATGACCGGCTCGATGTCGGGGCGTTTGACTTTGACGGCGACGGCGGTTTCGTCTAAAAGTTCGGCGCGGTGCACCTGTGCCACCGATGCGCTGCCTGCGGGTTTCGGGTCTATGCTGCGGAACACTTCGGAAACGGGTTTGCCCAGATAGGCTTCGACCAAAGTATAGATTTCAGACGACGGTATCGGCGCGACGTTGCTTTGCAGTTGTTCAAACTCTTCAATCCACTCCGCCCCGAAAATATCGACCCGCGTGGACAATACCTGCCCGAGCTTGACGAAGGTCGGACCCAGCTCTTCAAACGCTTTGCGAAAGCGTCGCGGCGTACTCATATAACGGCTGTCGGGATGCACTTCGTCCCCGCCCGCCGCGCCCAAACGGATGCGCTGCACAAAGCCGCCCAAGCCGTATTTCGTCAGTACGGTAATAATTTCGCGCATTCTGGAAAAGTCGCGCATAGCGAGCAGAGTAGGTATCATCATCGGTTGGGTATCTTCGCAAAATTTTTTATAAACAACGCTTTAACGCAATATAACAGACGCTTTTTTGCCAAACATCCTGTTTTTTATATACAATCGCCTGAATATCCCAGATACAGAATAACATAATAGCAGGCGGCAGACAGGTCGTCTGAAAATGGAATCAGTCAAACATGAAAGCCTTATCCAGGCTGGCGGCACTATTGGCTTCGGTCTATGTGCTGTCCGGCATTCATTTTGCAAACGCCGACGATCTCGATTCGTTCGTCAGAAGCAGACAGCAGGTTTTAAACCAATTTGAAGATGCAAGACAACCTGCTTCCCCGGCACTCCTCCAACCCGGACGCGCAATCACTGCCGCGATCGCTCCCCGCCAACCCGTAAGCTCTGTACAGTCATCAGACAATGCAGACGAACTCATCAGCAGCGCGATGGGACTTTTGGGCGTAGCCTACCGCTACGGCGGCACATCCGCGTCCACAGGTTTCGACTGCAGCGGTTTCATGCAGCACATCTTCAAACGCTCGATGGGCGTAAACCTCCCGCGCACTTCCGCCGCACAGGCAAAAATGGGTGTCGGCGTATCGCGTAGCGAATTGCAGCCGGGCGACATGGTGTTCTTCCGCACGATGGGTCGCGGCAGAATCTCCCACGTCGGCCTCTACATCGGCAACAACCGTTTCATCCACGCCCCGCGTACCGGCAAACGTATCGAAGTCACCAGCCTCAGCAACAAATACTGGAACGCCAAATACGCCTTCGCCCGCCGCGTGAAGAAAAACGATCCGTCCCGTTTCCTCAATTAAATCTAGGAAAGTACCAACGTGAGTATGCCTGAAATGCCCAAATGGTATGACGACGACGGGCAAATCGTATCCTGCACTGAAAAAGTGAAAGTCATGACCGAAAACATGACCGAGCTTTATCAGGCGGCGCAAGACGCGTTTGAAGACGCGCTTTTGATGGGTTGCGGTGAGAAGCAGTTGCGCGAATACCTGCAAGCCTTGATTGAAGGTGTGGAAAATCCCTACCGGAAATCCTAGGCGGAAAATCCCTATCCGACGGCGTGGCTTTTGACCATGCCGTTTTTTATGGGCGGCAACCCAACAAGGTCGTCTGAAAGCCGGCAAGATGCTTTCAGACGACCTTATCGTTTGGTTTCAACATGGATTGATTCGGATAAATACGAAAAACAGCAAATCGATGTTGCATTCGGGTTGGGCCATACTTTTCAGACGACCCCAAGGGCGTTATGATTCAATTATTAACAAAGATTCATAAACCGCCCGTCTGCAAAGCGGCAAATCATAGAGGAAACCGGACCCATGCACACCATACGCGCCTTGCTCGTCCTGCTCGGCTGCCTCGCGCTCGGCGAAACCGCCGCCTACCTTACGGGCATCAAGCTGCCCGGCAGCATTATCGGCATGGGCATTTTGTTTGCCATGCTTCAGGCGGGGTGGGTGAAAGCCGAGTGGTTGCAGCAGCTTACCGACGCGCTGATGGCAAACCTGACGCTTTTCCTCGTGCCGCCTTGCGTCGCGGTCATCAGCTATTTGGATTTGATTGCCGACAGTTGGCTGTCGATACTCGTCTCCGCCGCCGCCAGCACCGTGTGCGTCCTGTTGGTTACAGGCAAGGTGCATCAATGGATACGGGAGAAAATCTGATGGACGGCATCCTTTCCCTGTGGCAACAGCCCAGCGTCCTGCTTTTTCTGACGCTGGCAGTTTACGCTTTGGCACTCATTCTCCGCGCACGGACGGGCTACCTGCTGCTCAACCCCGTCCTAATCAGCACCGTTACCCTGATTGCCTACCTCAAAATCCTCGACATCGACTACGCCGTGTACCACGATGCCGCGCAGTTTATCGACTTCTGGCTCAAACCCGCCGTCGTCGCGCTCGCCGTCCCGCTCTATCAAAACCGTCAAAAAATCTTCAGCCAGTGGCTGCCCGTCATCGTCTCGCAGCTTGCCGGCAGCGTTACCGGCATCATCACAGGCATGTATTTCGCCAAATGGCTGGGCGCGGAACGTGAAGTCGTCCTCTCGCTCGCCGCCAAATCCGTGACCAACCCCATAGCCATCGAAATCACCCGCACCATAGGCGGCATCCCCGCCATTACCGCCGCCACTGTCATCGTCGCCGGACTGGTCGGGCAGATAGCCGGTTATACCGTGCTTAAAAACACCGTCGGCATGCCCTCGTCGGTCGGCATGTCGCTCGGCACCGCCTCACACGCCATGGGCATCGCCGCCTCGCTCGAACGCAGCCGGCGCATGGCAGCATACGCAGGGCTGGGGCTGACCCTCAACGGCGTACTGACCGCCGCCATCGCCCCGATTATCATCCCCGTATTAGGATTCTGAACACTTTTCAGACGACTCTCGATGAACCAAAAAGGCCGTCTGAAAACCAAATCAACAACAACCCCAAACAAAGGAGCAGCAAAATGGCAGTCAACCTTACAGAAAAAACCGCAGACCAACTGCTGAACATCGACGGCATCCAACTCTTCACCGCCTGCGCAGGCATCAAACAAGCCGATCGCGCCGACCTTACCCTGATGGTACTTTCTGGCGGCAACACCGTCGGCGCCGTGTTTACCACCAACCGCTTCTGCGCCGCCCCCGTCCACATCGCCAAATCACACCTCTTCGACGAAGACGGCGTGCGCGCCATCATCATCAACACCGGCAACGCCAACGCCGGCACAGGCGCACAAGGCAGAATCGACGCCATCGAAACCTGCGCCGCCACCGCCGAACAAACCGGCTGCAAACCCTCCCAAGTCCTTCCCTTCTCCACAGGCGTCATTCTCGAGCCTCTGCCTGTCGGCAAAATCACCGCCGCCCTGCCCAAAATGCAGCCCGCCGACTGGGCAGACGCCGCACGCGCCATCATGACCACCGACACCATACCCAAATCCGCCTCGCGCGAAGGCAGCGTCGGCGAAAAACACACCGTCCGCGCCACCGGCATCGCCAAAGGCTCCGGCATGATTCATCCCAACATGGCGACCATGCTCTCCTTCATCGCCACCGATGCCAAAGTTTCACAACCCATCCTCCAGCTGATGACCCAAGAAATCGCCGACGAAACCTTCAACACCATCACCGTTGACGGCGACACCAGCACCAACGACAGCTTCGTCATCATCGCCACCGGCAAAAACAGCCAAAGCGAAATCGACAACATCGCCGACCCGCGCTACAAACAGCTCAAAGACCTGCTCGGCAGCCTCGCCCTCGAACTTGCCCAAGCCGTCGTTCGCGACGGCGAAGGTGCAACAAAATTCATCACCGTCCGCGTCGAAAACGCCAAAACCCGCGACGAAGCCCGCCAAGTCGCCTACGCCGTCGCCCACTCGCCCCTCGTTAAAACCGCCTTCTTCGCCTCCGACCCCAACCTCGGCAGACTGCTCGCCGCCATCGGTTACGCCGGCATCGCCGATTTGGATGCCGACGCCCTCGAAATGTATCTGGACGACGTATTGGTTGCCGAAAACGGCGGCCGCGCCGCAAGCTACACCGAAGAACAAGGGCAGGCAGTGATGGCGAAAGACGAAATCACCGTCCGCATCAAACTCCACCGCGGACAAGCCGCCGCCACGGTCTATACCTGCGACCTGTCGCACGACTACGTCTCCATCAACGCAGACTACCGCTCGTAAGGACAGATTGTAAGTTTTGGGTTTTCAGACGACGTCTGAGGTCGTCTGAAAGTTTGAAACAATGGTTTGAGAATAACAGAAACCGCGTGCGTGCGTACCGCACACACCCTACACCTCGGTTTTAAAGTTTGTGCCGCCCGCAGGTAGGGTGAGTGGCGTAGCCACGCATGCGGTTAGTAGAGATTCAGGTTACGGCTTACTGCGCCACATCAAGGGAAACACGATCGAAAAGAGCGATATTTCCAACAGTGTTCAACTGGTAGCGTGGGCTATGCCCGCGAAAATATAAAAGGTCGTCTGAAACCTGTACGCAGGCTTTCAGACGACCTTTGCTTTTCCAAAAACAATCCGTGGGCAAAGCCCACGCTACGGCTGTTTGTTTTTCAACCTGTAATGCGGACTTTTCTGCGAAAACAGCCCATCAATTAAACAAAAATTCCCCCATGCCGTCATTCCCGCGCAGGCGGGAATCCATTTTGAATATCGGCAACCGTTTTGCAAATATTTGATCTCAGACTTACAGCGTAGCGTGGGCTTTGCCCGCGGATGAAGATAGCGAAAAACACCCTTTAGAGCAGGCTCTATGTTTCACTACCGCCCGTAAAAACAAGGTTTTCAGGCGACCTTTGTGATGTATAGTGGATTAACTTTAAACCAGTACGGCGTTGCCTCGCCTTGCCGTACTATCTGTACTGTCTGTGGCTTCGTCGCCTTGTCCTGATTTAAATTTAATCCACTATAAATAAAGCGGTTATTTTTACACCGGCGTGTCGTCAAACCCTGTTCGTGGGCAAAGCCCACGCTACGGTTTGTTGAATATTTTTTGATGTCTTGGCTGTTGTTCGAGGGATAAATTTCCACTTTAGGAAATGCGTGTTTGTAATGAGAGCGGGCTGGATATAAATAGCCCGCTCGTGGTTTGGTAAGATGGTAAGTAAAGGGTATGGCTTATTAGTATACTTGGATTTCGTTACCATTTTCTGTTACTTTGATGTAAGCCCCTGCTTCGACGGATACCATAAGTTCGTCTTGGTTGAAACACTGGGCACCGAGCACATCTTCATACAGTTGCCCGTTATAGATGATGTAGGCACGTTCTTGCCAGCCGGTATAGCCGCCGTATCTGTTTTTGGCATTGATACGGGCGCATACAATGTAACCGCGGATGTCACGGATGGGTGTGTCGGTTTTTACCGGAAGGGAGGTCCGCTCGAGACGTACAAATTTGCGCGGCTTGGAAATACCATCCAGCATCAAGGAATTGGGGTCGATGAGGGTGCGCGCGAGATGGCGTTTGACGATTTGTTCGTAGTCGCTCGGATAACGTCCGTAGTCGAGGTTGCGGATTTGCTCCATCGTTATGATCGTCGGTTTGGGCAGGCTGTAGCAGCCTGCAAGCAGGGTGGCACTTAATAAGGCAACGAGTGTAAATTTCTTCATGTTTTTTCCTTTATTATCAGCTTTGTTAGGATTTTTTAACCCGTGTTTCCAGTCGGTCTGGAAAAGAGGGCTATTCTAATATATCGGACCACATTTTTCCGCTGTCTTTTAAAGAGTTCTCTTAATTAATTCGTGATGCGGGCTTTGTCTGCGAAAACATACTGTGCAAAAAGGTCGTCTGAAAACCCTGTTTCCAAGTTTTCAGACGACCTTTCTTAATTACAGCAATCAATGCCGAATCGGGCTTTACACCACGATGTTCACCAGTCTGCCAGGTACGACGATGATTTTCTTGGCGGGTTTGCCTTCCATGAATTTCACCGCGCCTTCGGTGGCGAGTGCGGCGGCTTCGAGGTCGGCTTTGGAGGCGTCGGCGGCGACGGTGATTTTGCCGCGCAGTTTGCCGTTGACTTGAACCATCACTTCGATTTCGGATTTGACCAAGGCGGCTTCATCGACGGTCGGCCAGCCTGCTTCCCACAGTTTCGCGCCGTTCAATTCGCTCCACAGGGTTTCGCAGATGTGCGGCACGATGGGCCACAACAGGCGTACGGCGGTTTCCAATACTTCTTGGGCGACGGCGCGGCCTTGTTCGCCGCCGGTGTCGGTTTTGTCGTATTGGTTGAGCAGTTCCATCACGGCGGCGATGGCGGTGTTGAACTGCTGGCGGCGGCCGTAGTCGTCGCTGACTTTGGCGATGGTGGAATGCAGTTTGTGGCGCAGGTCTTTGAGTTCTTTAGACAAACCGTCTTGGCTGCCTGCAAACGCTTTGACCGCGCCGTCTTGTTTCAGGTATTCGTAAACGGTGCGCCACAGGCGGCGCAGGAAGCGGTGTGCGCCTTCAACGCCGCTGTCGCTCCATTCGAGGGACTGTTCGGGCGGTGCGGCAAACATCATGAACAGGCGGGCGGTATCCGCGCCGTAGGCGTTAATCAGTTCTTGCGGATCGACGCCGTTGTTTTTGGACTTGGACATTTTTTCCGTGCCGCTGATGACGACGGGCAGTCCGTCGGCTTTGAGGACGGCGGAAACGGGGCGGCCTTTGTCGTCGAAAGTCAATTCGACATCGGCGGGGTTGATCCAGTCTTTGCTGCCGTTGGCATTTTCGCGGTAGTAGGTTTCGCAGACGACCATGCCTTGCGTGAGCAGGCGTTCAAACGGTTCGTCCACGCTGACTAAGCCTTCGTCGCGCATCAGTTTGGTGAAGAAGCGCGCGTACAAGAGGTGCAAAATTGCGTGTTCGATACCGCCGATGTATTGGTCGACCGCGCCCCAGTATTTCGCGGCTTCAGCCGATACCATGCCTTCTGCGAACTTGGGCGACATGTAGCGGAAGAAATACCAGCTCGATTCCATGAAGGTGTCCATGGTGTCGGTTTCGCGTTTCGCCGCGCCGCCGCAGCATGGGCAGGTGGTTTCGTAAAACCCGGGCATTTTTGCCAGCGGCGAACCCATGCCGTCGGGTACGACGTTTTCAGGCAGGACGACGGGCAGTTGGTCGGCGGGAACGGGTACGTCGCCGCATTTTTCGCAATGGACGATGGGAATCGGGCAGCCCCAGTAGCGTTGGCGCGAAATGCCCCAGTCGCGCAGGCGGTATTGGGTTTTCGGTTCGCCCGCGTTTTGGCTTTGCAGCTTGGCGGCGATGGCGTCGAAGGCCGTCTGAAAATTCATGCCGTCCAAGTCGCCGCTGTTGACCAATACGCCGTTTTCTTTGTCGCCGTACCATTCTTGCCATTGGTTTGCGTCAAATGCGTTGTCGCCGACGGCAATGACTTGTTTTTTCGGCAGATTGTATTTGGTGGCGAACTCGAAATCGCGTTCGTCGTGCGCCGGAACCGCCATCACTGCGCCGTCGCCGTAGCCCCACAATACATAGTTGGCAATCCACACTTCCAGCTTGTCGCTGTTGAGCGGGTTGATGACGTAGCGGCCGGTCGGCACGCCTTTTTTCTCCATCGTCGCCATGTCGGCTTCGGCAACCGAGCCGGCTTTGCATTCGGCGATAAATGCCTGCAATTCGGGTTTGTCGGCGGCTGCGGCGGTTGCCAGCGGATGTTCGGCGGCTACGGCAACATAAGTCGCGCCCATCAGCGTGTCGGGACGGGTGGTATAAACTTGCAGGAATTTCGCGTAATCGCCTTCCAAGCCTTGTTTGCTGTCGTCTGAAACGGCGAAGCGCACGGTCATACCGCGTGATTTACCGATCCAGTTGCGCTGCATGGTTTTGACTTGTTCCGGCCAGTGTTCCAGCTTGTCCAAATCATTGAGCAGCTCTTCGGCGTAATCCGTAATTTTGAAGTAATACATCGGGATTTCGCGTTTTTCGATCAACGCGCCGGAACGCCAGCCGCGCCCGTCGATGACTTGCTCGTTGGCAAGGACGGTTTGGTCGACGGGGTCCCAGTTTACCGTGCCGTTTTTGCGATAGACGATGCCTTTTTCAAACAGTTTGGTAAACAGCCATTGTTCCCAGCGGTAGTATTCAGGTTTGCAGGTGGCGACTTCGCGCTCCCAGTCAATCGCAAAACCCAAGCTTTTGAGCTGGGTTTTCATGTATTCGATGTTGTCGTACGTCCAAGCGGCGGGGGCGACGTTGTTTTTCATCGCCGCGTTTTCCGCAGGCATACCGAACGCGTCCCAACCCATAGGCTGCATGACGTTGAAGCCGTTTAAGCGTTTGAAGCGGCTTAATACGTCGCCGATGGTGTAGTTGCGCACATGCCCCATGTGCAGCTTGCCGCTGGGGTAGGGGAACATGGAGAGGCAGTAGTATTTGGGTTTGGAAGCGTCTTCGGAGACGTTGAAAATACGGGCGTCGTCCCATTTTTTCTGCGCCGCAGGCTCAATGGCGGCGGGCTGGTAATGTTCTTGCATGGTCATTCTGTTTTTCGCTTGAAAACGTTAGGAAAAATAAAGGATGGATTATAGCAGGTTGTCGTTAGGTCGGTTTGACAAAGGTCGTCTGAAAACAGAACGGTATTTTTCAGACGACCTCACATTCAGACACTTGAGTTTTCCCCACCCCACCCATATATCCGGTCTAGTTTTTACACATATCAACAACCATCACTATCATGAGCAACCAAGATTTTTATGCAACACTCGGCGTGGCGCGCGGTGCGAGCGACGACGAAATCAAAAAAGCCTACCGTAAGCTGGCGATGAAATACCATCCCGACCGCAATCCCGACAATAAAGAAGCGGAAGAGAAGTTTAAAGAGGTTCAAAAAGCCTACGATACCTTGTCTGACAAAGAAAAACGCGCCATGTACGACCAATACGGCCATGCCGCGTTCGAACAGGGCATGGGCGGCGGCGCAGGCGGATTCGGCGGTTTTGGCGGGTTCGGCGGCGCACAAGGATTCGACTTCTCCGACATCTTCAGCCAAATGTTCGGCGGAGGTGGGGGCGGCGGCCGTCAGCCAAACTATCAAGGCGCGGATTTGCAGGTCGGCGTCGAAATCACGCTGGAAGATGCCGCCAAAGGCATCAAAAAACGCATCAACATCCCGACTTACGAAGAATGCGATGTCTGCCACGGCAGCGGCGCGAAACCCGGTACCTCCGCATCGACTTGCTCGACCTGTCACGGTTCCGGCACGGTACACGTCCGCCAAGCCATTTTCCAGATGCAGCAGACTTGTCCGACCTGTCACGGCACAGGCAAGGAAATCAAAGACCCATGCGTCAAATGTCGTGGCGAAGGCCGCACCAAAACCAGCAAAACCGTTGAAGTCAACATTCCCGCCGGCATCGACGACGGTCAACGCATCCGCTTGAGCGGCGAAGGCGAACCGGGTACGCACGGCGCGCCCGCAGGCGATTTGTACGTCAACGTCCGCGTCAAAGAACACAAAATCTTCGAACGCAACGGCTTGGATTTGCATTGCGAGCTGCCCATCAGTTTCGCCGTCGCAGCCCTGGGCGGCGAAGTCGAAGTTCCGACCTTGGACGGCAAAGTCAAACTGAACATTCCGAAAGAAACGCAAACCGGCCGCCGTATGCGCGTCAAAGGCAAAGGCATCAAATCCCTGCGCTCCAGCGCGACGGGCGATTTGTACTGCCACGTTGTGGTGGAAACGCCGGTCAACCTGACCGACCGCCAGAAAGAGTTGCTGGAAGAGTTCGAAAAAATCTCCACCGGCCTTGACCGCAGCCAAACCCCGCGCAAAAAATCGTTCTGGGATAAAGTGGGCGATTTGTTTGACTGATTCGGGTTTGAAAACAGCAAAAGGTCGTCTGAAAGCTGATATTGTCGGCTTTCAGACGACCTTTTCATCTGTCTGCAAGGCTTTCCCGCTATAATTCCCGCTTTCGCTATTTTCAGACGACCTCTTTTCTATGAAATCCTACCCCGATTCCTATCTCCATTTCGAAAACCTCGACGCCCCCGAAACGCAAAACTTCGCCGCTGAAGCGCATGCCGAAACGCGTGCGCGTTTTTTGGACAACGATAAAGCGCGTGTGCTGTCGGACGGGATTTTGGCGCAGATGCAGGATACGCGGCAGATTCCGTTTTGTCAGGAACACCGCGCGCGGATGTACCATTTCCATCAGGACGCGGAGTATCCGAAGGGCGTGTACCGCGTGTGTACGGCGGCGACCTACCGTTCGGGCTATCCAGAGTGGAAAATCCTGTTTTCAGTGGCGGATTTCGACGAGCTGCTCGGCGACGATGTGTATTTGGGCGGGGTGTCGCACTTGGTGGAGCAGCCCAACCGCGCGCTGCTGACCTTGAGCAAGTCGGGCGGCGATACGGCTTATACGCTGGAAGTGGATTTGGAGGCGGGCGAGTTGGTCGAGGGAGGCTTTCATTTTCCGGCAGGCAAAAACCATGTGTCGTGGCGCGATGAAAACAGCGTGTGGGTTTGTCCGGCTTGGGACGAACGGCAGTTGACCGAATCGGGCTATCCGCGCGAGGTGTGGCTGGTGGAGCGCGGCAAGAGTTTCGAGGAAAGCCTGCCGGTGTACCAAATCGGCGAAGACGGGATGATGGTGAACGCGTGGCGTTACCTCGATCCGCAGGGTTCGCCGATTGATTTGATTGAAGCGTCGGACGGTTTTTATACCAAGACGTATTTACAGGTGTCGTCCGAAGGCGAGGCGAAGCCGTTGAACCTGCCCGCCGATTGCGACGTGGTCGGCTATCTGGCGGGGCATCTTTTGCTGACGCTGCGCAAGGACTGGAACCGTGCGAACCAAAGCTATCCGAGCGGCGCGCTGGTGGCGGTGAAGCTGAATCGGGGCGAATTGGGCGCGGCGCAGCTTTTGTTTGCGCCCGATGAAACGCAGGCATTGGAAAGCGTGGAAACGACCAAGCGTTTCGTGGTGGCGAGCCTGCTGGAAAACGTGCAAGGCCGTCTGAAAGCGTGGCGGTTTGCCGATGGGAAATGGCAGGAAGCCGAACTGCCGCGCCTGCCTTCGGGCGCGCTGGAAATGACCGACCAGCCTTGGGGCGGCGACGTGGTTTACCTTGCCGCCAGCGATTTCACCACGCCGCTTACGCTGTTTGCGCTGGATTTGAACGTGATGGAACTGACCGTCATGCGCCGCCAGCCGCAGCAGTTTGTTTCAGACGGCATCGAAGTGCGGCAGTTTTGGGCGGTTTCGTCCGACGGCGAACGCATTCCTTATTTCCACGTCGGCAAAAACGCCGCGCCCGACACGCCGACGCTGGTCTATGCCTACGGCGGTTTCGGCGTGCCCGAGCTGCCGCATTATCTGGGCAGCATCGGCAAATACTGGCTGGAAGAGGGCAACGCCTTCGTATTGGCGAACATACGCGGCGGCGGCGAGTTCGGCCCGCACTGGCATCAGGCGGCGCAGGGAATCAGCAAACACAAAAGCGTCGACGATTTGCTTGCCGTCGTGCGCGATTTGTCCGAACGCGGCATGAGTTCGCCCAAACACATCGGTTTGCAGGGCGGCAGCAACGGCGGCCTGATTACCGCCGCTGCCTTTGTGCGCGAACCGCAAAGCATAGGCGCGCTGGTGTGCGAAGTGCCGCTGACCGACATGATCCGCTATCCGCTGCTCTCCGCCGGCGCAAGCTGGACGGACGAATACGGCAACCCGCAAAAATACGAAGTCTGCAAACGCTGGCTGGGCGAATTGTCGCCGTATCACAATCTTTCAGACGACGTGCCATACCCGCCCGCACTCATCACCACCAGCCTGTCTGACGACCGCGTCCATCCCGCCCACGCGCTCAAGTTCTACGCCAAACTGCGCGAAACCTCCGCGCAATCGTGGCTCTGCGCTCCGGACGGCGGCGGCCATACCGGCAACGGTACGCAACGCGAATCCGCCGATGAACTCGCCTGCGTGTTGCTGTTTTTGAAAGAATTTTTAGGGTAAGGGCGGGGAGCGACACTGCCGCCGCGAATGAAAAAAGGTCGTCTGAAACTGCTTTTTCAGACGACCTTTTTTAATGGTTGTTTCAAATCAAAATATAGTGGATTAACATAAATCAGGACAAGGCGACGAAGCCGCAGACAGTACAGATAGTACGGAACCGATTCACTTGGTGCTTCAGCACCTTAGAGAATCGTCTCTTTGAGCTAAGGCGAGGCAACGCCGTACTGGTTTAAAGTTAATCCACTATATCTATGCCGCCGGCCCCATCAGCACTTCTTCACATCCGAAGGCAAAAATCCGTAATGCCGTCTGAACGCTTCGTTGAACCGTCCCGCGTGGCGGTAGCCGCAAAAGTGCATGGCGGCTTGGACGGTGCTGCCGGATTCGATGAGGGCGAGCGCGTGTTCCAGCCGCAGGCGGCGCAGGCGTCCGGCGACGGTTTCGCCGGTTTGCGCTTTGAAATAGCGTTTCAGGTAGCATTCGTTCAGTCCGACGCGGCGGGCGATTTCGGCGATGGTCAGCGGGCGGGCGAACTCGCTGTTCAAAATATCGGC
>KV797076.1:47622-53805 GCA_001809325.1 Neisseria sp. HMSC077D05 | reverse complement strand
AAATCGTTGCACTTGGTTTGACAATTCAAGGAATAAAAATACCTTATTCAAGTTATCCATTGCATTATCTCTGGAACGCGCGGGCAATTTTGGATGAACGGAGATTGGATTAAGGATAATTATGAATCATGGCGGGAGCCATCTCTTCTTCCAACTGATTTTCAGACGACCCCTGCGTCGTCGAAAGGACATCTTAATGAAACTCTTTAAATCCCTAACCGTTGCCGCATTAGCAATCCCTTTGGCTCTGACCGGCTGCGTGACCGACCCTGTAAGCGGACAACGCAACACCAGCAAAACCGCCATGTACGGCTTGGGCGGCGCGGCAGTGTGCGGCATCGTCGGCGCACTGACCCACGGCGGCAAAGGCGCGCGCAACTCCGCGTTGGCGTGTGGCGCGATCGGTGCGGGCGTAGGCGGCTACATGGACTATCAAGAGAAAAAACTGCGTGAAAACCTGAAAAACACCAACATCGAAGTGGAACGCCAAGGCAACCAAATCAAGCTGGTGATGCCTGAAAACGTCACCTTCGCCACAGGCAGCGCGGCATTGAGCAATCAGGCGCGAAACGCTTTGGCGACCGCCTCCGAAACGCTGGTGCAATACCCCGACACGACTTTGACGATTAACGGTCATACCGACAACACCGGCAACGACGCCATCAACGAGCCGCTGTCCCGCAACCGTGCACTTGCCGTTGCCGACTACCTGCAATCGCGCGGCGTGAACGGCTCGCGCCTGACCACCGCCGGATACGGTTCGCGTCATCCTATCGCGTCTAACGCGACAGTTGAAGGTCGCGCCCAAAACCGCCGCGTCGAGATTTTGATTAATCCCGACCAAAACGCCATCAAAGCGGCGCAACAGCAAATGTAAGCTATCCGTCTGAGAATACAGACAAAAGGTCGTCTGAAACCTGAAATACGGGTTTCAGACGACCTTTTTGTTCTTTAGCGGCATCACATGGGTAAGGCATTCATCCTGCTGCCCTTTTTGTATAGTGGATTAACTTTAAACCAGACGGCGTTACCTCGCCTTGGCTCAAAGAGAACGATTCTCTAAGGTGCTGAAGCACCAAGTGAATCGGTGCCGTACTATCTGTACTGTCTGTGGCTTCGTCGCCTTGTCCTGATTTAAATTTAATCCACTATATAAACAGAAATCCAGAAGCGATTCGGCTTGTTAATTTTTATCGGAAATTCAGCGCTATTTAGAAACGTTTTTCCCACTTTCTTCGGCATGACAGAAACCGAATATTTTTCATTTCCATCCCCTATTACCACACCGCCCGCCACGTTCCCCCATTCCCGATATTCGCCACAAAACTTGCGCATTCCTCAAAATTACAATATAAATAGAAACGATTATTATTTGATTTACAGGTACGCTTCATGAAACAAAAGGCAGTCGTTTGCGCTTTAAGCGCATTGTTTTCCCAACATTATTTGTATGCGGCGGACGTTCAGCCTGCCCAGCAAGTAGAGCTGGCGCCCGTGCTTGTTACCGCCGACCGCAACGCGCAAACGTTGGACAAAGCCGCGCCGAATGTGTCGGTTATCGGGCGTAAGACCTTAAACCAAGCGTCGGCGCAGAATTTGGACGACATGGTTTTGTACGAACCCGGCGTCAGTGTGCCGTCTGATAACAACCGCCGCGGCCATGCGGGCATCAATATCCGCGGCATAGACGGCAACCGCATCCTGATGATGGTGGACGGCGTACGCATTCCCGAATCCTACGCGGGCGGCGGTTCTAACGGCGCGATTTCGGGACGCGATATGGTCGAAAGCGACACGCTCAAGCAGGTCGATATTGTCAAAGGCCCTTATTCCGCGCTCTACGGCAGCGATGCGCTCGGTGGCGTGGTGAACATGGTCACGCTCTCGCCGCGTGATTTCGTCGATGCGGACAAACGCGGGCATTTCGGTTTGAAACACGGCTACCGCAGCCACGACCGCAGCCACGGCGTAACGGCGACAGCCGCCGGTTTCCATGAAAACGCCGAAGGCCTGTTGATGCTGACGCGCCGCCAAGGACACGAAACGAAAAACATGGGCGGCGACAAAAGCTACTCGACTTCGCGCACCGCCACCAACCCGCAGAAAAACAATGCCTACAATATTTTGGCAAAAGGCAGTATCGGTAACGAGCGCCACCGTTTTGAAACCTTGTACGAACAGTATTACCACGCCAACGACACCGTGTTGGCAAACGGCTTGGGTTCGCAATCGCGCGGACCGGTAACGGTGGCGACTTCGGAAAGCAACGCCCGCGACCGCATCCGCCGCCAACGCATTGAAGCGGGCTACCGCTACACCGGCGAGGGTCGTCTGAAAGAAGCGAACCTGACCGCCTATCAGCAAAAACTGCGCACGGAAGACGATGCCGTCGATGTCAGCATTACCCGCATGGGCGCGCGCCAACTCGGCAACTCGACCCGCTATTCCGATTACGGCTTCGAACAAGTCATACGCGGCTTGACCGGACGCGGGGTGTGGGAATTTGAAGGCGCGGTCAAACAAACCGTCGTTGCCGGAGCCGAATACAAACATACCGAAACCGCCCGTCCGCGCGACAGCCTGACCGTGGACAACCTGACCGGCGCCGTCAGCAAGGTCTATGCGGGCAGCACCTATCCGAACAAAACCTTCCCCGACAGCAAACGCAAAACCCTCAGCCTGTACGCACAAGACAGCCTGACCTTCGGCAACGGTATCGTCCTGACCCCTGCCCTGCGTTACGAGAAAGACAAACTGAACACTGAAACCGACCAAGCCTATCTCAACGCCAACCCCGACGGCACGGCAACCCGCTTCAACGATTCCGCGCTCACGCCCAGCCTGCGCCTGAGCGTTCCGATGGGCGAGCAGTTCACCGGTTTCGCCACTTATTCACAAGGCTTCCGCACGCCGCCGTTTGACAGCGCGACCATGGCGTTTGCCAACACGACCTACGGCTATGCCGTCATCCCGAATGCGAATCTCAAATCCGAACGCTCCAACAGCTTCGAATTGGGCATGAAGTTCAAAAACTAACGCGCCCGCGCGCAAGTTACCGCGTTCTACAACCGTTATCGAAACTTCATCGACCGCACCGAAGTCGGCACCGCCACCATAGGCGGCCGCCCGATTATCCAGTACCAATATCAAAATCTGGATAGGGTCAAAACCTACGGCGTAGAAGCCTCCGCCGCCTACAAATTCCTGCCGGGCTGGCAAGTCTCCGGCAGCATCGCTTGGATGCACGGCAAGCAGCAAGACGGCACGCCGCTGGATTCCGCCTACCCGCTCAACGGTGTTTTGGGCTTGGACTACGCGCAAGAAAAATGGGGCGTCGATACCAAACTGCGCTGGTCGAAAAAACACAGCCGCGTCAGCAGCGACAGCGTTTTCCAAGCGCCGGGCTACGGCGTATGGGATGTCGGCGCGTGGTACAAGCCGTCTAAAAACGTCGAAATCGGCGCGAACATTTACAACATCGGCAACAAAAAATACTGGCAACACGCAGACGTCGCCGGCATGAGCCGCTCAAGCGTGATGGATTTGTACACTGAAACCGGACGCAATTTCGCCGCCCGCGTGCAACTTAAGTTTTGACGTAAACCCAAGAGGTCGTCTGAAAACAAGCCATGAGTTGAATGCCTCATAACTAAGGCTAAAAGCAAATCAAGCCTTTGATTTTTCAGACGACCTCAAGCCATCCCGCATATACCGAACTCAAAATTTAGTCAGTTACCGATACTTTTCATTTTCTGTTTCCCCTCGCTATCGTCCCTTGACACTACCTACCACCAGTGATTTAATTTCCAAATCTGATTAATAATCATTTTTAATCAACTATGGAACAGCAGATTGTTTGGACACCGCGCCAATCCGCGCCCAAAGCCTTTCCCGAACGGCAGGCGTTGATGCCGATATGGGGCGGCATACCGATTCCCCGTCCGCAATGGCAGAACATTTGGCGGCAGCAGCTCCCCCATGCCGCCGATTCCGACGCGCTCGCCTATCTGCACATCCCCTTCTGCGCCAACCACTGCGTGTTCTGCGGCTTCTACCGCAACGCGTGGAAAGAGAGTTACAGCAGCGTTTACACCGACAAAATCATCGAAGAAATGGCGGCGGAAGCCGAAATCCGTCAGGGCAACGGCAAAATCCGCGCCGTCTATTTCGGCGGCGGCACGCCCACCGCGCTGCAAACCCCAGACCTCGCCAGACTCATCCGCGCCTGTTACCAATACCTGCCGATTGCCGACGACTGCGAATTCACCATCGAAGGCCGCATGAGCCATTTCGACATAGAAAAAGCCCAAGCCTGCGTCGAAGCGGGTGCCAACCGCATTTCCATCGGCGTGCAAACTTTCGACACCGCCATCCGCCGCCGCCTCGGCCGCAAACACAGCGGCGACGAAGCCTTTGCCTATTTGGAAAAACTGTGTGAAATCAATGCCGTCATCGTTGTCGATTTGATGTTTGGTCTGCCCAACCAAACCGACGCCGTTTGGCAAAACGACCTCGAACGCGCCACCGCCCTGCCTTTGTCCGGACTCGACACCTACGCTTTCAACCTCTATCCCATGCTGCCCATCAACCGCATGGTGGAAAAAGGCGCATTTCCCGCCCCGCTGGGTTTCGACGTTCAGGCAGACCAATACGCCTACGCCGTCGAAACGCTGGCACAAAAAGGCTGGAACCAAGTCAGCAACAGCCATTTCGCCTACCCCGGCCGCGGCGAACGCAACCGCTACAATACCCTAGTTAAATCTAATATCCCCTGCTGGGCGTTCGGCTCCGGCGCAGGCGGCAACTTCGGCGGCTTCAGCTATCAGGTGCAGGGCGATTTAGACAGCTACCTCGCCACGCCGACAGGCGAAAAAAACATCGCCTTCATGAGCGGCCATAGCCCGAACAAAACCCTGCTCGGACAAGTGCAGCACGACATGGAAACAGGTCGTCTGAATTCCTCGCTGTTTGACGGCAACGCCGCCGCGCAGAAACTGATTGCCCAATGGCAGGCAATGCAACTCTTTGAAGAACAAGCTTCAGACGGCCTCATCCGCCTGAACACCAGCGGCCGCTACTGGTCGCCCACCCTCATCCGCAAACTCATGCTCACCCTCCCAACCCAAGAAAAGGATCAAACCATGCAAAAACTTTCATCCGAACAACAAATCATGTTGCGCCAATCATTGGAAAAAAATCCCGGCCAAGTGCTCGAAATGCTCGCCGCGCAAAACCAATGCAGCTTTGAAGACGTCATCCGCTGCCTGCCCGAAAACTGCATCCGCCAAACCGAAGGCAGCCGCATCGTCGAAATCCTCCAAGCCGTCGCCGCTTGGGACGAAGCCGTCACCTTCATCGCCCACACCCCCGACGCCATCGTCGAAGTCACCGGCAAATTACCTAGCGGCAAAGTCGGCCGCGGCTTCTACAACTTCGACCACCCCGAAACCGACGGCGGCGTACACGGTCATATCTATTACGAAAACTGCGCCGCCATCTACCTTTTGGAACGCCCGTTTATGGGCAAAGCCACCTGCTCGCTCAACTTCATCAACCGCAACGGCGGCGCCATGTTCAAAATCTTCGTCGGCCGCGACGAAGCAGGCGAACTCAAACAACACCAAATCGAAGCCATGAGAAAACTGTTTGAGGCTGCTTAAACAGGTTTCAGACGACCTCTGCCTGAAAACTGATAAAAATTACCGCATTCCTGCACAAACGAAACCATCTTTCGGTATCGTAAATAGCCGATGAAATTCGACAGACTGCCTGCAAGATTGGCGTTTGCTCCAAAGTAAGCTTGCGCTTACCGCCCTCTCCCTAACCCTCTCCCACGGGGAGAGGGAATTGAGGATACCGAGACCCAACCATTTTTGGCTTTTCTACCACTTAGCGTTTACCCGCCAACCCATCCCCTCTCCCCGTGGGAGAGGGTTAGGGAGAGGGCACGACACCAAACTGGTAAGTCAATTCCGCGGGTAAAACCCACCCATGGCTATTGTTATAAAACCCGCTTTGCCCGTTTTCAGACGACCACCGCTCTGCCGCGGAAAAGCCGAAAAGAAGTAGCGTGGGCTTTGCCCATGACCACACAGTATCAAACACAACAAGGTCGTCTGAAAACGCAACATCAATGAAGTTCAAACGAATTCAGCGAGTTTCGTTAAAAACAAATACAGATTT
>KV797076.1:43334-47522 GCA_001809325.1 Neisseria sp. HMSC077D05 | reverse complement strand
ATTCCGCGGGCAAAGCCCACGCTACGGCAGTTGTCATGAAACCCGCTTTGCCCGTTTTCAGACGACCTAAGCTCTACCACAAAAGAAAACCGAAAAGAAGTAGCGTGGGCTATGCCCACGACCACACGGCTTCAAACACAAAAAGGTCGTCTGAAAGCGCAGTATCAATGAAGTTAAAACGAATACAGCGAGTTTCGTTAAAAACAAATACAGATTTCAGACGACCTTTGGGGCAAAATCGCGGGCATAGCCCACGCTACAACTGAACCATTTTTGGTTTCTCTGCCACTTGGAATTTCCCTGCCAACCCATCCCCTCTCCCCGTGGGAGAGGGCTAGGGAGAGGGCAAAGCACAAACCAGTAAGTCAATTCCGCGGGCAAAGCCCACGCTACGGCAGTTTTTATAAAACCCGCTTTGCCCATTTTTCAGACGACCACCGCTCTACCACGAAAAAACCGAAAAGAAGTAGCGTGGGCTATGCCCACGGCCACGCAGCATCAAACACAAAAAGGTCGTCTGAAAATCAACCAGCCCGCCGCAACCACTCAACAAAGTGAACAAATTATTGAACCCCTTACCATCCGACACACAAAGGAGACCCCATGCAACTCATCTTCGGCGCCAACGGCCCGTCCGGCCGCGCATTCATCCGCACGCTGACCAACCCCGCCAACACCGTTGCCGTATTAAGAAGGCCATCTGAGGATTCGTTCTTTAGCGAACACCACATTCAGACGACCACCGCCGACGCGCTCGATGCCGACGCGCTCGACAAAGTGTTCGCACAATACCGCCCCGACAGCGTCATCAGCTTCGTCGGCGGCAAAAACGAACAAGGCATACGCAGCGACGCACTGGGCAATATCAACATCATCGCCGCCGCCCAAGCCGCCAATCCGCAAGCCCGTTTCATCCTGATTACCAGCATGGGTTGTGGCGAACAATGGGACATGATGAGCGAACCCTTCAAACAAGCCCTCGGCGAAGCCGTCCGCGCCAAAACCGAAGCCGAAATCTACCTCAAACAAAGCAGTTTGAACTGGACCATCCTCCGCCCCTGCGGTTTGGACAACAGCGAAGACAATCGCCACATCCTGACCGACCACCCCGACGGCATCCCTAAAAACTACATGAGCCGAAACGGACTCGCCGCCGCCGTCGCCGCCGTCCTGCAAGACCCCGACAGCATCGGTAAAATCTATACCGTCGGCGCAGGCAGTTAACACCGCGCCCATAGCCAAACAGGTCGTCTGAAAAGGTTTCAGACGACCTGCTTCCTATTGCCGACAATCAGCGCGACATCCATTCATCCGCTTAACCAACCATTCCCAAACCCCGCTTTCAGACGACCTCCTGCCTTGTGTTATGATAATGGCTCTTCACACAAAGGTATTTTATGGACAAACCCGTCTATCTCTACACCGACGGCGCATGCAAAGGCAATCCCGGTGCTGGCGGCTGGGGCGTGTTCATGCGTTACGGCGCACATGAAAAAGAACTGTTCGGCGGCGAAGCGGAAACCACCAACAACCGCATGGAGCTGACCGCCGTCATTGAGGGCCTGAAGTCCCTAAAACGACGCTGCCAAGTCATCATCTGCACCGACTCGCAATACGTCAAAAACGGCATGGAAAGCTGGATTCACGGCTGGAAAAAAAACGGCTGGAAAACCGCCGCCAAAAAACCGGTGAAAAACGATGATTTATGGAAAGAACTCGACAGCTTGGTTCAACAGCACGAAGTCCGCTGGACTTGGGTAAAAGGTCATGCCGGACACCCTGAAAACGAAAAAGCCGACGAGCTCGCCAACCGAGGCGCAGCAAAATTTTTATAACACTTCATCCATGACGGCACTCAAACTTATAGTGGATTAAATTTAAATCAGGACAAGGCGACGAAGCCGCAGACAGTACAAATAGTACGGCAAGGCGAGGCAACGCCGTACTGGTTCAAATTTAATCCACTATATCAAACCATTCTTTTGGATTGCCATCATTGCATCGATTTGTGTGACGCCCATAGCGCTTATGTTCGCCTATTCGCCCTTTCATGATGTCAATGATTTTTTCGCTTTGGCTTGTGCGATCACGTTAAGAGTGCCGAAGAATGTGACGACTTAATCACGCCCGCCTATTTATTTTGGTGGTTTATACCTGAACCGTGGCTTTTTGCATTCATATCTCTGACTGCCATTTACCTCGTTCTAAAAATCCTGATTGAAATCATCCGATTACTATTCAGACTCAGAAAGAAAAACCCATGATCTGCCCCATCTGCACCGCAGACAACGAAGACATTTTGCTGCAAACCCCAAACCTGCGCGTCATCGCCGTCCACAACGAAGCCGCAGCCCCGGCATTCTGCCGCGTCATCTGGAACGACCACATCGCCGAGATGACCGACCTTTCAGCCGCCGAACGTGCCGAAATTATGGAAATGGTGTATAAAGTCGAAACCGCCATGCGCCAAGTGTTCCGCCCCGCCAAAATCAACCTTGCCAGCCTGGGCAACGTTGTCCCCCATCTACATTGGCACGTCATCGCGCGCTTTGAAAACGATGCCAACTTTCCCGCCCCGATTTGGGCAGCCCCCGTCCGCGAACACGGCATGACCCTGCCGGACAATTGGACGGAACAAGTCAAAGCCCTGCTGGCGTAATGTTCAGACAACCTTAACGGGCGTATCGGAAACCGCATATCAACAGATTTTCAGACGACCCCTGCCGAAAAGGTCGTCTGAAACCCAACCAAAGGAAACCATATGACCTGGCAAACCTCCCGCCGCCATTTCCTCCGCGCCTGCTCCGCCGCAGCCGGAGCCGGTCTGCTGCAAGCCTGCGGCACCGGCACTACCGTTACCCCGTCCACTCAAACCGGCAACACAGCGAAAGCCCAACCCGTGCAGCCCAAAACCAGCCATCCCCCACGCTCCGGCGACAACCTCCTCCGCGTTGTCGCCCCTTCCGGCTTTGCCGAAGACCCCAACCGCGTCAACGCAGGCTTGACCCGCCTCTATAACGCAGGTTTTACCGTAACCAACCAACAAGCAGGCAGCCGACGCTATCAACGCTTCGCCGGCTCCGACGCCCAACGTGTCGCCGACTTCCAAGAGGTCGCCACCGGCCGCGTTGAAACACCCAAAGTCCTCATGGGTTTGCGCGGCGGCTATGGCGCGGCACGCATCCTGCCGCAAATCGACTTCGCCTCACTCGGCGCCAGAATGCGCGAACGCGGTACCTTGTTCTTCGGCTTCAGCGACGTTTGCGCCGTCCAACTCGCCCTGCTCGCCAAAGGCAATATGGCAAGTTTCGCCGGCCCCATGGTTTACAGCGAATTCGGCAAACCCGAACCCAGCGTCTTCACCATGGATTCGTTCATCCGCGGCACCACCAACAACGTCAACGTCATCGACGTTCCCGCTATCCAACGCGCCAACGTCAACGTCGAAGGCACATTGTGGGGCGGCAACCTCAGCGTCCTCGCCTCACTCGCAGGCTCGCCCTATATGCCCGACATCCAAGGCGGCATCCTGTTCGTTGAAGACGTCAGCGAACAACCCTACCGCATCGAACGCATGTTGAACACGCTTTATCTTGCAGGCATTCTGCAAAAACAACGCGCCATCATCTTCGGCGACTTCCGCATGGGCACCATCCGCGACGTATATGATTCAAGCTACGACTTCTCTGCCGTCGTCAACCACGTCTCGCGCACCGCCAAAGTCCCCGTCCTGACAGGTTTCCCCTTCGGACACATCACCAATAAAAGCACCTTCCCCTTGGGCGCGCACGCCAAAATCCGCAGTACCGCCAACGGCGGCTACTCCGTAACCTTCAGCGGCTATCCTACCCTGAATCCCGCCGCCCTAACCCTCAACAACCTACTCCCCCCGCCTATGCCGACGTTCAACGGCTCTACCTACCGCAGCACCACAACCGAAGAAGTCATCGAATAAACAAGATGTCCATTCAAACAAATGTCGTCTGAAAATCCGAATCCGGTTTTCAGACGACCTTTTTCTATCCGACAAACTTCAAGCCAGAATTGAATGAGCGACACACCACAATCTGCCGCAATCTTGCACTATCAGGTTATTTATGAAATCGATAGCAGCCAAATTCAAAGCAAGACAAGACAACGAAGCCGCCAACAATACAGATATGGTGGATTAAATTTAAATCAGGACAA